>WTKN01000363.1:0-13923 GCA_011524395.1 Moorena sp. SS36440bin_2
TTCCCCCCATGAGCGACTGCCGTGGTTTCCCCCATGAGCGACTGCATCAAGACAGGGAATACAGCATATGCATACTATTGATTACTGATTCACGAGGTCCTTTGAGAGCGATGCAGCGCGGTCTTGGGGAGGCAGCGCGGTCTTGGGGGTTCCCCCCATGAGCGACTGCCGTGGTTTCCCCCATGAGCGACTGCATCAAGACAGTGTGCTGAGTCGGTTTTTTCTTGAAATTGCGAGTAAATTTGTCTGACATTGTGAAAAAGTTCAACTTGGTTTATATATATAATAATAATGATTATATTTTTAGTGGTCAAGGGTTTTTATAAAATTAAGAATTAAGAATTGAGAATTAAGAATTGAGAATTGAGAATTGAGAATTGAGAATTAAGAATTAAGAATTAAGAATTAAGAATTAAGAATTAAGAATTGAGAATTGCCTATTGCCTATTGTCTATTGTCTATTGTCTATTGTCTATTGCCTATTGCCTATTGCCTATTGCCTATTGCCTACTCCCTGCTCCCTGCTCCCTGTTCCCTGCTCCCTATTGCCATGAGAGAAAATGGTACTCCTTAATAACAAACCGGTACTAGTTACTGAGAAACGAGTACTGGTAAGTGACAAACTACTACTCGTTAGGGAGAAAGGGGTACTAGTTAACCAGAAACGGGTACCCGTTTGTTATACAACAGTACTAGTTACAGCAAAGGAGTACTACTATATGAGAAATTAGTACTCCTTTGTTATACAACAGTACATGTTTAACATACAACAGTACTATTTTTCGGTTAATGGGTACTCGTGTCTTAGATGTTATTACAGTACTACCCACTTCAGACTTCAGACTTCAGACTTCAGACTTCCCTACTCCCTGCTCCCTAAAATACCAAACTTGCTTACCTCAAACAATTAAAAATTGGTAGATTTTTAATCAAAGATTTACATAGTTAATAGTTTAATTAATTTTCCTGAAATGATATCAGGCTTGCTTGATTTCTAGGTAAAATCATCCTAGTGGTAAAAATCTAGTAGTTTGGCTATGGTAAGCGTCAAGGTTTCGGGAGCTCAAATCACCAATTATGACCACTAGCGTTAACAGGTTTTAGTGCATCTTAATTTATAGCATTTCTGAATTCGGTTAGGTAAAAAGTCCTAGGTGTTAGGAAGTAGGGAGTAGCAGGCAATAAAATTGACCGTACCTCATAAGTACTAGAAACGCTATATTTTGTTTTTATCTACCAGTTCTGGCTATATCAAATAATTTCTGTTCTATCCTCAATCAAAGTGCAGAAATAAACCTTAGCAGTAGTTGAAAGCATAGAAATTAAACCAATGACAGAAACACCGGATCGCGAAAGTGCTCAAACTGTCTTTTTAGAACAATTATTACAAGCTACCAAAGAGAGTGAGCATGACCCAAGAAGTGGAAATAAACCTCCGCAAACTGTAGAAACACTGCTGAGCAATAATCTACAATTATTATATGATGATTTTCCTAAGTTTATTAAAAACTGGGCGACTGATAAATTTAAAACTACTGAATTATCAGAAGCCCAAAAAATGGCTAAAAATATTATTGATTTTAGCAATATAATTTATCTATTTTATCAAGGTCAAGAAAATCTTAATAGAGAAATAGCTATTGCTGGTTATCAAGTATGTCTCCAAGTTGTCACTCGTGATACTTTACCTAAAAAATGGGGTAATCTTCAGTATAACATAGCTCTAGCTCATCTTTGGCGAATCCTTGGAGAAAAAGGCGAAAATATAGAGGAAGCAATAAAAGCTTCTAAGTTAAGTCTAGAAGTCTTTACCAAAAAAGAGCATCCCTATGAATGGGCGAGAAGTCAAAAAAATTTAGGCATGATCTATCGCAATCGAGTCAGGGGTAATAAAGAGGATAATATAGAAAAGGCAATTGAGTTTTATAAATCAGCTTTGGAAGTCTTTACTGAAACTGACTATCCCTACAACTGGGCACAAATACAATACAATTTAACTATTGCTTATGCTGAAAGGATATCTGGAGAAAAGACTGAAAATTTAAAAAAAGAAATTGAAGCAGGTCAATTAGCTTTAAACGTTTTTTCTAAAGAAGAGTATCCCTATCAATGGGCTTATATACAAAATTCTATAGGTCTTGCTTACCGCGATAGTATAGAAGGGGACAGAGCGGAGAATTTAGAAAAGGCGATTATTGCTTTCCAATTGGCTTTAGAAGTCTTATCTTATCAAGACTATCGCGAAGATTGGGCAATGGTTCAGAATTATCTAGGAACTGTTTACCGTAGGCGAATCAGAGGGAGTCAGGCTGAAAATATAAAAAAGGCAATCGCTGCTTATGAATTAGCCTTGGAGGTTTATACCCTTGAAGGCTTTCCTCACGATCATGCATAAACTCTATATAACCGAGGTTTAGCTCATCTATATGCTAGTAATTTTGTCAATGCTTATGACGATTTTAAAGGTGCAATCAAGACTGTAGAACTATTACGAAATGAAATAGATTTTGGTTCAAAAATCGAAAAAATTCAACAGAAGTTTACACAAAAAGTGGGAGGAGATAAAAGAGATTTTAATTTATTAATAGAAGAAAAAAAGCAGAAGTTAGCAGAAAAATGGAATAGTCTTTATCAACGGATGGTGGAAGTTTGCCTAAAATGTAACAAACTCACCGAAGCGATTGAATATGTTGAACGGAGCAAAACCCGCAATTTAGTTGAAGAGATTCTCCGCCGTGATCAAAACACCATATTTCCCCCAGATGTTGTCAAAGAACTAGAAAAATACAGGGAGGAAATAGCAGAAGCTCAGAAGCAAATCCAACAGTGCACAGCTGACAATCCCACCGCTCTGATACAACATCTCAGAGAATTGCGAGAGAAGCGGAATGAATTGCAAGACCAATATTTACTTATCGGTTCTAGCTTTAAATTTGAGGAATTTCAGAAAAAATTAGATGTTATATAACCACACTGCCATTGTAGAGTTTTACATTACAGAGGATAATCTGCTCACTTTCATATTTACCAAGAAAACCCAGCAGCCTATCGTTTTGGAGTCTGAGCCGGAAGACTTAAAGAAATTGGAACAATGGAGAAATGAATATCTAGGAAGCTACAAAAACCAAAAAGCTGATTGGCAAAATAATCTGAGTAACCTCCTAGATTTGTTGGCACAAATTCTGCCCATTGATGACATCATTAAGCAGATTCCAGAAACGTGCGATCGCTTAATTTTAATTCCCCATCGGTATTTACATTTGTTTCCCATTCATGCTTTACCAATTAACAGTAAGCAGGAAGAAGCTACATCTGAAATTATGATGCATCGCTTTCCAGAAGGGGTAAGTTATGCCCCTAGCTGTCAACTACTGCAACTTGCTCAAACCAGAGAACGCCCGAACTTTACCCACCTGTTTGCCGTCCAAAACCCCACGGGTGACTTAAGTTACGCCAACATTGAAGTAGAAGTGATTAAACGCTACTTCAATCCACCACCAGATACAGAGGTTCTTGTGGAAAAAGCTGCCACTAAAGACGCCATAGATAAGAAACCTCTCAAAATAGATAGCAAACCTCTCAACACTTACCACTGTCTCCATTTTAGCTGTCACGGTTACTTTAATCTTAAGCAGCCTCAGAAATCCGCCTTAATCCTGGCAGATGCGTACCTCAACCCTGTACCGGCTGAACTCAATCCAGAACAACATTTACCTTTGGATGACGGTGAAGTCATTGACTTAGACAAATGCCTCACCTTAGATGCCATCTTTGCCCTGAAATCAGAACAGAAATTAGCACAATGTCGCCTTGTTACCCTTTCTGCTTGCGAAACGGGATTAATTGATTACACCAACATCAGCGATGAATACATTGGTTTACCCAGTGGTTTCCTAGTTGCGGGTAGTCCAGCAGTAGTTAGCAGCCTGTGGACTGTAAACCAGCTGTCCACAGCGTTGTTGCTGATTAAATTTTATGAGAATCTGCAAAACCAGATGTCCTTAGCAGTTGCTCTTAACAAAGCTCAACTCTGGCTACGGGATGTGACAAAGGAAGAATTATTGCTCTCGATTAAAAGCTTACCCATCAGGATTGCTCAAAAGCGATTGTTGAAGGCTCAGCTTTTGAAGAATAATAATTTTTGCGATCTAAGCCCCAGGGATAAGCCTTTTGAAGAACCCTACCATTGGGCAGCATTTTGTGCAATTGGTCAATAGGAGTTAAGACTATGGAAGCTGAGATTCAAGTAATCAAAAACTTTATAAAGCTAATCAAAACCCAACCCGATCTTTTTTCTGAACAGGATGAGAATGAACTCGAAGCGATATTTAATCCCTTAATCAACACGGGACTACTTTTTTCTGAACAGGATGAGAATGAACTCGAAGCGATAATTAATTCCCTGGCTAATGATGATGTGGAGGGATTAGCAGATGAGATTGATAACTGGTGTACATCTCATCGAGTCATTGACGATGCTCTAAATGTTTTACTTGCTAGCAAACCAATCGGCGAGATGGGATTTGCAGGCACTTTATCCACTCCTGAAACTAAAGCCGAAGATGACAAGAACCAAGGGGAAACCCTGGAGAATGAGCTTCACAAGAGTTCTACTGAAGAAAGCAAAAAACCCAACACTCCCAAAGCTACTGAAGAAACCGAAAAACCCAACACTCCAAAGGCTGATGACTGACACCGCCTTGCCAATCAAAAACCCTAGCGTCACCCTTTATGCCTTCCATCTCTGCCAAGAACTGGGACAGTTGCGACAGGATGCGGATCAGTTGTGGCAACACTGTGCTCAGCTCAGTGAACCCTTTGGAATCCCAGAGCTGAAATCCTTTCCTGAAAAATTAAAATCCTCTCGAAGCCAAACAGCAATCACAAGCCGTTATCTAGAACTCTTGCCTGATAATCGTTGCTTAACCTATACCCTACCACTGCACATACCAGGCTCTGCCCTAACAGTCAAAGTCTATCCGGTTAAAATTCATGACACTTATGCCGTTGATATAACTCTGTATTACCAAAATGTCACCGTTCCAGTTGGTCAATTTAGTCGGTTAAATCCCCAAGGGTGCCTCCTAGCCAGCACGATTCAAGCTTCCTTGGGACAAACCTTAGTGCTTTATGGGGAACCAGTGGGCACTCCCGAGGAGGATAGCAAGTTAGCCGATGCCTGTGTGGATGCTTTTTTCCAGGGAAGCGACCAAAAACCCCAGTTTATGGCATCTGGGCAGTTATTTGGTAGCCCTATTTTTGCCTATGACAATGGTAAAGAGAAACCTACGGAACAATGTCACCTTCTCGTCTGCTTAAACCGTCACCCAGAAACCGTAAACCTGGAACAAAAGACTTACCGTTCATTTTTCAATCTGTTGTGCTGTCGCAGTAAAATCCTGTTTGCTTATCATGAAGCCCGTTGGTGTTATCGCCAAACCAGGGAACTCTATGGGCAACTGGAACAAGAGGTTAAAGGCTTCAAGGAATTGCCAAGGGAGCGAGAAATAAGGCTAGAGCAACTGAAGCAGAAACTGACACAGATGCCATCCCAGACCTTTGACTATGCTGTTTATCTGCGAGACATAGAGGATCACAAGACTGCGATCGCCTTTGGCGCGGCGAAGCCGATCGCTACCAATGCCGAAAACTATGACTACTGGCTCAAAAAAATCCGCGAATCTAGTCTCAAAGACGATAATATCGAGTTTTTAGAATACTTCCTCAACCAACGAACCAAGCTGTTTCAAAATCAGATTCAAACCAACCTGAATTATCTCAAACCCGGTCAGCAACTATTTGACCAGATGCTTGGTAGTATCCGAGGCATCGTGGAGACTGAACAAGCACAACAGGAGAAACGATTAGAACGTTGGATTGCCTCGGTGGGTATTGGTTTAGCGGTCAGTGGTATTTCTTCCCAAACCGCTGCTAAACCGGTAGAGTCTATTATCACCCAACTATACCCGAAACAATCCTTAGATTGCCCCAAGGCTGGTGTTACACCTTGCTTGACTTACAGTTTCGTGTTTGTGCTATTTCATGTTGGAGTTGGTGCGATCGCTGCGTTAATTGTGTATCCCATTATTCATCGGTTATCAAAATGATAAGGTTGTAGGGTGGGCAAGATGTAAAAAAAGCAACTTTTTTTATGCACACAGTTGAACTTGAAAGGCTAAAAGCTAGAAAAGGAGCAAGGAAGCGTTCTGAAATTCCGAATGACGTCTTATGGGCACTCAATCACGGAAAAATTGAAACCGTCAATCTTGTCGAATGGTTAGCCATTGATATGCCTTTTCTGTTTCGGACTAGTCTTACCGAAATAGGTTGGGAAGAGCAAATTGATAACTTGTATGATCAGAGCTTGAAACTTCAAGACCAAGGCATTACGAAGCGACTCAAAGGCATTGGCACAATACTCTTTCAGGCTCTAGAAGACGAAGAAAACCGAACAGAAATTTTTGAAACGTTGGCTAGTCATACGTCTGACATGGTTAGAGCTTGGGCTGCTTTTAGTATAGCCGCTGACCAGACTTTATCCTTACCCGAGAGGTTAGAAATAATGCGTAGGTTCGCGGCTGATGGTAGTTTCTCTGTCAGAGAATGCGCTTGGGATGCCCTTAGAAGCTATCTTGTAGAGGATTTAGCTTATAGCTTGGATTTACTAACAGAGTGGGTTAAAGATGAAGACCCCAATATTCGACGCTGTGCGGTAGAAGCTACTCGTCCTCGTGGCGTTTGGTGTAAACATATTCCGACTTTGAAGAAAAACCCCGACCCAGGTTTGACCATATTAGAATTCGTTCGTTCAGACCCCAGTAATTATGTGCAGCGTTCGGTTGGTAACTGGTTGAATGATGCCAGCAAATCTAGTCCAGATTGGGTAATCAATACCTGTTTGCGGTGGCGACAAGACTCTCCAACCAAGGAAACAAGTTGGATTATTAAACACGCACTTAGGACTCTCAAAAAGCAGAATACTTTATCCCAGGATAAAATAGGATAGGGTAATTTAGGATGGTTACAAAAACACAATCTGGAGCTGTAACTCAAAACCAGGAAGTAAATGCGATCGCACTATATCTCCAGGAAACAGAGTCTCGACTAGGGTAAGCTTGGCAGTTTGTCGCCGATAAACCTCAAGTTTAGTAGTGCGCCAATCCACAATCCAGTATTCCCGAACCCCCCGCACTGAATAGAGTTTCAGTTTTACCTCTCGGTCACGACGCTCGTTTTGACTTCCTGGTGATAAAGACTCTATGATCAGGTGCAACATTTAACCTATCTAAACCTACTCAGTAGCAGGAATGACCTGTATAGCACCAGGAGAAAACCTGGTGGTTGTTGCCGACAAGGCACGAATCATTATGTTTCGTGCGCCATTCCAGTCCCTTGGTAACGAAAAATCACATTTTGGACATTGGAATTTTTTATTTCCACCTAGTTTTTCATGGATATGTCCACAACTTGGACAAGTTTTACTGGTGTAAGACTCATTAACCAAGACTACCTTTACATCACTACGTTCTGCCATCTGAACTAAGTGTTGACGAAATCTGTAATGACTCCAGGTAAGCAGATTACGAGCTGTTTTCTTGTTTAATTTCCTAGCTGACTTTACTACCATTGCAGAAGTCGTAAACGTTGGCAAAAATATCAGTTTGTAGTTATTAACAAGAAAAGAGGCTGATTTATTATGGCAATCTTTAATTAAATCTTGGATTTTTTGGCGTAATCGATGGGCAGCTTTTCTCATTGCTCGTCTCTGGCGTTTTGCCGAGCTTAAGTCAATGCGACTCATCAGCTGATCTAGTTGATAACAAAGTCTCTGAATTCTGCCAATATCACCATAACCTATTTCTACATAAGTTTCACCATCAAAACCGGTAATAAATGTTCTAACGCCTGGGTCTAAAGCTATTACTTTATTCTCTTCTGTAGGGATAGGTTCAATATATTCGGGAAAAATCCCGTACCATTTACCTTTAATCCATACTAACTGAGTTCCATATATGCATTCTTCAGGGAAACCTTGAGGTGAACGATAACACAAGCCTTTTACTTTTGTTGGGTACCAGCATTTTTTTTTAAAGTCTCCTGCTTTAAATTTAATAACTTGGCTTGTTTCTCGACAAGATTTAAATTTAACAGAACCCTTATTGGCTTTTGCTTGCTTGAAACTATCAATTGCATCGGCTACTGCTTCTTGTAATTGATGACCTGGAAGTTGTTTTACCCAATCTGCTCTATCAACTTTTCTCGCTAGTTTTTGTAAATCATAAGCACTACCTTGATAACCATTTTTAAGCATGGCTACTGACCAATTATAGATCCAACGATAAGCATTAAGCCAAGTTTTCCAAACTTTATGGAGTTCTTTAGACGGAAACACCCTGATCTTTGAGACACTGTTGGGTGTCAACTTCACCGTCTGATTCCGAGGTTTTTTCTTGTACCGCTTTCGTGACTTGTTTTTGGTATTTTCGGAGTCCGTAAAGCCTAGCAGAGAAACAGTGGAGGATGGACAAGATATCTTCGACGAGTTCTTGCTCTGGGGATAATTTACGTTCATTGAGAACCAAGAGTTTAACTCCACTTTTTTGGCACAACCATTCAAGTAACGGAAATCCAAATCGGACTGCTCTATCTGGGTATGCAATGACAAATGCCGAGATATCAGAGCTGTATATTCGTTCCAATATTTTGATAAACTTTCGCCGTTTAAAATTGAGTCCCGATCCAACTTCTGAAATAACTTCAGCGTTTGGGTATTTTGACCGTAAAAATTCAGCTTGTCTATCAAGGTCGTCTCGTTGGGAATGTGTAGAGACTCTTGCATAAGCGACAATGGGCTTACTCTGCGGGTCTTGTCCTTGAACACAAAACCTTCTTTGATTCCCTTGAGTCCTGATGCTGTCAAGTCTTCCGTCTTTATCCCATCTCCTGAGTGTTGTAATGGAGACACCGTAATATTCGGCTGCCTCTTTTGGGGTGACATATTTTTTCATAACGGCTTAACCTTTACAAATCTATAATAGCAGATTTGTAAAGGTATGACGAGGTTTGATAAGATTAAATGCTAATAGTTACACCTCTGGCGCTTCAGTTAAATGCCCTGCTTCATCCAGCATCTGTGGCAAGCGATTCTTGTCGGAAACCCAGACAGCATCAGGTTCCACAGCATTTTCTTGGTCAAAAACAATCCCTGGAACTAGAACAGCCTCACCATAACCCTTATCACTTAAAGACCAGGAATCAAGGGCACTATATAGTCTTCCCACCACCTTGTTGTGGTTCCAATGGGGGGATCTAGTCACAAACAGGTCTCCATCGATAACTTCATATCTATTACCGTCCTCTGGTAACAGATCTAGGTCTGCAGTAGTGAATCGAATCTTATCAACGGTGGTTTCAGTCATGACTTGTTTTCAAGTTCACTCTTGTGAACAACGGGTGCATCTCATTAAAGCTGTTTGACCTGGTGGTGCGTTACGGGACGGGCTGTCCCAGACGTGAAGAGGCGGAAAATCAGGGTGAGCCCGTCCCTAACGCACCCTACGCAACTAATGAATTGTGATAATTTTTGACTCTATATTCCCGACTCCCGACTCCCGACTCCCGACTCCCTGTTCCCTTCCCTAAATAACAAAATTATAGGCTACTTTACCATAAATCGTCACAATTTAAAGGTAACCTAGTTCTAAGATATGGAATGGGGCGCGCTAAGGGTGGCAAAAATGTGCCTGATCAGGGTGATAAAAATATAGTTATCATAATACTTATTATAGTTATTATAGTTATCTAGTTATTGCTGGCTTCGTGCTCTGTTAACTCTGACCAAATTTGACCAAGTTTGACTAAATCCGGTTCGAGGTTCTTAGCCAAGAACTTTATATTATGGTTTATAACTCAAGAGGGAAACCAGATGACCCTGATGATGGGTCATATGCTAAGAGAGTTTCAACTGCTGACCGTGTTGGGTAAGGATTTATGTTAAAAGAGCGTAGACAGCAATTTCTGTTATTGGCTGGAGCCATAGTGTTATTGGTATCAGTGTCCCTGGGAGCAGTATTCTTAGGTGTCACCGTAGCCAATCAACTAGAGGAAAAAGAGGAAAACAAGACTGCTAGCCAAGGGTTAACGGAGTCAACAGGCAAATCCGCTGTAGCACGGCTGGTTTCTCTGCCACCTCAACAACGAGCAACTAACCTAGATGCCTTTGCCTCTGGTCCGAAGTCTCGGGAACAGTATCGCGCCCGTTATCTGTTGGCATCGGATTTAATTCAACAAAATCAGCCAGAACAAGCCCTCAACCATCTCGAAGGACTTGAGTCAGATTATCCGGTTTTAGCATCCCACGTTGCCCTCAAACGTGCTCAAGCTTACCAAGCCATGGGGGATAGCGAATCGGCTACAGGAGTTTGGCAAACTATCCTGAAAAAGTACCCCAACCAAGCAGTGGCAGCAGAAGCCCTTTATCATCTAGGCAAATCGAATCCTAAGCACTGGGACGATGCGATCGCAAAATTTCCCAGCCATCCCCGTACTCTAGAAATTGTCCGACAGCGCCTCAAAGCCAATCCCAACCAACTCCCATTACTATTACTCTTAGCCAAGCACACTCCTAAAGCCTTAGGAATGCAGGAGATCCGAGACCGGATCGTTGACAAGTATGCTGAGCAACTCACCCCCGAAGACTGGGAAATGATTGGCACTGGTTACTGGGAAACCTGGAAATATGGCAAAGCTGGTAAAGCCTACGCCCAAGCCCCCCGTACTCCCCGCAATCTCTACCGTGCCGGTCGAGGGCTCCATTTAGATACAAAAGCCAGCAAAGGCAAAATCTTTTATGAACAGTTAATCAGCGCCTATCCCAATGCCAAAGAAACCGGATTAGCCTTAAGGCGTCTTGCTAGTATCTCTAAGCGAACAGAAGCCTTAGCCTATCTGGATCAGGTCATCCAGAATTATCCCGATGAAGCTCCTCAAGCCTTGCTCGACAAAGCCAAAATCCTAGAAAAGCTCAACAGCAAAGTGTCTGCTGGCCAAGCTCGTAAGTCGGTATTGACCCAATATGCTAGTTCTGATGCTGCGGCTAATTATCGTTGGCAAATGGCTCAAAAAAAAGCAGCAAAAGGCCAGCTACAACAAGCATGGCAATGGGCGCAACCGATTACCACCAACAATCCCGATAGTGACATCGCTCCCCAAGCTGGCTTCTGGGTAGGTCGATGGGCAAGTAAGCTGGGGCGTCCTAATGATGCCAAAGCTGCCTTTGAGCATGTACTAGCTCGTTATCCAGAATCCTACTATGCATGGCGGTCGGCCAACTATTTAGGCTGGAATGTAGGGGACTTCACCTCCGTGCGCTACTTAATGCCAAAAGTGGTCAGACCCCAAGCTAGACCTTTACTAAAAGACGGTTCTGGAACCCTAAAAGAACTGCACCAACTTGGTCAAGATCAGGATGCTTGGGCTCTGTGGCAAGTGGAATTAGGAAACCGCAAGGAACTCAGTGTCTCGGAGCAATTTACTGATGGTTTATTGCGCCTAGGGATTGGGGATAATCTCAAAGGCATTAACCAAGTCTGGAGCCTAAAACGACGAGAGACTCCCCAAGAACAAGCCGAATGGGCAGCACTGCGTGACCAACCAAAATACTGGCATGCTCTATTTCCCTTCCCTTTCCAAAGTTCAATTGTTAACTGGTCTGGTCAACGGGAGCTTAATCCCTTACTAGTAACTGCCTTAATTCGCCAAGAGTCTAGATTTGAACCAGAAATCCGTTCCGTTGCTGGTGCCATGGGTTTAATGCAAGTGATGCCAGCAACAGGTAGTTGGGTTGCCCAAAAAATCCAGTTGAAAGAATACAATCTTAAAAACCCTGATGACAACATTAAATTGGGGACATGGTATCTAAGCTTTACCCACCAACAAAATAGTAATAACTCTTTATTAGCCGTTGCCAGTTATAATGCCGGTCCCGGTAATGTATCCAAATGGGTTAATCGATACGGTTTTAGTGACCCCGACGCCTTTATTGAAAAAATCCCCTTTCGAGAAACCAAAGGTTACGTGAAAACAGTGTTTGGTAATTATTGGAATTATTTACGACTCTATAATCCTGATATTTCCCGGATGGTAGAAGCTCACGCTGCTAATAAATCCGTAGCATCATCTAATTAATTTTAGGTTTTAGGTTTTAGGTTTTAGGTTTTAGGTTTTAGGGAAGAAATAATTCCCTGTTCCCTATTGCCTATTCCCTTTACATCCACAAAACCTTAAACTATGAATACTACTGAAAAAATTCTCAGGGGGTGACAAGCGCTCTTTAAAATCTTACAGGGGTTAGGTTAATGGGGTTAGGTGAAGCGGGAAGATTGCCCAAGCGGGATGGATTGATTAAAACTATCATTGACGTTGTTTGGCAAAAATTGCTTCAATTGCTGGGAAATACAAATGACTCCGATGCGCTCATTTTCCCCAAAACCTAAAACCTAAAACCTAAAACCTATCTAGGTTTGAGCTTTGTTGTCACCCCGTGAGGAAAAAATTAAACCCGTTTTGAGCAGTTCTTTAGTAATGAGCTAGTCCCCAAAGCAGCTAATCCTAAGAAACCTAACAGTGAAGTGGTTTCAGGAACAGGGGCAGGCTGAACATCAAGACTTTGGCTAGCTGGTTGAAATAGACTGGTTACATCTATACCATTGGCATCAATTGCAGAAGTAACAGTAACTGCTAAGTCAGGCAATCCATCATTCTTAAACTCAGGGAGTACTTGGTAAGTTGTCCCAACTATCTCTAGAGTAGAGTTTGGAGAAACTCCAATGGCATCACTACGTTTAAAAAGTGCTGTAGCTATCCCAAAGGGTGGGTTTTCTACTGGGCTGAATGTAGCCTCTGAAAAGGCAGCTAGATCTGCATCTGTCCTAAATTCTTGTAGAATAAGAAACTCACTAGTATCTAGTCCGACAATAAGATCCAATGACTGTAAATTAGCGGTGAGACCGCTAGTATCTAAAACAAAAGAGAAATCAATGGTGTCACCAACATTGACTTCAAGGTCATTGATGGCATCTTTGTCTAATTGTGAGCCAATCGGAGTGAAAGATACGGAGGCTCCATAAGCTGGAGTAACTGCGATAGGCGTTGCCGCGCCAAAGGCGATCGCTCCCAGGAATACTAAAGAAGCACTAATGTCAGTTAATTTCATATGTATTGATATAAAAAACTACTATCAATAGTTAATCAAATATTCCTGGATTTAATTTTTAAGAGTCAGTAAAGTTAGCTAAAAGATTCAGTGATGAAATAAAAAAATTACGGTAAATGCGATTGACCTTGGCCTTTGGGCCACGCGGGGCGCGTTTGGCCACGCTTCGCGAACGCATCTGAATATATAGCAGTCGCCAGGGCAGTTAGGACATGACAAAAGTCTCAAACCTAAGTAAGCGCAAGAGTTTGACTTCTGACTTCTGACTTCTGACTTCTGACTTCTGCTATATTTGAGGCTGATTCCCTGTCTTGATGCAGCGCAAACTAGCCGATAATCTATCCAAGATTTCGGCTCTAATAATATATTTAGTTGGTAAGTACCCCATGAGGCGTTCGCGTAGCTTGGCCTAAAGGCCATGGCTTGAGTACCTACTTCATTCTTCTGTGGACAGGCATGTGATTATTTTGAGTCTGGGGCTAACTTTCGTGCTACTATTTTAGGGTCTTTATCTATTTCCTCTGTATCTGGATTGAGGTCAATATCAGGATTGAGTTTTTGTGCTTCTTGATAGACAGAAATAGCCTCCTTTATTTTCCCCTCTCTTGCTAGTATCGCTCCTTCAAGTACCTTAGCTTGTACGGCTAACAAGTGCGCTACTATTTTAGGGTCTTTATCTATTTCCTCTGTATCTGGATTGAGGTCAATAT
>WTKN01000363.1:14023-15957 GCA_011524395.1 Moorena sp. SS36440bin_2
CAGGATTGAGTTTTTGCGCTTTTTTAAATTTTTTAACAGCACTCTTGAGATTTGGCTCTTTTTGTGAAATAGCCCTACCTTGTCTCACCAGAAATTCTGCTTTTGCTTTATCCTCCCAACCGGCATGCTTAAGACAAACTTCTCCTGCTTTATTATTTTTAGGTGCAACGAGGTCAGGATGAAATTGCAGCTGATTACATCCCTCTTTTAACCAATCTTTCCAATTTCCAGCCCGCCACAACCGCACTGTTTTGTCCCTACTGCCACTGAGAATCTGTTTGCCATCTGGGCTGAAGGCTATATCAGTGACATAATGTGTATGACCTTCCAAGGTATGGAGCAGTTGACCCGATTCGGTATCCCACAAGCGCACTGTGTTATCCTGACTACCACTGAGAATCTGTTTGCCATCTCGACTAAAGGCGATATCAGTGACAGGATTTGTATGACCTTCCAAGGTATGAAGACGTTGACCGGATTCGGTGTCCCACAAACACACTGTGTTGTCGGAACTGCCACTGAGAATCTGTGTGCCATCTCGACTAAAGGCGATATCTGAGATACTACGTGTATGACCTTGATAGGTATGGAGAAGTTGACCGGATTCGGTGTCCCACAACCGCACTGTCTTGTCCAAACTCCCACTGAGAATCTTCTGACCATCTGGGCTAAAGGCGATCGCAGTGATAGAACCGGTATGACCTTCCAAGGTATGGAAAAGTTGACCCGATTCGGTATCCCACAAGCGCACTTTTTTGTCCCAACTCCCACTGAGTATCTTCTGACCATCTGGGCTAAAGGCGATCGCATTGATAGAACTGGTATGACCTTCCAAGGTATGGAGCAGTTGACCGGATTGTGTGTCCCACAACCGCACTGTCTTGTCGTCACTGCCACTGAGAATCTTTTTCCCATCTCGGCTAAATGCGATCGCATGGACATAATCTGTATGACCTTCCAAGGTATGGATAGGTTTACCAGATTCGGTGTCCCACAACCGCACTGTGCCGTCCGAACTCCCACTGAGTATCTTATTGCCATCTGGGCTAAAGGCGATATCTGAGATACGACGTATATGACCTTCCAAAGTATGGACCAAAGCATGGAGAAATTTACCGGATTCAGTGTCCCACAACCGCACTGTGCCGTCGTTACTCCCACTGATAATCTTTTTACCATCTGGACTAAAGGCGATATCAGTGACCTCTGTAGAACCTCCTAAGGTCTGGAGAAATTGACCGGAATCTATGTCCAATAACCTCAAGGTGTTGTCTAAACTCCCACTGAAAATCTGTTTGCCATCTGGGCTAAATGCGATCGCATGGACATAATCTTTATGACCTTCCAAAGTATTGAGAAGTTGACCCGATTCAGTATCCCACAAGCGCACTGTGCCGTCCGAACTCCCACTGATAATCTTTTTACCATCTCGACTAAAGGCGATCGCAGTGATAGAACTGGTATGACCTTCCAAAGTATTGAGAAGTTGACCGGATTCGGTGTCCCACAACCGCACTGTGTTGTCCCTACTGCCACTGATAATCTTTTTGCCATCTCGGCTAAAGGCGATTGTCTTGACATTATCTGTATGACCTTCTAGTGTATGGAGCAGTTGACCGGATTCTGTGTCCCACAACCGCACTGTGTTGTCGTCACTGCCACTGAGAATCTTTTTGCCATCTGGACTAAAGGCGATCGCAATTACAAAACCTGTAGGACCTTGGAAGGTATAGAGCAGTTGACCGGATTCTGTGTCCGACAACCTCAAGGTGTCGTGATCACCCCAAATGAGAAACTTTTTGCCATCTGGGCTAAAGGCGATCGCACTGACACTACTTGTATGACCTTCTAGTGTATGGAGAAGTTGACCGGATTCGGTGTCCCACAACCGCACTGTCTTGTCGTGACTCCCACTGAGAATCTTTTTGCCATCT
>WTKN01000429.1:0-1592 GCA_011524395.1 Moorena sp. SS36440bin_2
GAGTAGGGAGTAGGGAGTAGGGAGTAGGGAGTAGGGAGTAGGGAACAAACATTCTATCAATTGATTTAGAATTGCTATATATTATTATAATACTTTTGTAAGTATGGCATGGCTAAATTAATTGACTTTGTAAATTATAGTTGTTAAGCTTTACAAAAAAACAATTTATTAATTACCTAAAAAATTTTTTTTTAACAAAAACTAAGATAATGCAATATAAAACAAGTAATAAACCAATTTTTAACGATTGTTGGAACCAAATCGGAGTGACAGGCGATCGCTCCTGCTCAGAATTAAAAACCTTCATTCATTGCCGCAACTGTCCGGTTTACTCTTTAGCAGGGCGCGGCTTGCTTGAACGTGAACCGCCTCCAGGTTACATTAATGAATGGACTAACTTACTGGTTTCCCAATCTGTCCCGCAACCGGAAAGTGCTCTGACACAACTAGGGGAAACCATATCCGTAATTATCTTTCGGCTAGGAGTAGAATGGTTGGCATTGTCTGCAAAGTTCTTCAAAGAAGTCACCCAGCCTTGTGTTATCCACACTATCCCCCACCGCAGCAATGAGATCTTACTGGGAATCGTGAATATTCGTGGGGAAATCCTGATATGTGTTTCCCTCAGCAATCTCCTTGGTTTGGAAGATAATCTTGCTAACTCAGGTTCCGAGCCATCCAAAATCCAACAGCCCCTGACTCGAAAATCCAAAACCAATGTGAGTAGTGTCATGTATCAACGGATGGTGGTTGTGGAAATTGAGGGCAACCGATGGGTCTTTCCCGTTGATGAAATTTTTACTGTTCAACGGTTTCATGCTAATGAATTACTCGATGCACCAGCGGTTATTTCTAACACTACATATACTTATACAAAATGGATAATTAACTGGCAAGATAAAAAGGTGAATTACTTGGACGATGAGTTATTGTTTTACACCCTAAATCGGAAGATTACGTAACCCGATGGGGTGATGGGGGTAAAGTGCTACCTATGTAAGCCTATGCTTACAAAAGATCATCAATCCAAACTCTAAACTCTAAAATCCTATGACAGACAGCGGACAAAATATGAGCAATTTCTCCATGTTGGATTTATTCCGCATGGAGGTGGAAAGCCAAGCAGCAATATTAAATGACAAGTTATTGGCTCTGGAAAGTAATCCTTCCTCCAGCCAAGAATTGGAATCCCTAATGCGTGCTGCTCATTCCATTAAAGGTGCTGCCCGCATTGTCCAAATTGATGCTGCTGTTAACATCGCTCATACCATGGAGGATTGCTTTGTGGCAGCTATGAATAAAACCATTACCCTCAAGGCAGCTCACATCGATGTCTTGCTACAAGGTGTCGATTTTCTCCAACAAATCAGCCAAGTTGGTGAAATGAATTTAGAGCAATGGCTGTCTGAACATGGGCAAGCCATTGAAAATCAGAGTATTGCGATCGCTAAAATTCTCGCACCGGAATCTGCACCCTCCTCCCCACAGCAGCCATCTCCATCTCCTGCCCCTAGTGCCTCTGAACCACAGAAGTCGGAAAAACTAAGCGCTATAGATTATTCTTCCGAAGTTTCCACTCTTGATAGTACGAA
>WTKN01000429.1:1692-15774 GCA_011524395.1 Moorena sp. SS36440bin_2
AAAAACTAAGCGCTATAGATTATTCTTCCGAAGTTTCCACTCTTGATAGTACGAACACAGCCATAGAGACTCAAGAGCAAACTGTTGATCAGCAAAATCTTGAGCAGCAAAATCTTGAGCAGGTAGTAACTCACCAGCCTCAAACCCCAGTGGCTGCCAAAGACAATCAATCCTCATCTACTCCAGGAAATGATTTAACCAAGCAAGCATTGATTGCTTTGGATAGTGCCAAAAAGCCGGAAGCTAAAGAGAGAGTTGTGCGAGTCAGTGCTGAAAACTTAAATAGCTTAATGGGTTTAGCCGGTGAATCCTTAGTGGAGGCGAATTGGCTACAACCATTTGCTGATTCTTTGATGACTCTCAAGAAACATCAAATGGAATTATCGAAGATCCTGGAAAAATTACAGGATTCTTTAGGAATATCCCAGGTCAATCAAGTGGGGGATGAATATCTAAAAGTTGCTCGACAAAAGGAACAGGAATGTCGGGAAATTTTGGGCGATCGCATGAGTGAACTAGAACTGTATGCACGTCGCACTGCTAATCTTTCGGATCGTCTTTACCGAGAAGTGATTGCGTCTCACATGCGTCCTTTTGCTGATGGGGTACAGAGTTTTCCTCGGATGATTCGGGATATAGCCAGAAAGCTGAATAAACAAGTTAAATTAGAAATTATCGGCAAATCTACCGCAGTAGATCGAGATATTTTACAGAAACTAGAAGCACCACTGACTCATATTTTGCGTAACTCTGTAGACCATGGTATTGAACCTCCCCAAGAGCGTGTAGCAATGGGGAAACCAGCCCAAGGTACCCTGCGACTGGAAGCCCTTCATCGTGGTGGGATGTTATCGATTACTGTTGCTGACGATGGCAAAGGCATAGATCCAGAGAAATTGCGGGAAAAAATTGTCCGCCAAAAAATGATCACCCCAGACATGGCAAGGCAGCTGGCTGAACAGGAGCTGATGGAGTTTTTATTTTTGCCGGGATTTTCTACCGCTAAGCAGGTAACCGAAATTTCTGGTCGTGGCGTTGGTTTAGATATTGCCAAGACTATGGCACAACAGGTAGGTGGCACCCTGCGAGCTACCTCTAAACCAGGGAAAGGAACGAGTTTTCACTTCCAATTGCCTTTGACTCTATCAGTTATTCGTACCCTATTAGTGGATATATATGGTGAACCTTATGCGTTTCCCCTAGCACGAATTGAAAAAATTGTCATGGTAGATCAAACCGAAATTTCTGTAGTAGAAAAGCGGCAATATTTTACCCTTAATGATGAAAACATTGGACTGGTAGGTGCCCACCAAGTGTTGGAATTAGATGACTCTTATATCACATCTAAAACCCTACCAGTCGTGATCATCAGTGACCAATCGAACCGTTTTGGATTAGTAGTTGATAAATTTTTAGGTGAACGGGATTTGGTGGTTCGACCATTAGATCCGAGGCTGGGCAAAGTTCAAGATATCAGTGCTGCTGCTTTGATGGGAGACGGTTCCCCGATTCTAATTTTGGATGTGTCAGATTTAGTGCGATCGATTGATAATCTACTCAATAGCAGCCAGTTAAGCCCAGTCAGTGGTGATACTGATGATACTGATATCCAACAGCCAAAACGAATTCTAGTAGTTGATGATTCCATTACCGTGCGGCAAATGGAACGTAAGTTACTGGAAAACCAAGGTTATGACGTGGAAGTAGCTGTTAATGGCATGGATGGTTGGAACGCTATTCGCACCAACCCTTATGATTTAGTGATCAGTGATATTGATATGCCCCGCATGAACGGCATTGAGCTAGTCAGCCATATTAAAAGCCATGATAAATTAAAATCAATCCCTGTGATTATTATTTCCTATAAAGACCGGGAACAAGACCGTATTCAAGGTTTGGAAGCTGGCGCAGATTATTATCTAACCAAGAGTAGTTTCCATGATGATTCGTTGTTGAATGCGGTGATTGACTTAATTGGGGAGTAGGGAGTATTCATTGGTGAGTTTGGATGGCTTGCTTGTTAATTTTAAATAGTAAAGTTTGAAGCCAAGCTTATGAATTAGTAAGGTGGAATTCAGCAATTAATAAAATCGACTATAGCGTTAATCATACTTATGTTGATCATAATTATGAAGTACACCCTACACCCTACACCCTACTCCCTACTCCCTACTCCCTTCTAAACAAGTAATCAGCATTTGTATGACATGAAAATAGCAATTGTTAATGATTCAATGATGGCAGTAGAGACCCTGCGGCGTGTCTTGATGGCGGTTCCAGACTATAAAGTAGCTTGGGTGGCTAGTGATGGTCCCGAAGCTATTGCCAAATGTGCCAAAGACCTCCCAGACTTAATTTTGATGAATTTGAGTATGCCAGTAATAGATGGGGTTGAGGCAACTCGCCAGATCATGAAACATTCTCCCTGTGCGATTTTAGTGGTAACCGCTAGCATCCAGCAGAATTCATCTAAAGTATTTGAAGCCCTTCGATATGGAGCCTTAGATGCTGTTAGCCTGCCAGTGTTGGGCACTCGCGGTAACCCAGACGCTGGCGAAGAACTACTTACTAAAATTGCTACCATTGGTAAACTGATAGGAATTTCCACCCGAAATTCAAAATCCCCAGCCCGAAATTCCCAACTCCATCTTCCGCCCTTAATCGCAATTGGTGCTTCTACTGGAGGACCAAAGGCTCTAGCAACGATTCTCTCGAGGATACCAGCAAGTTTCAGTGCAGCAATTGTGATTGTCCAGCATGTGGATCTCCAGTTTGCTTCAGGTTTAGTGGAGTGGTTGAATAATCAGACACCCTTGGTAGTCCAACTAGCGTCTGACGGTAGCCGTCCGGAAGTAGGGAAAGTATTGATTGCTGGAACCAAAGACCACCTGTGTTTAACATCGAATTTGAGGTTAACCTACACCAGCAAACCCAGTAATTATCCCTACCGCCCCTCCGTGGATGTTTTTTTCAGAAGTGTAGCCGAGTACTGGAAGCGCAAGGGCACGGCTGTATTGTTAACTGGCATGGGTAGAGATGGAGCGGAAGGGCTAAAACTGTTGCGCTCTAAAAGTTGGCATACGATTGCCCAAGATCAAAGCAGTTGCGTGGTTTATGGGATGCCGAAAGCAGCAGCAGAGTTGAAGGCGGCGGTGGAAATTTTGCCCCTAGACGCGATCGCACCTGCCCTAATCAAGGGATTAGCTTTTAAGCCTTAGCTAAATTTATATAGCTCAATTAGAATATCACTTTTATTGCAGAACACTGCTCCCTTATAGCGTTTATCGTAGCTATGAGGTACACATTATTTTTTACCTCTTCCCTCTTCCCTCTTACCTCTTACCTCTTAACTCTTACCTGCTCCCTGCTCCGAACGCGCCCCGCGTGGCCAACGGCCTCAGTCCCTAAAAACCAGAAAATTGTACCTCACAAGTCGTAGAATTGCTATATAATAATTACTAACAATATCTGATTATTAATAACAATTGCCATGACATAGTTTTCCCAGTTTGCCCAGAGTATTGAACAAAACTTGATAAACTGCTAAAAAAAATTAGCTAACCCATTGGTTTTTATCTATGCTGTACCTGATCTAATTGATAGCCAAAGCTTGACAAGGACATTACAAATAAAATGGTGATTCAAGAGCCAATTAAAGTCCTACTTATCGATGATCAGCCCATGATCGGCGAAGCCATCCGCCGCATGTTAGATCCGGAAAAGGATATTATCTTCCGCTATTGTCAGGATCCAAGTGAAACCTTAAAGGTAGCTAAGGAGTACCAACCAACGGTCATTCTACAAGATTTGGTGATGCCGGAGATGGATGGCTTGTTGTTAGTGCGTTTTCTGCGCTCTAAGGATTCCCCGACTCGACTTATTCCCCTAATTGTACTTTCAAGTAAAGAAGAACCAGTAATTAAAGCTAAAGCCTTTGGATTTGGAGCAAATGATTACTTAGTAAAATTGCCAGATCGGGTAGAACTAATTGCTCGTATTCGTTACCATTCCAAAGCCTATCTAAACTTCCTGAAACGAACCGAAGCTGAAGAGCGTCTTAAAGCTGAAAATCTGCGCCAGTCAAAATATATAAAACAGGTAGAAAAGGTGACAGTAGCAGCCGCCGCTGTGGAAAATGATACATTTGAGCCAGAAACTCTGGAGGAAGTAGCCGCTCGGAACGACGAGTTAGGACGACTAGCACGAGTTTTCCGACACATGGTTCAAACTGTAAAAGCCCGGGAGCAAGAATTGACTCAAGCCAATGAAACTCTGGAAACCCTAAAAAATTCCTTTGCTCGGTTTTTCCCATTTGAATATCTTAATTTTCTGCACAAGGAAAATGTGATTCATGTTCAATTAGGGGACCACGTTAGTAAAGAAATGGCCGTGATGTTCAGTGATATTCGCTCCTTCACTACCATTTCTGAGAGTATGACACCAAAGGAAAACTTTGACTTCGTCAATGCCTATCTTAAACGTGTGAGTCCTGAGATTCGCAATCACGATGGCTTTATTGTCAAATTTCTAGGGGATGGCATGATGGCAGTTTTCCCTGATGGCGCTGATGATGCTGTCTGTGCTGGAATTGCCAAGCTCAAAAAAGTCCACCAATACAATCAAAACCGTGAAGCCAAGGGTTATTTACCAATACAAGTAGGGATTGGCATCCACTATGGTCACATGATGGTGGGGATGGTTGGAGAGACATTCCGAATGCAGGGGGATGCTTTTTCTGATAATGTTAACTTGACCGCTCGTTTGGAAGGGTTGACCAAGTTCTATGGGGTTTCTTTATTAATTTCTCAGCAAACCTTAGATAAATTGAGCAATCGGAATAACTATCAAATTCGATTTATAGATCGAGCAATTGTTAAAGGTAGAAATGAACCTCTTGCCATCTATGAAGTGTTGGATGGTGATACTGAAGCAGTTAGGGAATTGAAGTTAAAAACGCAACTGGATTTTGAACAAGGTTTAGAGTGTTATTGCACTCAAGGATTTGACAAGGCTTTAAAGTATTTTAATCACGTGTTAATGGTGAATCCTTTGGATAAGACTGCTGCCTTATATGTGGAGCGAATTAAGCAGTTGATCGCTCAAGGAGTGCCACAGAATTGGGATGGAGTTTGGCGGTTTACCAAGAAGTAAGGTATCTGGGTTAAGGGGAGTAGGGAGTAGGAAGTAGGGAGTAGGGAGTAGGAAGTAGGGAGTAGGGCTAACAAAGCTGCTTGTCACCCCGTCAGTTATTGATCACGTTTAGATGACTATAGCGATGTCGCAAGGTAACAGGGGGAAACCCCTTAATCAAGGCTATACATCCCTACTCTCTGCATCGCTACTCCCTGCTCTCATTAGCCCAAGACGAAAATACCTCACCGAATTGATAACTGCGATATATAGTATAGTAATATTTACCTAAGGATATTGGTACGATAGTTTATTAGTTTATTCATTAGTGATTGCTAAGGACTAATGAATAATCACCAATGACCAAGCACCCGGAATGATAAGTATTCATCGGGATATAATGATATCACAAGTTACCCACTGTAATTGTTTATCTAATTTTTGTTATGCAGGTAGCACTCCAAAAAATTTCTAATTCTGAACTCTTTCAGAATACAGTTTTGAGCGTAATAATCTTAGCTAGCATTATAGTAGGTCTGGAAACTTATCCATCATTTACAGAAAAGTATGGGACTATTGTAAATTTTATAGAACATATAATATTATGGCTTTTTATCGCT
Source organism: Moorena sp. SS36440bin_2 (assembly GCA_011524395.1). GTDB lineage: Bacteria > Cyanobacteriota > Cyanobacteriia > Cyanobacteriales > Coleofasciculaceae > Moorena. Next base: position 7,443 of record WTKN01000429.1, read on the forward strand.
GAAATTTTTATTAAGATAGGTGCTGAAGGTAGTCATCCATGGCGCTATTTTAAAAATGGCTGGAATCTATTTGATTTATTCATTGTTGTGGCTTTACTATTGCCCATTGACAATCAATATTTTATAGTGCTACGTATGCTTAGGCTGCTGAGAGTATTTAGGCTAATCTCTGCTTTGCCTCGCTTACAAATACTCGTCCGAGCTCTACTAAAAAGCCTACCCTCCATGGGATATGTATTTTTGCTTCTCTGTATTTTGTTCTATATTTATGGGGTAGCCGGAACCTTTTTATTTGCTGAAAACGATCCGATTCACTTTTCTTCCTTACCCAAATCTATCTTGTCTCTATTTCAAGTAGTAACCCTAGAAGGTTGGACAGATTTGATGTACATCCAAATGTATGGCTGCGAACGCTATGGTTACGATGGTATAGAAGCACTTTGCACAAATCCCTCAGCTTTACCCCTGGTTGGTGTCCTTTTTTTTGTGAGCTTTGTGATGTTGGGAGCGATGATTACTATCAATCTTTTTGTTGGAATTATCACCAGCAATATCAGTGATAGTGTCGATGAATTCCAGCGGGAGCAGGATAAAAAGTTAGATAAGGTGCTGAAGGAGCAGCATGAACTTAGCAAAGTTTCCAGACTTGAAGGTCAGTTATTAGCAATTCAAGAACAGTTGCAAGATATGCATAGTTCCATAGAGCGTATCCGAACAGATATTTCTGATTATTGAGCGATTATTGATCACTTTTAATCGATTTCAGTAGTTTTGATGTGATTCGCAAACACTATCATTGATTTCTTATTTGCTCTTGAATTTAAGCTGATATCACCTAATTTTTAAGATACTTATCTAGCTCGAAAAACTCAACCAATTCCTCAAAATTTGTGTCATTATCAGTAGGAGTTGATACTTCAATAACTTTAATTATTGCTGGATTCAAATACTTAAAAACATCATGGTTTAAAACCGAAATTGCTTCTGCGGTCAACCCTTTAAGTTCACGAGCAAATCTAGCCATTCGTCCCTTAGCAAAATTGACTTGAAAGCGAGTCCTTTTCAGGAGCCGTTGTCTAAAATTTTCATAAAGCGTTTGTTTATCGATAGCTTGAGAATATGGAATATCTTGATTCAAAATTATTGGGATAATATCAGGATTTTCTTCTAGAAATAGCAGACTGCCTTCCTGGTTAAATGCTTCAATCCCTTCCATTCCCAAAGTGCCTAAATCAGCCAAAGCAATAATCCGAGCTACCAGAGATAGGTTTTTATCAGAATCGTAGAGGTCAGGTTGGTAAATTGTATTGTCTGAAGTATCATACCAACAAATGGTAGCGTTAATCGCTTCTGTAATGATTTGTAAATCTGAATCGGTAAACAAGGCCAGATGGTTAGGAGTTTGCTTACTTATCCATTCATTCTGATTTTTGATGTAATCCAAAAGCTTAGTAATTGTAGCGGCTTCGCTCACACCACTTTCTCGCCGCCTAGAGGTATAGGATTGGATTTGAGGCAGAAACTCTTGCACCATATCGTGAGCAATGGCGCACAGATCGATTAACTGTTTCATTCTGCTCAGATAGTCTGGTGCTATATCATTCTCCAGACCGGCTTCCCAATAGGGTCTGATAGCTTGGAAAATCCGATCAGCTTTACGCTGCACTCCCTTAACATGGTCACAAGTATGATAGTAAAGCTGTTTTCGCTCCGTTTCTTTTTCCATTTCCAACAGAGCAAAGGTTTTCACCCTAGTGACTGCTTCCACAAAGGAGCTAGGAAGCTGAGCTAAATCATCAATTGATGGGTGTAATAGATACTGATTATCCTGATTTATTTTATTCATGATAACTATCGGTTTTAAATACCAAAAATTGATTGAATACGTTTGCGAATTTCCGCGAAAGGAGTTTCGTCTTCCTCTGTAGCACTTAAGGTTATTCCTAAGCGTTCCAATGTCTCTTGACGTTTGGATAATTCTTCAGAAATTCGGTCAGCTAATTCTTCGTGCTTAGCTAATAGACTTTGTAAATTGTCTCGATCCACCACAAACAGCATCGTATCTTCTAGGGTACGAAGAGTAGCAGTACGGGGAGTACCCATCAGCAGAGACATCTCCCCGATAAACTCCCCAGGCTTACGGGTAGCGACTCGTTTTCCAATCGATTCCACGAACACTTCCACTGTTCCAGATAGGATAATATAAAATGAGTCCCCTGGATCGTTTTCCCGACAGATGGTTTCGTAAGCTGGGAGAGTTTTCCGATAACCCTCCTCAATGATATGTCGCAGTTCGATATCGCTACAGTTTTGAAAATAACTTACTTGCCGCAATAAATCCGCCAGCATCCAGGGTTTAGGGGATTTAGACTTGGGTTTGGGTAATCGTGTAGTTGATTGCTTGTGGATTGAGGAGGAGCGATTAGTTACCCCGGGGGTTTGTAATTGCTGAAACAGGGAGACTAAGGCTTCTGGATTGTGAATACGCAAGTTTCGCTCAGGGTGGCCGGGTTCGATGTGGCGCGATCGCAATTCAGTATCAATCAGATAATACAAAGCACTTTTAATCCCTTGGATCTGTGTTGGTTTATCGATCCAAACCAAAAGCTCAAAATCCATCCCTTCCTCTCCATAGCCCTTGAACCAAACCTGGGGAGAGGGAGAAGATAAAACTCGAGGTTCTTGGCGGGCAGCCGCTAACAGCAGCTCTGTGATCACAAGGGGATCCAATTCATCGGGAAAATTGATTGGAATTTGGAGACGACTTGTAGGGTCTTCGTAGCTCCAGTTAATGACATTGTTTTGGACAAAACTGTTATTTGGAATAATAACACAAACGTTGTGAATGGTTCGTATTACTGTAGAGCGAATCGATATTTTTTCCACAGTTCCTGACAGATTATCGATTTCTATATAGTCTCCCACTTTAATCGGTTGATCAAGCAGGATAGTCAGACCACTGATAAAATTGCTAGCTAGATCTTGTAGTCCAATTCCAAATCCAATACCGAGAGCACCAGCAAATATTGCTAAAGAACTTAGGTTAATACCCGACGTTTGTAGAACGATTAAAAACCCTAAAATACTTAGAATGTAACCGATAATGGAAGCGAGGGCTTCGCGAGTACCCCGATCCATCCTGAAACGGCTCAGTAACCAATGTTTAATCAGAGCTTTGATGGTACGGGATATCAGAATAGCGATGATACATAAAAACAGGAATTTGCCTAAAAAACTCAGAGAAAAGGCTTGGTCACCAAATTCAAATAGCTTGGCGGTAAACACCTTAGAGATGGCATTCCCGAGTTTTTGTATCTGTGTAATAATCCAAGTCATCAGAAGTGTTGAACAGGGGACAGGGGAAGAGTCTGGGGACAGGAGGTAGTCTGGGGACAGGAAAGAAGTAGTTTTAGATAATTTGGGTTCTTTAACACCATCTTTTCTCAGTTTTATCTTACTTCATGGTCTGTTGACAATAAGCATACACAGACATCAGCTATTTTTATAAACGTTTATGGCTTAGTTCAACACTTCTGGTAATTGGTAATTGGCAATTGCTCCAACTATACCATTTATGATACTGATCAGGTACCTTCAAGTTTTTTAAGCTGTTGCGTATTTAAATTGCTTATTATTCAGTTAGAAAAAAAAACCGTCAAACCCTCTCCCCTGCACCGGAAGCTCCCCTGCTCCCCTGCTGTCATAAAAATAAAATTTAAATGAAGACCAGCTTACCCCTACTCCGTTGGCTAAGCGTGGCCCACCGCCTTAGCTCCCTGCTCCCAATTCCCTAAAACCCAGTACTTTGTACTTCACCCTATTTAGAACTGCTATAGTTGTGATTCAGAAACGTTCGTCTTGGAATATAGCCAGTTTCTTCAATCAACTTTTGCCCTTCATCTGTTAATAGCAACTTCACATAGGTTTCCCCGGCTTGCTCATCGACTGAACCATCTTGTTTTATTATTACAAATAGCCGACGGTTTATCGGATATTTATTGGTTTTAAATGCATCACTATTCAGTTGATTGCGTCCTTGTTCAGGACAATTTTCTGTTGGGATAAGTGGTGCTTGATAGGGAGTAATAAAAGGACTAGTGTTGGAGAGACTCAGAGGGAGAGGTTTGACTTTACACTGAGTAACAATTTCAGGAGCAGAAGCGTAGTAAATCCCACCTTTCGTTTCAGCTACCTTCCTCACAGCTTGAGTAGTCGTTGGCATAAAACTAACCTTTTGATTAAAATCATCAGTACGAGGAAGATTCAATTTTCCTAGTTGGTTAGCTAACCCCAGACCATCACAGTAATTAAAAATAGCTAGCTGTAATCCTTTATCTATGGATGCTTTTAGGGAATTTTTGAAATCCTCAATACTTAAACTATCTTGGTTATTCAGCTCAATCCAACCAATTTGCCCATCTTGATCTGAGCCACTGTGACCGGTAAAAATAAAGATATGGTAGCCTTGTTTGTCCCAAAGGGCATGACATAACTCCCTGATACTAGGCTGCATCAGACAGATTACCTCTGCCCCTTTTTCTTCTAATTCCTGGATTACGTTAAGATCAGCATTAGTATTGATATTGTCACTCCTACCCACAACCAGCAAAATTATGACTTTGGAACAAGGTTGAGCAGGAATAATTTTATCTTCAGGGCGACCTCTGACCCTTAAGGCAATTTCCACCTGTGATAAGTGATCTTCAAATAACTGCCACTCTTGCCAAGGAAAGCAGCCCAATTTAATGTCTTGACAATCCAATAGTACCCTAGTTTCTTCTTCAGCAAGCTTAAATTGACTCCCGATAGAAATTAAGTTATCCCGGATTTTCTGCCAGTCACTATCGCCAGCATTGAGCCATTCATTCAAAAATAATTTCACATCCTGAGTGGTGTTAGGGGGTGAAGAAACTATTACACCTTTGGGTTTGATGCGAAACCCAGTTTTGTCAGGATTAATCGGTGATTGTACTTGTTCCACTTCTGGATAATCTGACCGCCATTTGGTGAATGATTTATTTAAGTTTGGGTGCATCTCATATTTGTAAAAAAGTTGCGTAGGGTGTGTTAGGGGAGGCCTCATTGTCTTGATGCAGCGCGGTCTTGGGGAGGCAGTGCCGACCTGCGGGGGTTCCCCCGGAGACGAAACCTGATTACGTTGAGCCTTTATGGTTGGTAGGCTATGCAAAAAAGGGGTAAAACTTATTGATTAGCGTGATTTGCGCCTTAATGCGGGGGTTTCCCCCACTCGCGCTTTGCATGGCTGACAAGGCGAGCCTGTCTTACGGTAACTTCTAACCACTCGCGGTCTGCCGTGGTTTCCCCCATGACCGCGCTGCATCGCTTTCCGCTTCGTAGCCAGGGTTTAGACAGCCCGCCCCGTAACGCACCACCTTGTCAAACAACTTTTAGGAGATGCACCCTTAAGTTTTCTGGGAGGGTAGGTAGACAGCCATCAAAGGTGTCAAATTACCTAGGAATTGACGTGACTGTAGTATGGAATCCACCTTTCGCCCTTTCCACTAGTTGGATCTTAATTATACTCATTGTTTTGCTGTTGAACTTGGCTTGAGATCAACTAGCCTAAACCAGCATAAACTAGCCTAAGTTATCCTAAATTATAAATTTTTCCGTGATACTTATATCTCCCAAATTTAATCTGAGACTGAATGGTTCCTCTGGTTGGCAACTGAAATCAATTTGGATCTTGTCGTTAGTTTTTCCAGCTTGAGTTTTCATACAAGAATTGCCCGATTCATCAAGTAAATTAACCTGCAAATCTGGTGGTAAATAACTTGCATCCCCCGCAGGATATAGGCGCATCAAAATATCGATATCTTCAGTATCAGGAGGTTGTAAATTCACTTGCAGCAGCAAGACTACCCCTTGACCAGCTAAGTCCATTAGCTTGGCTCGCATGGTTCTGTCATTAGGTCCTCTGAACCTAGGGCTGTACCTATACGGAGGTAAAAGTGATGCTGGTAGTTGCCAATCTGGCTGAAATATTTCTTCAAACCATTGGCTTATCCTCACCGATTTCTTAATCCAATCAATCTTGTCAATTAGTGTATCGAGAGATTCAAGCTGTTCTAGGGGTAAAGGCTCTAGGGATTTAGCGATCGCATGATAAGGAGCAAATCCCAATAACTCTACCTGGTCTAATTCCTCACTGAACTGCACTGCCACATAGCCAATCCGGTCTTCGGTCACTTCTAGTGGCACATTCAAGGTTGACTGACCTGGTAGCACTGGACGACATTCCAATTTACCAATGTTGGGCAAAACCAGATCAGCTACATCAAACAATGCTCTCAAACCTGGATTCCAACAATCACTTTGAGCAAGATTACTGGGAATATTGAGCCATTTTAAATAGTTGTTAACAGCATAAACGGCTAAAGTATTTAAATAGACCTGTTTTCCCTTGGGAGGGGTGGTTTGTTCAGCAGCAAACTGTGCTGCATAACTATGAGCATATGGGCTAAGAGAAACCTTAATGTTAGTTGATTCTGTAATAGTCATGGTTGATGTCCAAATGTTTTACCAATATCTTGCAGTTTCGGTAGGCATTTTTTCTTCCAGTGAGAGTAGAGAGTTTGTTGGTTAGCCTTAAATTCTCTAGCAATGTCAGCAATTTTCTGGGGTGGTTCTTGTACTAGCAAGCGGATGGCTAATAGCTGACAATGACATTCGGGATAGTTGCGGGGATGACAACCGATTAGTTTCCCATCTGGATCGTTTTTAATTTCTGCGAGAATCCCTTGACTTAGACGCTGGCGTTCAGCTGTCTGGATTGCTTCAATGTAATCATCGAGTTTACTCAAGCAAGGTTTAGGGTCTGGCAATCGGTCTTCTAGAGTCCTTGAATCCTCCTCACGGTTACCGATTGGTTGATTAGTGCTAATCTTTGGATAGTTACTATCTGAGATATATAAATCTCGGATACGCCAGCGTAAATATCCGTTGATCCAGGTTACTAAGCTTTTTTCAACGGAGGTTGAACTTGGCTCAAACTGGTGCAGATTGCGGATGACCCATTCCCAGGTTCGATTTAACGCCTCTAGATAGTCTATGTGGGAAGATTTGTGAATGCCAGGTAGATTTTGAACAACGATTAGGAAACGATTCAAGGCTTTTTGCCGCTCAGGACTTGGGTCCCGGTAGCGGGATACTTCTTCAATTAGGTTTCTTAGGGTTTCATCCACAGGAGTCTTTTTCCCCAGCTGCCCTGCCTTTGGCTGCCATAGTTGAGCAACACCAATGCAGCGATCACAAACCAGGATACGAGAGTCTACATGGGTGAATTTTAACTGACTTTTAACTAACCAATTCAACTCCCAGTAGCTGGTATGACTGCTTATAGGCTGGATGCACCCTGATACATTAACCACCATTGTTAATCCTCTCGATTGCTGACCCGCAGTTGTTGTAGCAAGCCTAGATCAATCAGAGGCGGGCTTTGGGTCATTGACCAGTGGGCAAGTGGATAATGGTGGTTCACTATCATGACTAGTACTGTTTTTAACTCTATATGTACTTATCAGCCCTAGCTGATCATTTTATGAATCGGATTTTTGGAACCTGAGCCGGTTGAGTCAAAAAACTCTCCTTCCTGTGTTTTTCTGGTATGTAAACAGCCCAATAATGCTTCTTAAATCAGGATTTTCAAGGTTAGCCTAAGTTTGTGAGAATATTGTGATTTTGATAGTGTTAGTTTGATAGTGTCAAGTTTCTATGAATATTTAATAGTCTGGCTTTACAGATCATAGCTTGGTCATTATATAGCAAAGGGAACAGCGGATATGGGAACAGGGAACAGCGGAGCAGGGAGCAGGGAGCAGGGAGCAGGGAGCAGGGAGTAGGGAACAGGGAGCAGGGAGCAGGGAGTAGCGATGCAGCTTGGTCTTGGGGGTTTCCCCCATGAGCGACTGCATCAAGACGGGAACAGGGAACAAATATTCTCTCAATTGATTTATAATTGCTATTTTTTTAGTTTTTGTGGCATTATAAAAAATAGTTTCTTCACAAAAACAACTTTTTTTTACTATATCTATACATTTTGGTGAAATAAATTTTTAATTATTTAAAAATATTGATTGCTGACCTTTAAAAATATTTGAATTTACTCCTGTATTCCCGATTAATTATAGCGTTTATCATAGCTATGAGGTACACATTATTTTTTCCGACTTCCGACTTCCGACTTCCCTCTTCCCTGGTTCCTGGTTCCTGGTTCCTGCTCCATAAAACCTAAAACCTAAAACCTAAAACCTAAAGCCTAAAACCTAAAACCTAAAACCTAAAACCTAAAACCTAAAACCTAAAACCTAAA
>WTKN01000377.1 GCA_011524395.1 Moorena sp. SS36440bin_2
AAGGGTAAGGTATCTGGGTGGTCTTTGTAACCTTGAGCTAACTGTTCTATTGCTGTAGCTCGCACATCCGAATCTTTATCAGAGCGAGCCCATTCTTGAAGTAAGGGTAAGGTATCTGGGTGGTCTTTGTAACCTTGAGCTAACTGTTCTATTGCTGCACATCGCACAGCCGAATAAATATCAGAGCGAGCCAATTCTTGAAGTAGGGGTAAGGTATCTTGATGGTCTTGCCAATGGGTTGCTACTGCTACAACAGCTGGGATAAAAATATCAAACATTTCTACGTCTGGGTCAAATTCATCCTTTTTATAATCATAATTTTTAGCATTATCAACTAAGTATTTAAACCGATTCAGTAATTCACTATCCGTTGATTTAATTTCATAGCGATTCCTAAGCTCAGACAAACAATACCCTGCAAAAAATAAATTTTTAAAGTCATACTTTTGTCCATCTTTTGCCATCAAATAGTTAATAATATCGCCAGCTTTATTAGAATCAATCATGCCCACAATTAACTTCAGCACTTCATGCCAAGATTCATCCCGCCAGTGCTGACCAAATACCTCTGTTTGTAACTGTTCTAGGTCAATATCCTGTTTTTTCTCAAATTTCCTGACAAATTCCCAAGCACAGAAATATTCCAAAAATGTCCGATGCACAAAAGCGTAATAATCTGCTCCCATGAAACACAAGATAAAATTGCGGGTGCGCAACTGATTAATCATGACCTTAGCCACCGCTCTCGGGTCATTAACATCCCGTAATTTCAGCTCCTCTTTGATAATCCGTTCTAAATCTTCCCCACTAATCAGATTTCCCGCTAATCCTGCTTGATTGCCCTGCATGAAATATGCCACTTTTCCCAATATCTGTTGCTTATCTTGATAATCAATCGTCTTCGGATCAACAGGATTATATTCTAGTAATGCTCCTTCCATATCCCATTGATGGAGCAGTAACCGAGAAGATTGGTTATAGAGTTCAGAGCGGTCACGAGGCAATTCTTGATTGCGGTTCAGGATTGCCATCATAGTTAGTAAGAGGGGATTTTGCGCCAGTTGTAGAATCGGGTAGGATGTCTCAATTGCCTTTTGTAAGCGCTCCCGTTTCCTAACTTTATCGGCTTGATTAGTAAAGGTTAACTCATGCCAGTGCTCGATAAAGGTTTGAATTTGTTCTGACTCCAAGTCTTGGAGCATAACATGACGAAATTCAGCATCCCGTAGCCGTTGGGGTTTATAACCAATTACCCGAGATGTAACAATTACTCTTACCTTAGGATACTTATTGGTAAAGCGATGAATATCGGTAATCACATCTTCTCGTTTCCCTGGCTCAAAGACTTCATCCAACCCATCCAACATCACTAATACGTTACCAGCCTTTAACTGATCATCAAGGTGATGTTGATTGAGATGACATATAGCTCCACTGCTTTGATGGCAGAATTCCAAGAAGTTATTACATTGTCCACTATCGCGATTCCGGATATAGGTGCGTAATTCAATCAGTAAGGGAATCCGTAGAGAACTTTCAGTAGTTAGATCGGTTCTTGCCCACTCCAATGCTAAATATTGCAGCAAGGTAGATTTACCAGACCCTGGGTCTCCTAAAACGACCAAATAGCGATAGCCTTGAGAGTCCTCTATCACATCCAATACCGATTGTATCGGCTGTTGATAATAACGCTTTTTAGCTAGTTGCAACTCCTCTTGACCACTCTCTTGATCTAGTTGACCAGTCTCTTGCAGTTTTTGATAATAATCCTTAGGCAGTTCATGAATCGCCTCTGGCATCAAGTCATGAACCTCTCGCACATTTTGGGGGATAAATATCTTCCAGAGTTTTAGTTCATTATAAGCACAGCCACTAGTATCTAAACTATCTAATTTGACATTACCGTAGCTCTCTAGGAGTGCTTCTTGATATTCCCTTAAGTCAAAATCTGGGGTAATTCCTGCTTTCGTATTTTCTGCGATCGCGTAGCGTAGCCCTTCGGGCTAATCGCTTCCAAGGTTTGGGAATCTCGGATACGCCGTAAATCATCGGATTCCCGAATAATCGTTTTTACTTTATTGAGATACCCTTTACCAATATAGTACCAATCAAATCCTTCCGGTAATGGTAATAAGTCAAGATCAATCCAAGTCTTATCTAATTTTTCGGTATCTATTCGTTTACAGCCACACTTAAACGCACTTCCCAGGATAGCTTTAATGGATTTATTTTTAATATACTGCTTGAGGGGTTTAGTATACTGTTTTACGTCTTGCTTATATAAATCAGCATCTTGCAATTCTTCTTCCACTAAAGCCACAAATTATTTTAAGGCTTTACCGAAGAGTTTTTTCTGGATAGTCTGATCCGATAGTCCAGTATACTCTTTGATAGACTCCTTGAAAAACTCTTTAGTGTAGTCTTCTAGAGCCTCTTTGGCCAACGGACCAATCACCTCTTTGGCGAGATAGCCACCAGCACTAGAAAGTCCCCAAATTGCTAACCAATCCAGCATCTTATTGGTAGTTATTTTTTATTTTATCTATCATTATAGACAAAAGCCAATCAGTTTGACCTGATGGTGCGTTACGGGCAACAACCTAACACTTGCTATGGCTTGCGTCTTGGCGAGCCCTTCCCTAACACACGCTACGCCTTCATTCTAAATTCTTCATTCTAAATTCTTCATTCTAAATTCTCCTTAGCAAACTTCCGCAGTTCAGGATCAGGGTCATGCTTTGCTCTATCCTTTAATAAGGATCGGGTTTGGGAATGGTTAGGATAATATTCCAGGATGGCATTAAGAGCTACTTGTCGAGGATTGTCATCCCAGTCTTCCTTACGGTCAAAGGGTTTATGGAGAGTGGGATGCTCTGAAAGAGGCGCTACGCGATTACATAAAAATTCAAATAACCAAGGCTGGTCTTTCCAACCTTGAGCTAAATGTTTAATTGCTGTAACTCGCACATCCGAATCAGTATCACAGCGAGCCGATTCTTGAAGTAGGGCTAAGGTATCTGGGTGGTTTTGGTAACTTTTAGCTAACTGTTCAATTGCTGTAACTCGCACCTGCCAATCTTGATCACAGCGAGCCCATTGTTGAAGTAGAGCCAAGGTATCTTGGTGGTCTTGGTAACCTTTAGCTAACTGTTCAATAGCTGTAACTCGCACACTCGAATCAGCATCAGAGCGAGCCCATCGTTGAAGTAGGGCTAAGGTATCTCCGTGGTCTTTGTAACCTTTAGCTAACTGTTTAATTGCTGTAACTCGTACCCACGAATCTTTATCAGAGCAAGCCCATTGTTGAAGTAGGGCTAAGGTATCTATGTGGTTTTTGTAACCTTTAGCTAACTGTTCAATTGCTGTAATTCGTACCCACGAATCCGTATCATAGCGAGCCAATTCTTGAAGTAGGGCTAAGGTATCTTGGTCGTCTTTGTAACCTTTAGCTAACTGTTCAATTGCTTTACATCGCACATCCGAATCAGTATCACAGCGAGCCCATTGTTGAAGTAGGGCTAAGGTATCTTGGTCGTCTTTGTAACCTTTAGCTAACTGTTCAATTGCTTTACATCGCACATCCGAATCAGTATCACAGCGAGCCCATTGTTGAAGTAGGGCTAAGGTATCTTGGTCGTCTTTGTAACCTTTAGCTAACTGTTCAATTGCTCTACATCGCACCTGCCAATCTTGGTCATAGCGAGCCAATTCTTGAAGTAAAGCTAAGGTATCTGGGTTGTCTTTGTAAGCTTTAACTAACTGTTCAATTGCTGTACCTCGCACCCACGAATCTTTATCATAGCGAGCCAATTCTTGAAGTATGTCTAAGGTATCTATGTTGTTTTTGTAAGTTTTAACTAACTGTTTAATTGCTCTACATCGCACCTCCGAATCAGTATCACAGCGAGCCGATTGTTCAAGTAGGGCTAAGGTATATGGGTGGTCTTTGTAACCTTTAGCTAACTCTTCAATTGCTCTAACTCGCAACTCTGAATCAGTATCACAGCGAGCCGATTGTTTAAGTAGGGCTAAGGTATCTGGGTGGTCTTTGTAACCTTGAAGTAACTGTTCAATTGCTCTAACTCGCACCCACAAATCAGTATCAGAGCGAGCCAATTCTTTAAGTAGGGCTAAGGTATCTCGGTGGTCTTTGTAACCTTGAACTAACTGTTCAATTGCTGTAGCTCGCACCCACAAATCAGTATCAGAGCGAGCCAATTTTTTAAGTAGGGCTAAGCTATCTCGGTGGTCTTTATAACTTTTAGCTAACTGTTCAATTGCTCTAACTCGCACCCACAAATCAGCATCAGAGCGAGCCAATTTTTTAAGTAGGGCTAAGCTATCTCGGTGGTCTTGCCAATGGGTGGCTACTGCTACAACACCTTTAATGCGAATATCACGGAGTAAGTTGGCCTCATCTCTATACTTGTTATCAGTAGAATTTAGATCATCATGAATTAAGTCTTTGACGCGATTCAGTAATCCAATATTCGTTGATTTAATCTCATACCGATTCCTAACCTCAGATAAACAATCCCCTGCCAGAAATAAATTATTAAAATCATCCTCTACTCCACCTTGTGCCATCAAATACTCAATAATTTCTCCAGCTTTTTTGGAATCAATCATGCCCACAACCAACTGCAGCGCTTCATGCCAATATTCATCCCGCCAGTGCTTACCAAATACCTCAGTTTTCAACTGTGCTAGGGAAATTTCCTGCTTTTTCTCAAATTTCCTGACAAATTCCCGAGCACAGAAATATTCCAAAAATGTCCGATGCACAAAAGCGTAGTAATCTGCTCCCATTGAACAAAAGATAAAATTGCGGGAAGACAACTGATTAATCATTACCTTAGCAACCGCTTTAGGATTACTAAGCTGCCGTAACTTCAGCTCCTCTTTGATAATCCGTTCTAAATCTTCCCCACTAATCAGATTTCCCGCTAATCCTGCTTGATTGCCCTGCATGAAATATGCCACTTTTCCCAATATCTGTTGCTTATCTTGATAATCAATCCTCTTCGGATCAACAGGATTATCTTCTAGTAATGCTAGTTCCACATCCCATTGATGGAGCAGTAAGCGAGAGGATTGGTTATAGAGTTCAGAGCGGTCACGAGGCAATTCTTGATTGTGGTTCAGGATTGCCATCATCGTTAGTAATAGGGGATTTTGCGCCAGTTTTCGAATCCGAGAGCATGTCTTAATGGCTTTTTGTAAGCGCTCCTGTTTCCTAACTTTATCGACTTGATCAGTATAGGTTAACTCATGCCACTGCTCGATAAACGTTTGAATTTGTTCCGACTCCAAGTCTTGGAGCATAACATGACGAAATTCAGCATCCCGTAGCCGTTGAGGTTTATAACCAATTACCCGAGATGTCACAATTACTTGTACCTTAGGATACTTATTCGTAAAGCGATTAATATCCGTAATTACATCCTCTCGTTTCCCTGGCTCAAACACTTCATCCAAGCCATCAAACATCACTAAGACAATACCCGCCTTTAACTGATCATCAAGTTTATTTTGATTCAGATTACATATCGCTCCACTGCTTTGATGGCAGAATTCCAAGAAATCCTGACACTGTCCACTATCGCGATTCCGGATATAAGTGGGTAAGTCAATCAGTAACGGAATCCGTAGAGAACGTTCAGTAGTTAGATCGGTTCTTGCCCACTCCAATGCTAAATACTGGAGCAAGGTAGATTTACCAGAGCCTGGGTCTCCTAAAACCACCAAATACCGATAGCCTTGTGAGTCCTTAATTACATCCAATATGGATTGAATTGGCTGTTGATAATAAACCTCTTTACCTGGTTGCAACTCCTTTTGGTGAATGTCGTGATCTAGTTCACCACTCTCTTGCAGTTTTCGATCATCATCCTTAGGCAGTTCATGAATCGCCTCCGGCATCAAGTCATGAACCTCTTGCACATTTTGAGGGATAAATATGTTCCAGAGTTTTAGTTCATTATAAGCACAGCCACTAGTATCCAAACTATCCAATTTGACATTACCGTAGCTCTCTAGGAGTGCTTCCTGATATTTCGTTAAGTCAACATCTGGGGTAATTTCTGGTTTAGTGTTTTTTGCGATCGCTTCCAAGGTTGGGTAATCTCGGATAGGCCGTAACTTATCGAATTTTCGAATAGTATTTTTTACTTTATCATTGTTATTATTTTTTACTTTTCTGATATAGCTTTTACCAATATAATACATAGTGTCAATCAAATCCTTCCGGTAATTCTAATAAGTCAAGCTCGATCTAAGTCTTCGCTAATATATCGGTATCTATTCCTTGGCCGTTGGCTACGCTACGCGAACACAGCGATACTTACGAATTGCCCACGATAGCTTTAATGGATTTATGTTTAAAATACTGCTTGAGAGGTTTACTATACTGTTTTAATTCTTGCTTAGATAAATGAGAATTTTCCAATTCTTTTTCCACTAAAGCCAGAAATTATTTTAAGGCTTTACCAAAAAGTTTTTTCTGGATATTTTGATCCGATAGTCCCGTATACTCTTTGATGGATTCTTTGAAGAAGTATTTGGTGTAGTCTTCTAGAGCCTCTTTGGCCAAAAGACCAATCACTTCCTTAGCCAGATAGCCACCAGCACTAGGAATTCCCCAAACTGCTAACCAATCCAGCATGATATTGGTAGTTGTTTTTTCGTTTATTGATCATTATAGAGCAAAGGGAGTAGGGAGTAGGGAGTAGGGAGTAGGGAGTAGAGAGTAGGGAGTAGGGAACAGCGGATCTGGGAACAGGGAATCGGGAACAGTGGTCAAAATCTCCCCATCTCCCCATCTCCCCATCTCCCCATCTCCCTACACTCGCGATCAGTTGGCCAGTTGCTAAGATGAAAATCATGAGTCGGACAAAAATTGAGGTCATCTCATGTCTGTTGCCAAACCCTTATTGGAGCAGGTTATTCTCCCTCATCCGGCCAAAGAAACCCTGCCCACCATGTATGATTTACCCAGTGAAGATCCAGAGGAGCCGGGTTGGCCTGACGAATTTCATAGTTGGCAACCACAACTGTGTAGTGAAACATTTTCCCCTCCCAATTATGACAGGGAAAGGGTGTTTGTCGCCAGTGACTTAAATTGATATTATGATCCCAATCATACCGCTTGGTATAAACGACCGGATTGGTTTGCGGTAGTAGGGATTTCCCGATTCTACCAGGGACGAGAGCTGAGAATGAGTTATGTGATCTGGCAAGAAGAGGTCAGAGATACTCTTAAACCGTGATTAATCGGGACAATCCGGTACAAAACGGTCAAGGTTCATTTTATTGTTGTCTAAGTGAGGAGTGGTCATACAGCAATTGGAGTTAAGCCTCCCACCCATCTATTTAGACGTTCCTGGCATCCCGACCAGGAGTTGCTTGAAAGCCTTAGTTTTGCTATGTTTACAGTCAAGCCATCCAAGCTCAACTGCATCTAGCAAACTAAGTCCCATCCCTTTCAAGAAACGCGCGGTACGACGCAACAATACTGCCTGCACCTCGGTTTTACTCGTGTACCGGGTGATTTCGTGATCCGTACCCCTAGCAAGGATATTTTTGGCAGCATTGTGGTCAGCCTGTAACACGACCCCATCAAATCCGGTAAAGTTGTCCCCAGTCCTTTTCCCTAGAAGGGTTCCATTCCTGGAGTCAACTTGCGACGTGTAACTAGGTTGAACTTCTGTAACAACCGAGCTAGTCCAATTAGCCCATTTCTGTAATGAATCTCGAAGCTCTCCTTTCATCCAACTATTGAGCTTACGGGACATAGCTTTTGACTGGCGCTTATTTTTTATGGGTTTTGTTAAATCTTCTGCAAATACTTTTAGTGATTTACCATTAAAAACAGACTTAGAAGCTGCTCCTATAATGGCTTTAATTTCTGATTGATCCTGCCTGTAACGCTTATTTTCTGTTTTCCTGGTTAAATTATTTTTTAATATCCGAGCCGACTTAGCTGGGTCGATTTTTTCGAGCTTTCTATGGAGTGCCCAGAGTTTCCCTCTGTTTTGGTTTTTCGCACAAATACGATTGGACTTTTTAGTAGTTACTTTACCCAGATCCTTCCCATGAACCTGGCCATCTGAGTCGTAAAAAGCTTCTGTATAACCCTTGTCCAGTCCTATATTCCGACGTTCGGCAGGTATTTCAACTTTACCATGATCTACTAAAAAGTGAACCTCAAACTTTTGCAATAATTGATTGTATGTTAGTCTAATCTGTCCTTTGATTTCTCGATTAGACTTAACAATTATTTTATTTCTTTTTCCTCTTCTTAGCCCAGCTAATTCTAGTTGATAAGTATTACGAGAGAGTCGCTTACAGCTATATCCTACTTGTTGATAGACTATTTGATTTTTAACCCAAGAGTGCCCTCTCTGAAATTCCTTCCTAATAAGTCTGTGAAGAAGTGGATTGTCCAGAAAAGCTAAGGTCTTAATCTGTTTACAAAGTTCTTTTCTGGTCTTTTGGTTCTCAATCCCTGTAAACCTATTGTAGATTTTTTTAATCACCGCATCAATACAGGCTGCTTGCTGAGCTGTAATGGCTTTTGCTACATCATTGATAGTCCAATCCATTAACTTAGCAGGCAGCCCCAGGGTGTCGGGAGTTCTGAAACTCTTTACTTCCGGGATGGCCTTTTTCCAGTCCAGTCCCCAATGGTTGATGCTTCCCAGCTTGTTGTAAGACTCAGCCCTAACGACCCCTAGTTTTTTCATTGTAGACAACAACTCAAGTTCGACCGACTTACTCATCCCCAGCACAGGGACAATTTGAGTCGATAGTTTTTTGGAATAGCCCACTTTTTTTGACATCGTCAACTGGTGTGTCTTCTTGTCTGATTATACTCTAGCGCTAGCAAAATGTCAATGTCGGTTTTGTACAGTTAAATACCGTTTTATACCTATTTATTGGGGTTTAGTTGCGAGACCAATTGTAGCGATAGAGTTGCTCTGTGGCGAGCACCAGAGATCAAGACCTCGGTTACAGTGAACGAAGGGGAGAACCACCCACCAAATGGGAAGTGTACGAGCAGATTTTAGCTATTGCCTACTATATCACCTTTGAGCGAGTTAGCGATGAATTGCGAATTTTTAAGTTAGATGGCGGCAGCTATCAACCCCAAACCATAGACAATTCCCAATTTTAGATCCCTGAGTTGCAATTGGGTATAGGGCTATGGCTTGGTCAATATCGGGGATTGAATCGGTTGTGGCTACGTTGGTATGATCAAGATGGGAATTGGATTCCCACTGAGGCAGAACGAACCGATCGCATAAGCGCGGAAGCGTTTCGGCAAAGCCGACGCTTCATCGCGCAGCGTGGCCTACGGCCTTACTTCAACGGCAACGAACCGAACATGAACGCCAACAGAAGAAACTGGCTCAATAAGAAGTTCAAAAAGAACGTCAACAAAAGGAATTGGCTCAACAACGAGCTCAACAACTAGCAGAACGGTTACGACAGATGGGTATTAATCCCGATGAAATTTAACCCCTGTGTAAGTTTTGCTGAAAGCTAATGCGCTACAGATGGTGCTACTTGAGTGGCTATTGGCCTTTGGCCACGCTACGCCCAGGCTACGCGCACCGCTGACTGCTGACCGCTGACTGCTGAACGCTGACCGGTCAAGGATTATTGGGGATGTGATCGATTTGGGCGTAGCCACTGAAAACTAGCTTTTTCCCTTGGGTCTCTAGACGATTGATGCGCATAGTGACACCATCCAGGTTGAAGCGGTCTAGATCCACCATGTTGTTCAAGATCTCATCCAGGGCTACTGTCAAGGTTTTAGATATATCTTGTAACGACTCTGGTATTTCATTAGCTTGAAACTGGGAGTCCTTAAACAAAATCCGCCGTCGCCGCTCTACTCCGATGGTAGATGTCATACTAATCGGTACTATGCCGTAATTGGGTAGGTCAGCCTTAGCAAATAACCGTAGACCATTGTTCGGTTGCAGCTCAACTTGCACCTCAGTAAAGGAAACTGGAGCACCACCAGATAGTGCGGTTAACCCTGGTGTAGAAAGGTTTTCCAGCCGCTTTCTTACTAGTTGTGCTTTAAAGGATTGGTTGATATCAGCTTCAGTAAGAATAACTTGAGCGATCGCTTGAGTAGGTTGTTTCAGAGAAATCTTACCCTGAAGCACTGAGCTGAAGTCCAGAGAGACAGCATCGGTTTCAAAGGACATCTCTTCTGTGCGGAATTCCCGACGAATCACTAAACCACGACCACTCATTTTGAAACTGTCGATGCTACCTTGTAGCAACTTGCTAGAGGGAAAGCAGCGCACAGAAACATCTACCGATTCGCTTGTAGTAAACAGGTGGCGAATGGTCTTGCTGGCAACAGTATTGAGCAGCTGTTCACCCCAGTCGGTGCCAGAATTATTTGTACCGGTGAAGCCACCTAACATAACCATCTTGCATCCTGCGAGAGTTACTTCTACATTTGTAACAAAATGTGAAGAACTCAGCAATCGATCCTAGGGATGAAGGTTATTTGGTTATTCCCCATTGACGTCCAGTGTCGGATAGGTTAATGAGTTGTTCACCTTTAGCTTCCAGTGTAGGGTAGGTTATTTGCTTAGTTATCGGTTAATAGGCTGTAGTATCTCAAAGGTTTTAGCTCCACAGGTCTCGGTTGTGGGGCTTTGGTTGTAGGGCTAAACATCTCAGAAGCCACTCAACCTTTATAGCATTTGTCATAGTTATCAAGTACATTCAATTATCTTATCTAATCTTGATGGACTCCCTCATGGAGGGGAAACTCTGATCAAGGCGCTGGCTCCCCAATGGCTGCGCTGCTCCCTACTCCCTACTCCCTAAGAAGCAGAGCCTAAGTACCCGACCTAATTGAGAACTACTTTATAATCCTTGACCTAATTGTTTACTTTCGTAAAATGTAGCTTAATATAATTAAGGCTTTATAATACTTGTAAAAGTTAGTCAAGAACAAAAATTAACCTAAAGTTGCGGTCTGTAACGTAATTAATGGGATTAAAATGAGTATCACCGATTCTCATTTACCGATTACCCCTTACTAAACTCAGTTACAGCAAAGACTCCAGGTCAATACAGCAACCAGAGCTTTTTTTGTTCTCCTACTTTGTCAGGAGCCTGCTTGCCCATAGACGAGGCAATAACACCAATAGTTAATCCCACACCCTCCGCAAGCGGGTATAGCGCTACGCATTCTTCGTGTTTGACATTGATACAAGCTCAAAAGCTGTTGTAGTCAACTTTTGCCTCTTGCCTCTTGCCAATGCCATTGAGCGTAGCGCTATAAGACCTAGGGCTAATCTTGCCCGAATAGCTCAAAAACTCGGTTAAAAACTTATAGGTATACGATTATGAGCGATAGCACTGTGAGCGATAGCACTGCAATCAATGAAAACACTACCGCAGTTCAGCTAGCAGAAGCTCCAGCACAGGAAACCTCTGCCTTAGATACAATTACCCCTCTACCTGGAAACCGTCCCATTGCTCCTAGTGACCTTAATATTAGTGAAACACAAACCATAATGGGACATCGACCAATTGATGCCAGTAATCTTGAGGTACTAGAAACGATGTCTGTAATGGGAGAGCGCCCCATCACCTCTAGCAACATTGAGGTACTCGGTATCATGAAGGTATCTGGGGAGCGGCCAATTGCTGCTAGTAATCTTCATCTTGACGAAATAGAGTACATCATGGGCAAACGTCCCATCGCCCCAAATGATGTTGATGCTGATCCACAGCTGATGGGTTATTTAGATTAAATTCAATCACCCGTTGATAAGCGCGATCGGCGTTCGCGTTCGCGCAGCGTCGCCTACGGCGAAAGCGTGGCCAAAGGCCTCAGCCGCGCCAAAGGCGATCGCGCTTATCAACGCCCTTCGGGCTACGCTACGCTCCGGAAGCTTCGCTTCCGCGCTTATGCGATCGCTCTAAGCAATTGTTTGTTCCAAAAGTACCCTCTTTCAAAACAGGGTAGTTTTGGGCGTTTATTAATCATGGAATGATTTGAATAGTTTTGTGGAACGGGCATCTTGCCCGTTTCATTTTTGGGCGGACTGTGCCAAAACTGGCTACCGATAAAATATGGCGAGCCCGCCCCTAAGGCACCCTACGCAATTTTATAATTCGCGCATTCTAAATTCGCGCATTCTAAATTCGCGCATTCTGACAGACAACCTTAAACCTTGGCCAAAAGGCCACGCTACGCGAACAACATCTGAAGGTGTTCTAAAAAATACTGACGATATAAATTACAACAGAGTGTGACTTGATTTCTCTCAACACTCACCAAACCCATACTCTGTAACTTATAGATACTGATTGGATCGAGCTCAACTCCCCTATCTGCTGTAACCACCTGTTTAAAAGTAGTAGCTAAATCAGGATTTCCCCTAATTACACTTAAGTGTTGCCGCAAATAGTCACTATAAATTCCCGTAGCAGTAGCTGCTTCAGCGAGTAATTGTTCTAGGCTAATATTCTGATAAGCCAAGTGATAGAGAGCAAGCTGCACTAATCCCGGATGTCCCCCCACCATAGCCATCAGTTTGTCAGCAGCTTCACTATTTGACCAATGTAATCTATAAAGCTGCGCTAACTGCTGGATTTGCTGTTTGTTAAACTCCGGTAACTTAATCGGTAATCCCACATTAAACGGAGATTGGGAAGTTTCCAGAGCAACATAAATTTCTGTCGAGTAAACCACAACAACCCGCAGCTTTCGCCACACCGGTAGTTGTTTAGCTTCCTCATGCCAAGAGCGCAATAAGGGTAAAAAATCTTTAGCAGTTTGGGTATGCTCAAACAGCCGATGGACTTCATCCATTGCCAAAACTAGGGGATAGTCTATTTTTTCTAGGATATGTTCTTGTAAGTAAGTCATACAGCTGACCTTACTGCCTAGGTCTTTATCCCAATAGTTATCGAGTTGGTGGGGAAGCTGGAGTTGGTAACTGATGTTAACACATAACCAGCGCAATAGCCGGTCTAAATTGCTTAAAATGGCGGTTTCGGCTTGGTTAAAATTGAGGTAAACCCTGCTATATTGTTTTTCTCTTGCCTGGTCTAATATGCGCAATAGCAAAGACGTTTTTCCTGTCTCTTTTGGTCCTGTAATCCGGAGCAAACTTCCGGGTTGGTGAATGGCTTGATAGCAAAGCTCTTCAATAGGAGGACGCTCTATATAAAGGTGAGATGGTAGGGGAAGTGCTCCACTGGGAAATTCAGCAATTTGACGTAGGCATTGACGGCGGTAATATTGCTCAATTAGCTCTTGATGGTAGGGAGTAATTGGGGTTGTCTCCAGGGTGTTCCGGAAATTGGTTTTAGTGATCGCTTTGCCAAAAATGTCTCCCAGTAATCGCCACAACT
Organism: Moorena sp. SS36440bin_2; assembly: GCA_011524395.1. Classification (GTDB taxonomy): domain Bacteria; phylum Cyanobacteriota; class Cyanobacteriia; order Cyanobacteriales; family Coleofasciculaceae; genus Moorena. Next base: position 13,402 of record WTKN01000377.1, read on the forward strand.
TATAGGCAGTCTTTCTGAGGTATTCAGGGCCATAGTGTGCTTCGATCGCCATATCGGTATAGGTTTTTCCTTCCCAGGCTTGGTGCAATATCCATTCCTGAAGTGGAGTTAACTTGATTTTCTCAACACTTTTGAGGATGTCAAGTACCTGATCAATAGTCATCACTTAGAGTTCCCCAATATCTCAAACGACACTTTAACGGTTTCTGACAAGGCAGACAATTAATTTAGGTTGATTGAGTGATTAAACTGGCTACACTTGCTAGTTGACAAATACATACTATTATGTATTGTGCTGACATGCCTATCAAATGGGTGTCTTGGGATAGTTGACAAATAAATAATTTAAAGGTGAACATTTGGTTTTAGGTAGATTGTCTAGGGAATTGTGGGTTAATTGAGTGGATTAATCAGATAAATTTCCAGCAAATGGGGTCAATAGTGTAGCCAAATCGTCAAAGCAATTGGCTACATTTTTATGTTGACTGTAGAGGGTACTATCGCCACAATGCTATATGTTGCTCCAAAAAATAGAGCTTGTCTGCTAAATCCATAGCTTGAGATAAGTGAGTTGGTATTAATAAAGAAAATATGTATATTTTTTGTTGTTTACTGTTGATATATTATTGTTATTAATCAATGGAAAAAATAATCGTTTAGGTACTAGTGCTTTATCTTTAATTCCACCAAAAAAATTACTTAAATAATTTAATTATTTAAGTAATTTAATTTTCAGGCAATAGTTTGGTCTGAATATAAAAATTATAATAATTTTCAGGCATTAATTTAACTAATCAAATTTAATTTAATAGATGATTTACCATGAACAAACCATTAATAATTATTTGCATTGATAATGATAAATCAGTTCTAAATAGCCTAAAAATATCTCTAAGTAAGACTTTTGAAAAAGAATATATGATTGAAAATTTTGAAGGTAGTAAAGGGGTTGTAAAGTTAGTCGAATATTTGCGCAATGATGAGTATGAAGTGGCTTTAGTTTTGGCTGGTGCTGTTATCCCTGATCTAAAAGGGGATGACTTATTAAACATAGCTTATTTTTTCGATAACCAAACTCTCAAAATTATGCTGACGGGTGATCTGGATTTAAAAGCTACAGCCAAGGCAATTCGGTATGCAAAATTACATCGTTACCTCGGGAAGCATTGTCCATCTGAAGACCCGAAATTGACAGTCATAGAAGCCATACATAGTTATCTTCTTGAGGAAACACTGAAGGCACAAAATCGTCAACTTCAGGAACTCAATCAGCAGTTGGAAAAAATAATCTGTGATCAAGCAGCACAGATTGCAGAATTTACTACAGCACCAGAACAAGCTAATCAAGAGTGGCAGAATCTGAGTGCTATAAACCGTCAGCAAACTGTTTTAGTTGACGAACTGCTAGAGAACCAGTATCAATTGACCCAGTTCCTAGAAAGGATGCCTGTGGGTGTGGCTGTGTTTAATGATAAGGGGATACTAGAATTCCTAAATTATAAGGCGCGGCAGTTATTCGGCAAGGGAGTCGTGCCATTAACTACAGCTGAGCAAATGCCAGAGGTTTATCAACTTTATCTTGCCGGAACAAATCAGCTATACTTTGGTGAAAAATTAGTTGCTGTAAAGGCATTAAAAGGTGAAAACGCCACCCTGGATGATCTTGAAATCCACCAAGGAGAAAAAATTATCCCTATAGAAAGTTGGGGAACACCTATATTTAATGAATTGGGCGAAATTGACTATGCTATCGTAGCTTTTCACGATATCACTCAACGCAAAAAAGCAGAAGCAGAACACCTACGCTCTTTGCAGGAATTCTCGCAAGTCAATCAAGCTTATGCAAGCTTTGTCCCCCATCAGTTTCTCCAGTTATTGAAAAAACCAAGCATTGCCGATGTCCAATTAGGGGATCATGTTCAGCAAGAGATGTCGGTGCTATTTTCTGATATTCGCTCCTTTAGCACCCTCTCGGAAAGTATGACACCCGAGGAAAATTTTGAATTTATCAATACCTATCTTTCTCGTATGGAATCTGCCATCACTGAAAATCATGGGTTTATTGATAAATACATGGGGGATGGAATTATGGCTCTGTTTAACGAAAGTGCTAATCATGCGGTCAACGCCGGAATTGCTATGCTCACATCCCTGGCTGACTATAATCAATCTCGGCAAAACTCAGGACACCCAGCCATCACCGTTGGCATTGGCATCAATACTGGTTCCTTGATGCTAGGAGCAGTGGGAGGAAAAAATCGGATGGATAGCACTGTCATCAGCGATGGGGTTAATTTAGCGTCTCGTTTAGAAGAATTAACGAAACGTTATGGGGTGCCATTATTAATCACTCACCATACTTATTGGAAGTTAGATAATCCCTTAGCTTATGCCATTCGCTTGATTGATCGGGTACCAGTTAAGGCCAAATCCGAAATGGTGACAGTTTATGAAATCTTTGATGCCGATCAACCGCAAGTGCGAGAGGGCAAGTTAATTACTCGCAGCAAATTTGAACAAGCCTTGGTGCTTTATAATCTGCGTTATTTCTCCAAGGCATCAGTTCTGTTTCAGGAATGTCTACGCTTGAATCCAGGAGATAGTGTAGCACAAATTTATCTTGGACAATGTCAACTTCATACTCGTCTCTCTGGAGTGACTAAAAAGATGGGTTTCAAGCCCCCTCCTTCTAGGACGGCTTTCAAGTAATGTGCTAGAATAAGAGAGTCGTCTAACACAGACAGGATTCGTCGGTACTGTCATAATTTCACGAGCGTTTTGCGATGTTAGCACTTGAGGCGCGAAAAACCTCATTAAAAACGTATGGATCCGTGCCAGATACCGACAACCAGTAAAGCAAACTTTGAAAACAAAAGTACCGTGGGGTTAGAAGTTACCGTAAGAAGAGTGGAGCCAAAATCGGCAAAGTTTTAACCCTTTTACCCATAGCCGACTAACCATAAAGGCTCCACTCTTCTTACGGTTTCGTCTCCGGCACACGGAAACTGAGGAAACTCAACGCTTAGGGAGACAAGCCCACTGGGGTTAGTTAAATTAGGCTAGATGTTTGGTTTTTAACGGGCATTTGGCTTAAATATTGCCTTTGACGGATAGCTAATTTTAGCGATGCAGCGCGGTCTTGGGGAGGCAGCGCGGTCTTGGGGGTCTCCCCCATGAGCGACTGCCGTGGTTTCCCCCATGAGCGACTGCATGGCTGACAAGGCATGGCTCGGAACTAAGAATCCCCGTTCTTACTTCGGCGGGGAGTGTCAATAAAATCAAGCAACACTTAAGATCTAGTTGACAAAATTTGGATTATGATGTATTACACAAACCTAACAAAACACTGTCGTTTTATAGTCTCGGCTTGAGTTATAGTAAACCCCAGATCAGGCAATGCTTTTAGCTAAAGGCTTCTCGCGCCTTTAGCTTCCTCCGCTAGACATGCCCCACACCTCAATGCGCAGCATGAGTGTTTAAAGTTACCGTAAGGATAGGGTCGCCTTTATGGTTAGTCGGTTATGGGAAAAGGGTTAAAACTTTGCCGATTTTGGCTCCACTAACAATCAGGTTTCGTCTCCAGGGATGAATCGCGGAGCTGGAACTCTGATAAACAGCCTGAAAAACGTTATAATAAAAATAGCAGGGAAGACAAATTAAGAGCTAACCGCCACCTGCGTGTTTAAAAATAGAACTTTTTGTATTGTAAGGCGTGGGTCGTGGCATCCCGGAGAGGAAACCTTAGAAGAGGGCAGCCTTAATCATAAAGTTTTAACCCTTTACGCATAACCGACTAACCATAAAGGCTGCCCTCTTCTTGCGGTAACTTCTGACCGTATCGTTAATAAAGCTTACCGTTCGCGTAGCGTGGCCAAAGGCCTTGTATCCTAAGCAATAGCTGGAGTTGGTAAGAAGCCCACACTGAACCGCGCTTGTCAGTGTGGGAGTATGTCACCTAACTTGGCATCAAGTTAAAGATTCACCGTTGGATGTAGAAGATGCCAATTTTTCCAATTGCTCCTGCTGGTCTTGGCTAATGCAAGATTGAATCACTCCCTCCAAGTCCCCCTCCAGCAAAGGAGCGAGGGAATAATTTTGACCCAGTCGGTGATCGGTGACCCGATTATCTTTGTAGTTGTAGGTGCGGATTTTCTCAGAACGAGCCCCTGTACCAACTTGGGAACGCCTCATCGAGGTCACCGCTTCCTGTTGTTCCTGTAACTTGATCTCATACAGCTTAGCCCGGAGAATTTGCATGGCTCGCTCTCGGTTTTGCAGCTGAGATCGTTCTTCTGTGCAGAAAATGCGAATTCCTGTAGGCTTGTGGAACAAATCAACTGCTGTTTCCACTTTGTTTACGTTCTGACCACCAGCACCACCAGAACGGGCTGTAGAAATTTCTATCTCCTTGGGGTCTATCTCCACATCCACGTCATCAACTTCTGGCATCACGGCTACCGTTGCTGTTGAGGTGTGAACTCTACCGCCAGCCTCAGTGACAGGTACTCGTTGGACTCGATGGACCCCAGCTTCAAACTTCAGCTTGCTGTAAACTTGCTCTCCCTGAATTTCTAATATCGCCTCTTTGAAGCCTCCCATATCCGCCAGAGACTCACTCAATAACTTTACTCGCCAGTTTTGACTTTCGGAATAGCGTGAGTACATCCGTACCAAGTCCCCTGCCCAGATACTTGCTTCATCGCCACCAGTTCCTGCCCGAATCTCCAGCATGATATTCTTTTCATCATTTGGGTCTTTGGGCAAGAGTAATATTTTAAGTTCTCTTTCCAGGTGCTCTAGCTTGGTCTGGAGTTCCTCAACTTCCAGAGCTGCCATTTCTTGCAATTCTGGCTCACCAGTGGATTCTTTAAGGATTTGCCGTGCTCCTGCCAACTCCTCTTGGGTTTGCTTCCAGTTGTCGTAGGTAGCAACAACTCCTTCTAGGGAGGAACGAGCTTTTGCCACTCGTTGCAACTCATTGGGGTCTGTGGCGATATCTGGATCAGCCAGACGCCTTGTTAACTCATGGAAGGTTTGCTCGACAGAATTGAGTTTTTCCAGCAGGTAGGTTTCAGCCATGGTTTATGCGATCGCTCTCTTGAAATAGCCTCAGAAGTTAGGAAGGATGAAGTATAAATTTATGAATTATCAAGTGGGAAGTATTAAGTGGGAAGTTTAAGTCCTAACTGTTTATCAAGTTTTTAGTCAACCTTAAGTTAGCCATCGCTAAACCCATTTCATCGTTCATTCCTCCTGGTTCATCGTTTATCCTTCATCCTTCACCCTTGAACCTTAGGAGCTATTTCTTTGTCCCATCAGAGCTAGCTGTATTTTCTGCAGCATCCAGCATCCCATATTTCCGCATAAAGCGTTCAACTCGCCCTTCCGTATCAATAATTTTCTGGGTTCCTGTGTAGAAGGGATGATTACCAGACCAAACATCTACGTGAAGTTCTGGCTGAGTTGAGCCAACGGTCATCACAACTTCCCCGTTGCAATAGACTTTGGCTTCTGGGTACCACTCTGGGTGAATATCTGGTTTTGGCATAGTTACTCCTTTGCTTTGTATTTTACTATATAATTAGCTAATTTTCCATTGCTAATTGTTAAATTCTGGTAAGGATATGCGCTAGACCCACGCTACTTGAGGTGCTATCAGCCCCTTAGCAGTCAGCTTTTAAATCCTGTCAAACTTAGGGATGTGGCTTAATATTGCCCATACATTAGCTATTGTTTACAACCCTTAATCAGCTAATTTATTAGCTGATTTATTATTGCTTTTAGCTAAAAGTTTATTCGGAATGGCTGATAGCTGATAGCTAAGGTCTGAATGCTTACAAATTTTTAATTACCATGTTGAATTTTAAATTAGCCAGCTGATAATTTATCGCTTCGAGTATTGGGGGGCTTTACGAGCTTTTTTCAAGCCATATTTCTTGCGCTCTTTTGACCGTGGGTCACGAGTCAAGTAGCCTTCTATTTTAAGAGGTTGGCGGTTTTCTGGGTCTAGTTCGCACAAGGCTCTAGCCACCCCTAGACGCACAGCATCAGATTGTCCCGTTAAGCCACCACCGTGGGCATTGACTAGGATATCGTACTCATTTTCCAAACCTAAGGTTTCCAAAGGTGCTTTCAGGCTGGCTAGGTACATGGGATTAAAGTTAAAGTAAGCGTCCCCTGGACGTTTATTAACAATCAACTGACCGCTACCGGGAACCAAACGCACTCTAGCAACTGATGACTTACGACGACCAGTTCCCCAGTAAACAGCGCGACCTGCTTGTTCTTCTGCTTGCATTGGTTTTAGCCTCCTGGAATTGTTTTAATAGTTAGTTCTTGGGGTTGTTGTGCTTCATGGGGATGGGTCTGACCAGTGTAAACTTTCAGCTTCTTGAAAAGTTGGCGACCCAGAGAGTTTTTAGGTAGCATACCCTTGACAGCTTTTTCGATAATTCTTTCCGGTATACGTGCTTGCAATTCGGCAAAGGTTTCTGTCTTCATACCGCCAGGACGACCAGAATGGCGGCGGTATAGTTTTTGGTCCCGTTTTCTGCCAGTTACCATAACTTTTTCGGCATTGACAACAATCACGAAGTCACCAGTATCCATGTGGGGAGTGTAAGTAGGTTTGTTCTTCCCCCGCAGAATAATGGCTATTTCACTGGCTAGTCGTCCTAGACGCTGGTTGGTGGCGTCTACAACGTACCACTTTTTTTCGATTGAGTCTTGAGTTGGTATGTGGGTTTTTTCCATCGGTTCAATCAATATCAGGTTTACGGTTGGGTTGAAAGGTTGTTCGCTTAGCGTGGGCCTTTTGGCCCACGCTTCACAGGTTGTTCTAGCCCAAGGAGCCCTTGTCGGTTAGTAGGTTGACAGTAAAAATTGATTGTTACTTATCTGTAGAAGTAGCTTTCAGGCTTGTTACCTATAACCTTCACCCCCTCTTCAACCTTGTTACGTGTAGTCTTCAACCCGTCAATTGAGGTAATATAAATTTGGGTTGCGAATCATACCATATTTCTCGGGGAAATGGGCATTCTGGGTAGCCAACCCTTAGCAAGCACAAGCCTTTTGCTGGGGAAGCGTGTTTCACCTTGTCCCGCTGTTGGTTAACCCAGATGTCAGTAAACTGTTCTGGGGTTAGCTTACCTATGCCCACTTGTACTAGCATTCCTACCAACAGACGCACCATACCATATAGAAATCCGTTAGCTTGAATTTCTATATGAATAAATGCTCCATTGCGGTAACATTCGGCTGCTTGCACATTTACCCAGGAATGCGATCGCCCCGAGTTGCTTCGGTGAAAGGCTGCCAAGTGATGCTTACCCAGCAGTGGTTTTAAGGCTGCCTGGATCAGGGATTCATCAAGGGGAGCTTGATAATAGTGCCAACAAAAGGGTTGCACAAACAAGTTAGGGCAGGCGTCGGTATAGATTGTGTATCGATAACGACGCCAGATGGCACTAAACCGAGCATGCCAGTCTGGTGATACTAATGCTGATGCTCGGACTAAGATATCCTCTGGCAGTCTACTATTGAGTATGGCTGCCCAGCGATGGGCTGGTATGGGACCTGTGGCATTAAAATGAGCGACTTGGGCAGCAGCGTGAACCCCTGTATCAGTACGACCAGCACCATATAGGGTTATGGCTCGCTGTTGCACGGTGGACAGAACTGTTTCGATTTCCGACTGAACACTGCGATGCTTTGGTTGTCGCTGCCAGCCATAAAAGTTATTACCCAGGTATTGAATAACCAGGGCAATTCGCTGGATAGCTTTAGCATCGTTGGCAGACATCATGGATTAACGATTAACAATTGACATTTTTAATGGTTAATTGCTTTAATGGTTAATTGCCTCAGACTAGTTCAATAATAGATATTTCAGCATTATCACCACGACGCCGCACCGTGCGCAGAATTCGGGTATATCCGCCATTGCGATCGCCATATCGATCCTTGACTCCTGCAAATAGGGAGTGAACTAACTTTTTGTCGTACAGATAGGCAATTGCCCTACGTCGGGATGCCAAGGAACCATCCTTGGCCAGGGTAATGATTCGCTCTACCTCCGAACGAATGGCTTTTGCCCGAGCTTTAGTGGTAGTGATTCGACCATGACGCAGTAATTCAGTGGTCAGGGATCTCATCAGAGCCCGACGTTGATCTGCTGGCTTGCCCAGTTTTGGCACACGACGCCCGTGACGCATTTTTTAGCTTCCTCCTTTTTTTTGAACAAAATTTGCCTTTATTCCTAGGGTTTGGACTAGCTAGTTGCTAATTTTCCAGTCCCTTAAGTTTAATTGTTGTGGTTAAGTCTTAGCGGATTTTTCGTGGGGCAGTGTAATTCCTAGACGTCGTTGCAGAGCTTCAATCACTTCTTCAGCCGACTTTTGACCAAAGTTTTTGATTTCTAGGAGGTCTTCCTGACTATAATCGAGCAAATCGGATACAGAATTTATCTGTGCTCGTTTCAGGCAGTTGTAAGCCCGAACCGAGAGTTGTAATTCTTCGATTGGGATTTGGCTGGTCGGATCGTCATCATCACCATAGTCATCTTTAATAGATTCGAGATTAATATCCTTGAGAGGATTGAACAGATCCACGAGGGTACCAGCCGCTTGAGATAGAGCTTCTTGGGGAGTTATACTACCATTGGTCCAGACCTCTAACGTTAAGCGATCCTTTTCCAGAGCACCATCAATGCGAGTATTCTCAACGCTGTAATTTACTTTAGTCACCGGCATGAACACAGAGTCAATCTGGAGGAAATCTACCGCTGTTGATTCATCATGCCCCCGTTCCACAGAGCGATATCCTGTACCTTTTTCGATGCGGAACTCCATTTCCAGCTTAGCCCCTTCTGCTAAGGTAGCAACATACTGACCTGGAGCAATAATTTCCACCTCCGAGGGCAAATCAAACTGAGCAGCTCTCACAGTGGATGGCCCAGTAATCATCACTCGACCTATCTGAGGTTGAGAGGTGTAGCTTTTGAGGACAACTTCCTTCATATTCAGCATAATTTCCAGGACATCCTCTCTGACTCCCTCAATTGTGGCAAACTCATTGTTTACGCCAGCAATCCGGACAGCCGTCACTGCTGCCCCTTCTAGGTTGGACAGCAAAACTCGTCTGAGGGCGTTGCCAACCGTTGTGCCTTGACCACGTTCGAGAGGCTCTAGGACAAATCTGCTATACTGACTTTGGTTCTTCAGTGTTTTGGATTCTACACACTCAATCTGAAACTGCGCCACAGAGTGACCTCCCTCTATTCATAAGACCCCTTTAACCGAATACAGGTTGAAGGGATAGTAAGCCAAAGGGTAAAAAGGGTAAGAAGTTCGTATTGGACCTCTTCCTTCCAAGCTACTTTCCTTTCAACCTAACGGCTGCAAAAAATATACTCTTATACTCGACGCCGTTTGGGTGGACGGCAGCCGTTATGAGGAATTGGAGTTACATCCCTGATTAGGGTGATTTCCAGTCCGGCTCCTTGCAGGGCCCGAATAGCGGTTTCTCGACCTGCTCCTGGTCCACTCACCATCACTTCCACCTGACGCATACCTTGGTCTATGGCTCGTCGGGCAGCACTGTCAGCAGCGGTCTGAGCAGCGAAGGGAGTTCCTTTTTTTGCCCCCTTAAATCCACTAGAACCAGCTGAAGCCCAAGAGACTACATCCCCTTTGGTGTCAGAAATGGTGACGATAGTATTATTGAACGTAGACTGGATGTATGCTATTCCATTTGGTACATTGCGTTTCTGCTTTTTTGTACCACCTTTTTTAGTTGGTCGCGCCATGTCACTTGACTTTACTCTATAGGTGATTAATTATCTTGGGGTTGAGTAACCATTACAATTTTTTCGAAAGTCTTTTGTCCAAAGTCTTTTGTCCAAAGTGACTAACAGAAGGTTTCCTGGCAGTTACTTTTGACGAATGACCAATGACCAAAAACCTGGGGTGGATAGTTGGGCTGACTAGAGCTATTACTTCTTAGCCGGTGCTTTTTTCTTTCCAGCGATAGTCACTCGTCTACCGCGACGGGTACGGGCATTAGTGCGGGTTCGCTGTCCTCTCACGGGTAGTCCCATGCGATGACGACGTCCGCGATAGGTACCAATATCTACTAGGCGCTTGATGTTCATTGACTGCCAGCGCCTTAAATCCCCTTCCACCTGATAATTTTTTTCGACAGCTGCTCTGAGGGCAGCCACTTCCGCATCGGTCAAATCCTTAACCCTCGTATCCGGGTTAACTCCTGTTGCTGCTAAAATGTCTTTAGACCGCGACAGACCGATTCCATAAATGTAGGTCAGACCTATTTCTACACGTTTATCGCGAGGTAGGTCTACACTGGCAATCCGAGCCACGCTTGCTTCTCCCTTGACTGAAATTTTGTGCTACAAATTAAATGTATGGATTAAGTGTATGGATTTGATGTTTATCCCTGACGCTGTTTGTGCTTGGGATTGGGGCAAATTACCATAACTCTACCGTGGCGTTTAATTACGCGGCACTTCTCACACATTTTTCGGACAGATGGCCTAACTTTCATCTCTTTTTTTTTTGGACACAATGCAGTTGGTTATTATATCTTTTTTTAGGTTGACTTGTCAAATTTAACTTATTTTAAATAAAACAGAAGTCCCTGCTAGTTTTACTTCTTACGCAGGCGGTAGGTAATCCTGCCTTTGCTTAAATCGTAGGGGGTTAGTTCAACTTTGACCCGGTCTCCAGGCAGAATTTTGATGTAATTCCGACGGATTTTACCGGAAATATGAGCTAGGACATTAAAGCCATTGTCCAAGTCAACCCTAAACATGGCATTCGGCAGTGACTCAGTCACCGTGCCTTCCATTTCAATTAAGTCTTGTTTAGCCAACGTGTTTTAACCTCAATACAACTATCCCCGTATGTTCTAAATTTTGATTATTTAATTCAGGGAGTCTTAACATATTTTATCAAATCCAAAATTATACCAACTAAAATACTTTTCCACCAACTTTGGAGTAGCGGTGTCAGGGAAGCATTTTTACCGTGGCCTAGCTCAAGGCATAGGTTACACCGGTCGAACCATTAGAATAACCATTAGTCTAAATTAGTCTAATTATTAGGCTTATGGTATTAGCTACAATAGGGTCAGATGATGGCTGACCTGCCGGAAGCAGGGGGTTTCCGACTTTCGTCATGGGCTTACCCTAAAATCATTACCCTAGAACTTGTTTAATCGATTCGGTGACTTGCTCTAAGGAGAGATCACCATTAATAGATTTTAAAGCTGAGTGTTCTCGGTAAAATTCCACCAAAGGAGCTGTTTGATGGTTATAGACCTCAAGACGTGTGCGGATAGTTTCCTCATTATCATCTGTACGTCCCTCCTTACGACCCCTTTCCAATAGTCTGTCGATCAAAACCTGATCTGGAACTTCCAGGTTGATGGCACCATCCAAAGTTTGGTCAAGCTCTTGCAACAGGTCATTCAAGAAATGGGCTTGGCTGACGTTACGGGGAAAACCGTCTAAAATCCAACCCTTTTGAGCATCGGGTTGATTTAGGCGATCGCGGATTAGATCTATGAGCAACTCGTCAGGTACCAATTCTCCTTTATCCATATAGGACTGAGCTTTTTGACCCAGGAGGGTTTGAGCACTTACAGCCCCTCGCAAAATTTCCCCGGTGGAAATGTGAGGAATCCCTAGTTGTTCAGCCACAATTTTGGCTTGAGTTCCTTTCCCTGCTCCTGGAGGTCCTAAAAAGATTAATCTCTTCATGTGTCATGTGTCATGGGTAATGTGTCAGTTGGTTTTTGTCCTAGGCAATGAACAACAACCAACTGACCCGAAAATTTGAGGCTCATCCACCTAAAAAAGCTGCTGCGCCCATTGCCCAATCGCTTTACTGCTTGACCATACCTTCGTAACGCTGGGAAATCACGTAGGTTTGAATTTGCTTTGCTGTGTCGATGGCAACCCCCACCAAAATCAGCAACGATGTGGCACCTAATCCCCTAAATGTGGTTACACCAGTGGCGCTTTCGACTGCAGTTGGTACTACAGCTACCAGTCCTAAGAAAATTGCTCCTAATAAGGTCAGTCGGTTCAAAACTCTTTCTATATATTCACTGGTAGCCCTTCCTGGTCGAATACCAGGGATACTCGCCCCCATTTTCTTCAAATTCTGGGACATATCTACTGGGTTTATAATCAGGGAGGCGTAGAAGTAGCTAAAGAATAAAATCAAGACTAAATAGACAGCAACATAGACCCAAGGAGTTTGACCATTGGGGTTGAGATAATTAGCAATCTGGATTAGGACTTGATTGATTGAGCCTAACAATCCATTGCTATTATCGCCACTAGTTATCCCAGCTAGGGATGTGGGTAGGATTAAGACGGCTGAGGCAAAGATAATTGGCATCACGCCACCTTGGTTTAGCCTTAGGGGCAAATAATTTTTCCGCTCCCGGATTAGGCGCTTACCAACTTGACGTCTGGCAGTAATAATCGGAATTCGTCGGCTTCCTTCTTGCACAAAGACAATACCGACAATCATGACTAGAAAAACTAACAGCAGCACAATTACCTTACCCACCGTTTCTCGACCCCCGGTCTGAGCCAGTTCAATGGTTTGACCCAAGGTGCGGGGCAAAACAGCAACAATATTGACAAAAATCAACAGTGATGCTCCGTTGCCAATACCTCGTTCGGTAATTAACTCTGATAGCCACATCACAAACATAGAGCCAGCTGTGAGGGCAAGTACAGTTTCAAACACAAAGAATGCGCCTGGTTCAACAGCAAAGCGCTGTGCCCACAACGATAAGCCAATACTTTGAATCACAGACCAGCCTAGGGCAACATAACGGGTAATCTGACCGATTTTTCGACGCCCTGCTTCACCTTCATTTTTCTGCAAATTTTCTAAAGAAGGAATTGCTGCCGTTAGCAGTTGTAGGATAATCGAAGCGTTAATATAAGGCAAAATTCCCAAGGCAAAAATCCCTAGGGCGGAAAAACCACCACCAGAGAAAAAGTCCAAAAGACCGACAAACGGGCTATTCTGGAGTTCTGCTGAAAATCTGGCTCGATCAATTCCTGGTACAGGAAGAAAGACACCCAAGCGGGCTAAAATTAACAAACCAACGGTGACAAGCAGCCGACCTCTAAGGCCAGCCGCTTGAGCCATTTGCATAAACGTCTCTTGAGCAGTTGGGGCTTTGTCTCGACTGACAGTCATTTAAGGTACCTCTTGAAGATACAGGAGCATAAGGGCTAAAGGGGTTACTTAGCTATAACTTCCCAGCTGCCACCAGCCGCCTCGATTTTTTGGCGGGCACCACTTGTAAAGGCAGCAGCTTTTATATTGAGTGGCACATTCAGCTCGCCATCACCGAGTAGTTTTAATGGACCATCATTGGTGGTGACTAAACCTGTCTCCAACAATGATTCCAAAGTTACCTCAGTATTGGCGGGAAGTGATGCCAACTTACCTACGTTGATTGTAGTGTAATGTTTGGGGTTAATGACCGTAAAGTGTTTTAACTTGGGGATACGGCGATATAAGGGCATCTGACCCCCTTCAAAACCAGGTCTTGTCCCTCGACCTGAACGGGATTTTTGACCACGCATTCCAAAACCGCAGCTAGCCCCTTGACCAGCGGCAATGCCACGACCTACACGGCGTCGCCGCTTTTTGGACCCTTGTTTGGGGACTGCATCATTGATTCTCATCGTTTTTTGTTAAGGATAAAAATTCTTTTTTTGAAGATTGACGGCTGACGCTAAACCGTCAACCTTGAGCAGATTACTCTTATTTCTACCTAGCTGGTTTTTAATCTATGCATAGATTTGTTCAAGGGGAATGTCTCGTTCTTGAGCCACCTCTGAAAATGTGCGCAGGGAATCAAGAGAGTTGATTGCTGCTCTAGCATTATTGAGGGGGTTATTGGAACCAAGCTGTTTAGCTAAGACATTTTTAACTCCAGCTAACTCAAGTACTGTGCGCACAGCACCACCAGCAATCACACCAGTTCCGGGAGCAGCAGGTCGCATGATCACTTTTGCTCCCACAGCCCTACCTCTAGATGGGTGAGGAATAGAATTAGTTTTGGTTAAGGGTACATCAATGAGTTGCTTTTTGGCATCAGCAACTCCTTTACGGACAGCACCAATTACATCACTGGCTTTGCCTACACCAACCCCCACCTGACCTTTTTCATTACCTACAACTACGATGGCGCGGAAGCTCAATTTTTTGCCCCCTTTGACCACCTTACTAACCCGGCGGATTTGGATAACCCGCTCTTGCCAATTACTGTCTTTTTCTTTAGAGCGGTTGCTTTTTCTACGATTTGCCATAGTTCGCTATAGATTAAATCATGATAGTAATTACTCAAAGATTAGCTAATTTATTGTTGCTAATTTTTAACTGTTGATTGAAATTTTAAGTTTTCAATTTTCAACCAGTATTTACTAAAAATCTAGTCCTGCTTCACGAGCAGCTTCTGCTAAAGCTTTGACACGACCATGATATAGGTAGCCCCCACGGTCAAAGACCACTTTCTTGAGACCTTTTTCTAGTGCTCGTTGGGCAACCAACTGACCCACTTTAGCTGAGGCTTCACAGGTGGCTCCAGATTTGAGTTCAGATCTTAGAGCTGGTTCTAACGTTGAAGCTGCCACTATGGTATGTTGCTGATTGTCATCGATAACTTGCACATAAATGTGCTCATTAGAGCGAAATACAGCTAATCTTGGGCGTTCAGCAGTACCACTGACTTTCCGGCGTACCCGCCTATGTCTGTGTCGTATAGATTCTTTTCGAGTAAGTTTCATAGTTTACTTCTTACCTGCTTTACCAGCTTTACGTCTGACTATTTCACCGGCATATCGAATGCCTTTACCTTTATAGACTTCTGGGGGTCTAACTGCACGAATTTTTGCAGCTGTGTTGCCTACAACTTCTTTGTTGATGCCACTAACAATGACGTTGGTGTTGTTTTCAACTTTGACTTCAATCCCCTCAGGAGGAACGATCTCCACTGGCTGGCTGTAACCAACGTTTAAAATTAGATTTCGACCTTTAACTTGAGCTCGATAACCGACTCCCTGAATGTCCAAACGTTTTTCAAAGCCTTTGGAGACTCCCTCAATCATGTTGGCCACCAGAGTGCGAGACAAACCATGACTTTCACGGGCGGTTCGGGTTTCTTCGCGCCGGGAAACCTCTACAGTTTCACCAACTTGCTCAGCTTTAATTGTATCTGGCAAAACCCAATCCAGTTCACCTTTGGAACCTTTGACCTTCACCTGTTGACCGTCTATTGTTACAGTAACTTTACTGGGAATTGGTATAGGGCGCTTGCCAATACGTGACATAAAATTATCCTCCTAACTAAAGAAGTATGAAATATAAAGTATGAAGTATGAAGTATGAACGGTAGTCATGAATTGGTTAATCAGCTAATCCGATCAATCCTAGGTTGTTATCGAACCGTTTGGCATATACTGAGCTGATTATTGTTCGAACTGATGCTCTAATCTACAGGGGCTTTCAGCTGATAGCTGGCAAGCCTAAAGTTTTAAGTAGCGAGTCAGCTGACAGATCTTAGTAGAAGACCCTTCATCCTTCATGCTTCATCCTTTACCATACGTAACACAGAACTTCACCACCAATTCCCCGACGCCTTGCTTCCCTGTCGGTCATGATGCCATTAGAAGTAGAGATAATAGCAATCCCAATCCCTCCCAAGACTCTTGGCAGTTCTTTACGGTTGGAGTAAACTCGCAATCCAGGTTTACTCACCCGCTTCAGGGCTCTGATAATTGGTTTGCGATTGTTGCCCTTGTATTTTAGGGAAACAACTAAGTATCTTTTGACCCCTTCGCCTGCTTCCTCAAAATCAGTAATAAAGCCTTCTTCTTTGAGTACTTGGGCAATCGCCCGGGTCATTTTAGTTGATTGTACATTTGTTGTTTGATGCCGAACCAAGCAGGCATTTCTAATGCGGGTCAGCATATCTGCAATTGTGTCGTTTGCCGGCATTGTTCCTTCCTATGATTACAGGCTTATTTATCCCGGAAAGGCATTCCCATCTCTTTGAGTAAGGCGCGACCTTCTTCGTCAGTTTTGGCAGTGGTGACTATGGTAATATCCATACCACGAATCTGATCGATACTGTCGTAGTCTACTTCTGGAAAAATGAGTTGCTCTCGCACCCCAAGAGTGTAGTTACCACGACCGTCAAAGCTTCTAGGGCTAAGACCCCGAAAGTCCCGAATTCTTGGTAGGGCTAAGTTAATTAGCCGCTCTAGAAAGGAGTACATACGCTCTGAACGGAGGGTAACCGTGACACCAACAGGCATCCCGGCACGGATTTTAAAACCCGCGATCGCTTGTTTTGCTCGTGTGACCACCGGTTTTTGACCAGTGATGATGGCAATTTCGCTTACCGACGATTCCAGAGCCTTGGCATTTTGAGATGCCTCTCCTAATCCTCGGTTAAGACTAACCTTGACTAATTTCGGTACTTGATGAATGTTTTTGTAACCGAATTGCTCTTTTAATTTGGGGACTATTGTCTCCTGGTATAGGATTTTTAACCCTTTTGTCATAGTTTTTTTCCTTTGATTTCCCTGGGCTTGGTCAGGGCAATTGTCATTAGTTATTAGTCATTGGTCATTGACCATTAGCCATTAGTAACTGCCAAGAGTAATTTTTTTGTTACTTTTTTGATTACTTAAGACTAAGAATTAAGAACTAGGGACTAATTAGTCAATAATCTCACCAGTTTTTTTGAGCATCCGTACCTTACGACCATCGTCGGTAAAGGTATAGCAGATGCGGCTAGCAATTTTTTCTTTATTCGAGTAAAGCATGACGTTGGAGCTATGGATTGGAGATTCAAACGTAGCAATTTGACCTTTCTCACCTTCCTGTTGAGGCTTGACATGCTTAGTTTTGACGTTAACTCCTTTGACTACTACCTTGCTAATTTTGGGTAGCGTCCGCAAAATTTCTCCAATTTTGCCTTTATCTCTACCGGCAATCACTTGTACCGTGTCGCCCTTTTTAACGTGCATCTTGTAGCGTAATGGGGTATCAGTTTGTGCCTTCTTGTGTTTACTTGGCATCAGAGTACCTCCGGAGCAAGGGATATAATTTTTGTGAAGTTTTTCTCTCGCAGTTCCCGCGCTACAGGGCCAAAAACGCGGGTACCTCTGGGATTGCCATCTGCGTTTATGATTACTGCTGCGTTGTCATCAAAGCGAATACTCATACCGCTTTCCCGACGTAGCCCCTTGCGGGTGCGCACAATCACAGCCCTAACTACATCTGACTTTTTGACCCCCATATTTGGAATGGCATCCTTGACCACACCAATAATTACATCACCCACACCACCGTAGCGCCGATTTCCTGCACCAATAACGCGGATGCACATTATTTTTCTGGCTCCACTGTTGTCAGCAACGTTTAGGTAACTCTCTTGTTGAATCATCAGTGTTCCTCCTCTAATAGAGTAATCAGTTATGAGTTAAACGAGTTATGAGTTAAACCTTGGGTTTGTTTCCAATGCCGGATTTTCTTCCGAGATCTCACGCACATTTGTAGTAGGTCGTGGAGAACCCACATCGACTAGGGTTAACTCGCTATTTTGAGGAACTACTGACGATTTCAGCGACCATCCAGCGTTTGGTACGACTCAGTGGTCGTGTTTCTCTAATCCGAACGCGATCGCCTTCTTTACATTTATTTTCCTCATCATGAGCTTTGTATCGCTTGGTACGCACAACAATTTTGCCGTACTTTGGGTGGGGAGACCTATTTTCAATAGCCACCACCACAGTTTTGTCCATTTTGTCGCTGACCACCAGGCCAACTCTCTCTTTTGCTGCCATACTATTCCTTATGCTTCTGATTCTGATTGTGGGGTATCACTTTGTTCTGATTGTGGGGTATCACTTTGTGAGGTATCTGTTGATTCTTTCTGTTTAGCGAGTTGCCGTTCTCGTTCTACTGTCATTAGCTGAGCGATTCGGTGCTTAAGATGCTTAAACTGGTGAGGTTTTTCTAAGCGTTTGGTTGCCTTTTGCAGACGCAAGTCAAACAACTGACGCTTAGCTGCTAAGATTTCCTGTTCTAGTTCGGCATCGCTCAGACTTCTAGCATCTTCTATCTTGGGCAGAGCCATAGCTTATACCTTTTCCCCTTCACGAGAAATGAACTTCAATTTAATGGGAAATTTGTTAGCAGCCAGACGCATGGCTTCGCGAGCCACCTCTTCGCTTACCCCAGCGATTTCATAGATAATCCGACCGGGTTTAACTACTGCTACCCAAAACTCTGGGGAACCTTTTCCAGAACCCATACGAGTTTCTGCGGGACGCATGGTGACTGGTTTATCTGGGAAAATTCGAATCCAGATTTTACCACCACGACGAACGTAGCGGGTCATAGCCCGACGACCTGCTTCGATTTGGCGGGAAGTAATCCAAGCTGGTTCTGTCGCTTGTAGGGCATAATCACCAAAGTTAATGGTACTGCCACGAGTGGCCATACCCTTCATTCGTCCCCGGTGCTGTTTGCGATATTTTGTTCTTTTTGGACTTAACATAATTTGTTCTTTGTTAATTGAAAATCGAAACTTGAAAACTGACAATTAACAAGCAAGCAATTCTAAAATGACTAGTCATTAGTAACTAGTCATTTGACCGGTCTTCAAACTGCTGGCGGCGTTTTGGCTGACGGCGACGAGGTTGAGCTGTGTTAGGGGTAGGCTTTTCTTCTTGACCAGGAATTACTTCCCCTTTGAAAACCCAAACTTTAATGCCCAAAATTCCATAAATGGTTTGGGCCGTTTTGTAGGAATAATCAATATTTGCCCGGAGGGTATGGAGGGGAACTCGTCCTTCACGAGTCCACTCGCTTCGGGCAATTTCAGCTCCATTTAACCGACCACCTACCTGAACTTTAATGCCTTGGACATCAGCCCGCTGAGCCCGCTGAATTGCTTGACGAACCACTCGTCTGAAGGAAACTCGGCGCTCTAGCTGTTGGGCAATGTACTCGGCAATTAGGGTAGCATCTGCATCCACCCGTGATACTTCTACGACATTGATGCGAATCTGACGATTGTTGCCCAGGGCTTTTTGCAGACCGACACGCAAAGACTCAATACCACTGCCACCACGACCAACAACTACCCCAGGTCGAGCTGTATGAATTTCTAAATCAATTTGGTCAGCTTTGCGCTCAATCCGGATGTCGGAAATTCCAGCATTATTGAGGTTTTTGTCAACATATTGTCGGATTTGGTAATCTTCCTGCAACAGAAGCGGATAACGCCTTGAGTCGGCAAACCAGCGAGAGCGATGCTCTTGCGTGATACCTAGCCGAAAACCAATTGGATGTATTTTCTGTCCCACTGTTCTTTTCTTTCCCTATTATCGAGGCATAGCGCTATTAGTGTTCACCCTTGGTAATGCTCAATCAACTCACTAACTAATCATCTACTTCTGGAGAAACAGCCACCGTGATATGACAGGTTGGCTTGCGAATCTGATAAGCACGACCTTGAGCTCTTGGTCGATACCGCTTCAAGCTTGGTCCCATATCCGCAAAAGCTTTAGTGATGTATAAGCTAGCTGGGTCAATCCCTGCATTGTGTTCAGCATTGGCAACAGCGGAGCGTAGTACTTTCAAGACTGGTTGACAAGCCCGGTAGGGCATGAATTCCAGAATGATCAGAGCTTCCCGATAGGAACGCCCCCGAATTTGGTCAAGTACTCGCCTCACTTTACTTGGAGACATCCGAATGTAGCGTGCGATCGCTTTAGTTTCTGCTGTAGTGTCTATGGCCATCGTTCCATCATTTGCTTTCTTTATAGCTACTAACTACTGAACTAATCACTTTAACGACGGGCCTTACCATCCTTAACATGTCCCCGAAATGTTCGAGTCGGGGCAAATTCGCCCAGCTTATGACCTACCATTTGCTCATTGATAAAAACTGGTACATGTGTCCGCCCGTTATGAACAGCAATGGTGTGACCTACCATCTGCGGCACAATGGTCGAGGCTCTTGACCAGGTTTTAATCACCTGTTTTTCGCCTTTAGCATTTAAGGTTTCAATCTTAGTCAGAAGACTATCGGCTATAAAAGGACCTTTTTTTAATGAACGACCCATAATTCAACGCTCGTTAATTTTTAGTTGTTAGTTGGTAGTTAATAGTTGCTAGTTGGTAGTTAGTAATTCTTAGTTACAACCTTTAACCTGCTAACTTTAACGTTCAACTCCTTAAGAATCGCGACCGCCGCGCCCTCGCTTAGAGGATTTCCGCCTACGCCGGACAATTAAAGAACTACTTTGCTTTTTGACCTTACGAGTTTTGGCTCCCAAGGCTGGTTTACCCCAGGGGGTCACTGGACCACTTCTACCAATAGGAGCTCTACCCTCACCACCGCCATGGGGGTGATCTACCGGGTTCATTACACTGCCCCGTACTTGGGGACGACGGCCTCTATGTCGATTGCGACCAGCTTTACCTAAACTCAAGTTTCTGGCTTCAACATTACCGACCTGTCCAATAGTGGCGTAGCATTCTTTACGCAACATCCTGACTTCACTAGACGGCAGCTTTAGGGTGACATAGTCACCTTCTTTAGCTTGCACTTGAGCAGTTGCTCCGGCAGCACGAACAATCTGTGCTCCTCGCCCTGGGATCAGTTCAACGTTATGGACGTTGGTACCTAAGGGAATATCCTTTAGGGGCAAGGCATTGCCTATTTCGATGGGAGAGTCAGGCCCAGATATAATGGAAGACCCCACTTCCAAACCCACAGGATGTAGGATATATCGCTTTTCACCATCTTGATAGTAGAGCAGCGCAATCCTAGCATTCCGATTGGGGTCATACTCAATTGCTGCCACTTTTGCGGGAATATTGTGCTTATCCCGGCGGAAGTCAATTACCCTGTATAGACGTTTATGTCCGCCACCGCGATGGCGACAGGTAATGACACCGCGATTATTGCGACCTTTTTTACGATGTTTAGACTTGGTTAGGGATTTTTCTGGCTCAGTCCGAGTAATCTCAGCGAAGTCTGAGACAGTACCCTGACGAGTGCCTGGGGTGTATGGTCGATAGCTACGGATGCCCATAACAAGTATTTTTTACTTAGTTTGTCTTGACTAGTTTGTCTTAACAATTGACAATCTACCAATTGGCAATTAACCAAATTAAGAATTAGCAATTAGCAATTAGCCAGTTTTATACGTCTGGGAATAGAGTAATCGAATCTCCTGGAGCTAGGGTAACAATGGCCCGTTTGTACTGGGTTTTGTAACCTACAAATTTTCCCACTCGACGCTTTTTCCGTGGCGGACGTAGGGTATTTACTGCCACCACTTTCACTTCAAAAAGACTTTCAATCGCCGCTCTAATTTGTGGCTTTGTCGCTTTGATAATCACATCAAAGACATACTTGTTTTGCTCCATCAGTAGGGTCGCCTTTTCAGTCACAATTGGGCGAATCACCAAATCAGCAAGGTCACGGGGGTTATACTCCGTCATTGTAAACCTCCTGAATTTTGGCAAGAGCTGTGTTAGTGGTCACGATTTTATCAGCGTCAAGGATATCATAGATATTCAAGTTGGTGGCATAAATCAACTTGACAGTTGCTAGGTTACGGACTGACAAATAAACCTTTTCTTCTGGCTGAGCTAGGATTAGGAGAACTTTTGACTCAGGCTCAATTCCCCACCGACCAATTGCTGCCACCACATCCTTGGTCTTGGGTCGTGGTAGTTGTTCAACAAATTCCTCTACCACAATCAAATCCTCTGCTCGACTCATAAACGCTGTTCTTAAAGCCAAGCGACGCTCTTTGCGGTTCATTTTCTGGCTATAGTCTCTGGGTTTCGGACCAAAGATCACACCACCACCACGCCATAGGGGTGAACGATTCGAACCAGCACGAGCACGACCGGTGCCCTTTTGTCGCCAAGGTTTACGTCCTCCACCTCTAACTTCGGAACGAGTTTTTGTACAAGCATTGCCTTGACGAGCATTGGCCATTTGTCTAACCAGTGACCGGTGAACAATGTGGGCAGCGTTTTCTTCTTTGGCAACTCGCATCTGGAGTGTTGCCTGCCCTACTTCTTCCCCTTGCCAGTTTCGCACTGAACAATCTACCATTTGTTCTCTCCTTCTTAGGGACCAAGCATTTAGCAATTAGCTGTTAGCTTTTAAGCACTCAGGGGGTGCTAGCAGTAAAAATAAACAGTTACATATACATCAGGCTTACACCATTAGATGAGGGAGCTAATTGCTTTTTCCTTCTGACTAACGTCCGACTTTATTAGTGGGTGCAATGCTCAAAAGTGTCCCTGGTTTACCGGGAACTGCACCTTTAATCAGTAGCAAGTTGCGCTCTGCATCTATCTTGACTACCTCAAGTTTGCGAATTGTCACCTTGGTACCGCCGTAACGACCAGCCATTTTCTTACCTGGATAGGTACGACCAGGGGTTGTCCCTGCTCCAGTGGAACCTGGGAGGCGGTGGTTTTTGGAACCATGAGCCATCGGTCCTCGCCTGAAGTTGTGACGTTTCTGATAACCCGCAAACCCGCGACCAATGCTTTTACCGCTGACATCGATAATTTGACCAATACTGAACATATCGGTATTGACTGGCTGACCCAGTTCAAAATTACTGGTATCATCCACGCGGTACTCACGTAGGTGGCGTAAGGGTGGGGCGCTGGACTTAGCCAAGTGTCCTATTTCAGGCTTATTAATTGCTTTAGGCTTAACTTGGTCATAACCAATTTGAATGGCATTGTAGCCATCTGTCTGGTTGGTTTTTATTTGGGTCACAGTGCATGGCCCAGCTTTGACGACGGTTACAGGAATCGCTCTTCCTTCATCATCGAACACTTGGGTCATACCGAGTTTGGTACCGAGGATACCGACAGACACTGGTTTCTCCTTTGTAGACATTGCAGCAGTCTGGCAGCAGGGATATTCAAGAACCTGAATTCCCTTTGTGCCACAAACCTGGTCATTATCAACCTGGTCACTATTTATAGTGGATAAACCTCTCCTCAAAAAATAAGCAGAGAGCCCACTTTTATCTAGCTCGGCATGATGGTCGAGCTAGATTCTTGTTCAATTGCGTTTACTGGTCAGAAAAGGCTATTAAACTCGCCTGACTTCGCTGGGACTTAAGTTGTTAATAACTCAGTATCCCTTGATCCACGAAAGTGTAAGCACTGATTGACCTAAAGCAGACCCAAGAACTGATGGGAGTTGTTTATACCTAACTGTCTTTGACCTACTTTAGCCCTGATGCCAAACAAACGCCTGGTATGCTGTGTATATTGTCTTGCCTTGAACCTATTTCTCAGCCCACAGCACACGCAGCTATTCAGTTGCTGATCAAGCAACTGTCATAATGCCACTATTATATAGTATATAGTATTTTGCTAATAGTGTCTAGTTAGTTTAAGAATTAGTTTCACAAACATTTGCTTGCTGTATGGATTTATGTGAAATCGGGGGATTCTGAGCTCGAAGGATGCGATCGCATAAGCGCGGAAGCTGAGGCCTTGGCCTTTGGGCCACGCGGGGCGCGTTTGGCCACAACGCTTCATCGCTAGCCAACGCCCTTCGGGCTAATCGCATAGTCTTGAAACCAAATCATTCAGTCCTCATCCCATTCCCCAGACAACAACACACAATCCCCCACCTGCAATACTCCAGCTTCATCCACCGGATTATATAGTTTCCCTTGTCTACGCAACGCCTGAACCATGAGATTGTATTGATGCTGGAGATCAATTGGCTTCATACCCACCAAACTTGAATTCTCTACCAAAGTTACCCAATGCTTAGATCCCTCACTAAGGAAACTGCGACTTTCGATCCAGTCTCGAAACACTGCTAGTTCTTCCGGTTCCCCAACAACGAGCAATCGATCCCCTGAACGCAAGGTCATCTTACCTTGTGGGTAATTGATAACATCATTACCTTGTTGAATTGTCAAAACTGTTACCCCAGTCACGTTACGGATATCTCCTGCTGCCAGAGTTACCCAATCTAGACGGGAAGTTTGACTCAAAGTTACCCACTCACTGTGGAGTTCTTCAGCAACATCAGTGATCTCTTGCTGCTTTGAATAGGTGGCTTGTTCAGGTCGTACACTCAAATAGCGGTCTTGGTGAATCCGATTGATGACCGACTGAATCATACCTTGGGTTTCTCCCAGTGCGACTAGCACATGGGCTCCCATTTCCAATGCTGCCTCAAATTCTGGTTGCACTACTTCCCGCGCCCCTAACTGGGTGAGTAGGTCAATTTCGCTATTTTTGTGAGAACGAGCCACGATATCCAGTCCTGGGGCAAACTTGAGGGCACGTTTGAGCAACAAGCGGGTACTGCCAGGATCGGGTAGGGCAATGGCTAGGGCTTTAGCTTTTTCGAGATGGGCTTTTTCTAACACCAGTTCCGAGTGAGCATCCCCAAACATATAAGGAATTTTTTCATGTCTTAATCGCTGAATAGCAGCTTCGCTATTTTCAATCACTAGTACCTCATGCCCTTGATTGCGCAGGATTTTGACCAGTACTCGCCCTACTCGTCCATAGCCAGCCACTACCACATGATTACAAATCGTTTCTGGAATTGACAAAGCTTTAGTGCCCTGAAACTGACGCAGGTAGTTTTTCAGAAACGGCAGATTTACCACGTGGTCTGCTATTCGGGGAGACCATCTCAGCCACATGGGTGTCAGGACGAGGGTAATGGCTGTGGTTCCGACCAGGAGTAAATACTGATCCCTAGTGATAAATCCTAACTCAAAGCCAACCACTGCTAAGACAAAGGAAAATTCTCCAATTTGATTGAGACCAAAACTAACAATAAAAGCAGTTTTAAAGGAATAGCCAAATTTCAGTACAATCGGTAGGATTATTGCTGCTTTCACCCCCATCACTAACATCACTAACCCGATAATTATACCGAAGTTTTGGAGCAGCACTTCCGGCTCAATTAGCATTCCTATGGATGCAAAAAATAGACATACAAATGTGTCTTTAAGGGGGATTATTTTGGCAACTGCTTGGTCAGCATAATCAATTTCAGCCATCATTAATCCTGCCACAAATGCTCCCATTTCAACGGATAGACCAAGTCCAGCAGTAATCAAAGCAATCCCTAAACACAGGGCAATTACTGTGATCAGAAATAGCTCACTGTTTTCAGTGCGGGCAATATATTTAATGAGATGGGGAATTATCCAGCGACCCGCTGCTAGAGCAGCAGCTAGAAACACCAATGCTTTGAGTAAAGCAACAACTAAAGCTGAGCCAATATCTGAGGGCTGCTGAAGGGCGGGGATGACGGCTAACATCAGACCTAAACTAAGGTCTTGAGCAATCAAAATGGCCAGCATCACTTGACCATGAAGAGTATTGGTTTCTCCTCTCTCCATCAGGGTTTTAAGAACTACTGAGGTAGAGGAAAGGGAGATGATGAATCCGAGCATTATTCCCGGAGTAAATCCATCAACCCAACCAAGTCCATTGGCTAAAACGGCAACTAGGGTAATAGTGAGACTAATTTGCAGTAAACTACCTTTTAGGACAATATCTTTAAATCGTTTAAGCTGGGATAGAGAAAATTCTACCCCATAGGTAAATAACAAAAAAACAATCCCAATTTCAGCTAGGGATTTGACTTGTTCTAATTCGCCTACGAGTTTAAGACCAAACGGACCAACTAATAAACCACTGGCTAAATAGCCTAAAAGTACAGGTTGACGTAGCCGATTGGCAAGGTAGCCTCCCAAAGCAGAAGCCCCTAGAACTGTGGTTAGATCCAGAATTAAATTGTGTCCTGAGGCCATGATTAGGAATGGGTAATCGGTAATTGGTCACAGGCTTCATACCTGGAGGTTTTCCCTTGTGCCCTGATTTTTTTGTAACCTACCCACTTGAACTAAGCAACTTGAGCATCAAGGAGTTGGTAAGGAAGGCTCAAAGTACTCTACCCACCTGATAATTTTTTCAGTTATCTTATGACGGTAGAGATTTCCAAGAACTATGGCTTTAGAACAGTGTAACGTTTGTGGGTCTTTAACTAGCACCAACGATGAAATTTGCCTAAGTTGTGGTTATCCAGCTAAAGGTCGGCCAAAGTTAGTTTTTTTCAAGTGGACTGCTATCGGTGTTGCTGTAGTATTTGGTTTATTTCTCCTACTAGGGGTCATTAACAGAGTCGAGCAACACCTCAACTCTCAACCTTCGACACAGATAGACCGGTAAGATAGCGTTGGGTTATCAGTCTATCTGTGTATAAGGGAAGCCGTGCCAGTGCGCAGCAGACACAGCGCGCAGCAGATACACATGCAGTTTGGGATGCTATTTTCTGTAACACTATTATGCCTAATGGCAGGATTAGAAATAATAATTGTTAGCTAGATCAATAGTTGCTAAAGCTAGTTTCTGGTGGGAACGCCTTGATATCAAGCAATTTGTACCGGAGCTTAATAGCAACGGTGAAGCACAAGTATCACAAAGACTTGAGCGCTGGTGCAATGTGGTAGCTCAGGGAAACTGGGACAAGTTTCAGCGACGCTTACAGTGGGATGGATTAGATATAGACAAAGTTCGTCCATGCCTAGGTACTGTGCGTTTGGTTGCTGAACAACTACCCAAGTGGGTAAACACCCTAGCAGAGGTCATGGAAACCGCTAAAGGCTTTCAGCCTCACGATTATCCTGACTTGCCAATTGATCTAGACAATCCTCTTCCCTTTGAAGATCTACTGCTACCTGTGGTGGTGGTGGCTAGAGCAAAGCTACAGGAAAGGTTCAAGGATTTTGCCTTGCCAGTGGTAGGTCAAGCCAATGCTTTGTTATCTAAAACAGCCTACCGTTGTCTAGAGCGCACTCTGCTGCAACAAGTAACAACGCTTTGTGCTAAGACACTGAATGCTGAGTTCTCCAAAGCCCGTCCAGGTGGATATAGATTACTCAACTTACTTCTACCAGGTCTTGAGGGCAATGGTCAAACGACTTACTATGATGCCTTTGTCGAGCAACACTTGGGAGAAGGTTACCTTACCCTTGTCCAAAACTATCCGGTGCTGGGGCGATTGGTTGCCACCTGTATCAACCTTTGGCTAGAGGCAACGGTAGAGTTACTGCAACGGTTGAGCTGGGACTATCAAGCCATTGATCAAATGTTTGGTAAAAGCCAAACCTCTGAAGGGGAGCCAGCAACAGCACCATTGAAAGGTCTCGGTCAGGTCACTGATATTAAGACAGGGTTATCGGACCCCCACAATGGAGGACGCTCAGTGTTTGTACTCACCTTTGAGTCTGGACTCAAGGTAGTCTACAAACCCAAGGATTTAGGGCTGGAAGTAGCGTTTAATAATCTGTTGGCTTGGTGCAATCAACACGAAGAACTGCTCAAATTCAAAGTATTACGAGTTCTCAATCAAAGTGGGTATGGCTGGGTTGAGTATGTGGAACATCAGCCCTGTGAAAATGAGGCAGCGGCGCAACGGTTTTATCAGCGCGCTGGGATGCTATTGTCCTGGCTTTATGCTTTGCGGGGAATAGACTGCCACTATGAAAACCTGATTGCCAGTGGTGAGCATTTGGTGTTGGTGGATCTAGAAACTCTGCTTGACCCGGAAGTCAAACTGATAGACAATTCCCTGGATTCCCAAGAGATGGAATCCACTGCAGGGCAACAATTTTACGATTCTGTCTTGCGGACGGGGTTGTTGCCCCGATGGGATTTTAGTAGCGATCGCAGCATTGCCTATGACATTAGCGGTTTGGGAAGTATTGAGTCCCAACCTAGCTCTAATAAAGCTCATAAAGCTCGTTGCTGGAAGGCTATCAACACTGATGATATGCATCTGGGTTACGATAATATCACCCTACCCAGGTCGAAAAATGTGCCTTACCTTGGTGAGCAGATCCTGTCTCCTAACGACTATGTGGAGCAGCTGGTTGAGGGGTTTGAGCAGGTGTATCGCTTCGTGATCGCCCAGGGAGAGGCAATGCTTGCTGTTGATGGACCACTAGCAGCCCTGCAAGACCAACCCATCCGGTTTATCTTTCGGTCAACCAAAGTGTATCGCACAGTTTTGCAGAAAACCTTGACCCCTGAATTCTGCCAAGATGGAGTTGACTACAGTCTTGAGCTAGACATCATCAGTCGAGCGTTCCTGGTTGATCAGCAGAAACCAAAAGCTTGGCCGATCTTAGCTGCTGAGTTGCAGGTAATGGCACAACTGGATATTCCATACTTTCAGGGCAACTCTGCTAGTCAGGCTTTACCCCTACCTACCGGAGAAAGTATTCCCCAGGCTTTTAAGCAACCGAGTTATGAGCAGGTGATCACCGAGCTACAGCAGTTCAGTGAAACAAACCTAGGGCAACAACTCTGTTTGATCCGGCAAGCTCTTTATGCACGGGTGGCACGAAAACCAACTGGAGCAACCGGGGCATGGGAAGTACAGTCCCTACCACCGCTAACACCGGATCAGTTGATTCAAGAGGCTGATGCGATCGCTAGGGAAATCCAGGCCAAAGCAATTCCAGATCCAAATGGCTGTGTTAACTGGATTGGGATGGGGTTTGTTTCTAAAGCTGAACGGTTTCAACTACAGCTGCTGGGCAACTCCCTCTACGATGGCAAATGTGGAATTGCCCTGTTTCTATCAGCATTGGATTGGGTAAGGGGTCGTCAAGAATTTGGTGAATTAGCTTTGCAAGCTTTACAGCCTTTACGAAAGCTAACTCAGCTGGCTGATACTCGTCAGAGACTGGCGAGAAATTTGGGAATTGGAGGAGCTACCGGAGTTAGTTCTATCATCTATACTTTCACAAAAGTCAGCCAATTCTTGGGGGATACAACATTACTTGCTGATGCTGAGCTTTTTGTCAAGAGTATTACTGCTGAATTGATTGCCACTGATCAACAACTGGATGTGATGGGAGGAGCTGCCGGAGCAATCTTGGGTCTGTTATCGTTGTACGAAGCTACTCAGGATCCAGACGTTCTAGAGAAAGCTCAAGCTTGTGCTAACCATTTGTTACAGCAGCGCGTGAGTATCAAGGGGTCTCCCAAAGCATGGCAAACTCTCAGGGAACAGCCCCTCACGGGCTTCTCCCACGGTGCGGCTGGCATTGCCTATGCTTTGCTGCGCTTGTATGCTGTGACCCAAGACCATCGTTACCGTGAAGCAGCAGAAGAAGGTATTGCCTACGAACGCAGTGTTTTTTCTGAGAAGGCAGGTAATTGGCCGGACTTCCGGGAATTCCAGCAGGACAAGGGGCAACCGGGCTTTATGGTGAGTTGGTGTCATGGAGCACCGGGGATTGCCCTAGGACGACTGGGTGGATTGCCCATCCTGGATACGGCAGATATTCAGCAGGACATTGAGGTAGGCTTGCAAAAGACCCAGCAATTTGGCTTACAAGGCATTGACCATTTGTGCTGCGGGAATTTCGGACGGATTGAGGTTCTGTTGATTGCAGCCGAAGGATTTTCCCGTCCTGATTTACGGCAACTCGCCCTCCAACGAGCCACAAATGTGGTGGCGAGGGCAAGACGAACAGGAAGTTATCAACTGTTTGACAATTTGCCAAGTTCTGTCTGGAGTCCTGGCTTCTTTCAGGGAACAGCAGGGATTGGTTACGAGCTGTTGCGTTTAGCTTCTGGTAACCTGCCCTCAGTGTTATTGTGGCAATAAGGGATTGATATAAGCGCGTTTGTATCTAGATTCTCAACACACTTCTTGCCATAAAAGGCAAAAGGCAAGAGGCAAAAGGCAAGAGGGGAAAGAGAGCCCGAGTTTTATTGGACAATAAAAAAAGACCTCCTAGGTTTACATCTCAAATACAAATGCTATATCCTGTGGTTAATCACTTATTTTGAAAATAAATTGTTAATTGTTAGTTGTTAATTAACAATCCAATCAAAAATCCGATCGAGATAATACTACAAGCGGCTAATCATGATTCCGGTTTTTGTCTTCGAGGATCACAACGAGGCTTCCTTAATCTGGCATTATGCAGTTGATAAAAAGGTAATACCAGCATCAAATAATAGTCTCCTCCATGTGGATAAGTATTCAGATGATGCCCTTGAAAAAAATAGCTTATCCCAGCTGTATCGCTTCACCTCCAAGGAAGTAACGATTGCGAATTTTATTATTCCCGCCATTTATCGAGGAATTTTTAATCAATTTTACTGGTTACATCAGCCTAATTTAAAGTTACCTACAAACTCCCAGTCTCTCTGTATTTATCCGTCTGAGGTAAGTGATAAGTGTTTACTATACAAGATGTTTCAGAAGGATGACGTTAAAGCACAGACGAGGTTTAAATGGCTGCTCAATCCTAAGTATAACCTGAAGGATATTCAGTATTTAACAGTAAATGATGATTTTATAGAAAATCAATCGGTGGTTTTAGACGTTGTCTTGGATTACTTTTTGGAAAATACTGGAGGCAGCACCCCTCAAGGAAGATTAGAAATTACTGAAGAACAATATCAAGCTTTGAACCAAGATAATAATCACTACCTGAGGCGTCAATTTGGTAGTGTAATTGAAACTAAAGTTGAGCATGAAAAATACTACATTGTGTTCACTAATTCCAGTAAAAACGATGAACTTACCAAGAGGCGTAATCTATCTGATTCCGAAATTATTAGGAGAATTGAGGAATTGATCTGCTTTTTGCAAAATTATCAGGTTCAGCTACAGCTTATCTGTCTCCGTCGTTCCAGAATTAGTGGATTTGCAGCAGATGAAAACTGGGAGTTTATTGAGGATTATCTGCTTAAAAGACTTGGTGAGGTTTACGATATCCAACTCACCTCGATCGATAAAGTTTTGCTTGAAGAAGACTTAAATCCAGATGTTATGTTTAGCACCAGGGCATTGGTAGTAAGCCAAACACAAGCAACTGAAACCCATAATCAATTAGGTCAATTAGATCAATTAGATCAATTAGATCAATCGATTAAAGAAAATTCGAACACTCCCACAATCAGCCTCAACACCTCTGTCGGGAGAATTGCAGTCTATGAAGATTTAGTCCCTAGGTATCTGCTCAAGCAAATCTATAATTACTACTTGAATGGTTTGAGATGGGAGTTTCAGAATCGTGGAGATGAGGATGACCTACTGACTTCTTTTTGGGTACCAAAAGATTTTCCTGATAGTATCTACGAGCTTAGAGAAATTGTCCGGCGGCAACTTCCCTACGAGGCTAAAGACCCTCGCATCGTTGTGAATGGTCATTTATTTGGTCTCGGAGATGGTATCCATCGGGATTCATCTAGCATCAAGAATCCTGGTCAAACAGCTATCTGTTATATTAATCCGATGTGGAGAGCTGACTGGGATGGAGAGACAAAGCTTTATTCTGAACGCGATCCCAGTAAAGCAGACTTAATCTATGCCTGTTTGCCAAAGCCAGGTCGCGTTCTCATTTTCGATGGAACCATTCCCCATCGGGGATGTCCGCCAAGCCGTCTGTGTAATAAGTTGCGCATAACGGTGGCTTATCAATTTCCACCGCCTACGGAGGACTCTTCAGAGTCAGGACTTACCCAGTAACTCGCCCCCAGTAACTCGCCCTTAGTAGAGTCTGTTATTAACGCACCCTACTACTACTAACATAGTGGAGCAGATAGTTAGTATGATTCCAGTTTTTATTGTCGAGGAACACAATGAGGCTTTCTTGATCTGGCATTATGCTGTCATGGAAAAGCTAATGCTAGCATCAAATAATATCCTACTTCATGTAGATGAACATTCGGACTTTAGATCCCCTCGCTTAAATCAGTCCATTGACTCTCTTGACAGAACAAACCTAACAGATTTATATCACTTTACCTACAATGAACTGAATATTGAAAACTTTATCATTCCAGCGATTTATCAAGGACTATTTAAACAATTTTATTGGCTACAGCACCCTTATCCAAATTTATCAACAACTCCTAAGTCAATTTGCATTTATACCTCTGATTCAGAGGGCAACTGTTTGATATCCAAAACGTTTCAGAAAGATGAAGTCAAGGCTAAAACTTATTTTAAGTGGCTGATTGATCCTAACTATCAACTCGCTCAGATTCAGCATTTAACGGTGCATGATGAATTTCCAGACAATCAATTGGTAGTTCTAGATATTGATTTGGATTACTTTTCTTGCAACCAAGAGTTGAAAAACCTAAAAGGAACTTTAGAAATTACCGAAGCACAATATCAATCTTTTATTCAGGATCGGTATCATTACTTGCGAGTTTTATTAGGAAGTGGAGTTTCAAGCCGAGTTGAAGATGGCAAGTACTACCTTGTTTTCAAGCATAACCCCTACAGCAGTAATGTTTCCCAGGGACAGAAGAAGGTTTCGGAATCTGAAATTGTTAAGCGCATCAAAGAGTTAGTTGGCTTTTTAGAAAACAATAATGTTAAGCTACAACTAGTTTGTCTGTGTCGCTCTAGAATCAGTGGCTATACACCGGATGACCAGTGGAAATTTATTGAGGATTTGCTGCTTGATAAACTTGGTGAGGTTTACGATATTAATGTAATGTCTATCGACGAAATTTTGGCAGCTCAAAGCTTGAATCAACCCTTAATCTCATCTCCTGATTGAAGCACCCGGGATTTCAAGGGGCTACAAAAAACATCCTATCATTAATCTGCCCAGCTTTGATCAAAACTAATAATTATTATAGCACTACGCATTAAAGTTAGGACATTGATGAAAGCAGCAAAAGCGTTTTTAGTAAACTGTTGCCTCTTGCCAATGCCATTGCCCGTAGCGCCATACCAATTTATTATTCCCTCATCGGAGATATTTTTATCAAGTTTACACAAAGAGTTTCTTTAGATACCATGGTGTTGCTTAACCTTCGACATGGAGAGCATTTTATATGTCCAGTGAGCAAATCGAGCAATTTGTTGAAGAGGTTCAACAGGATCCAGCACTGAAAGAGCAACTGCAGCTTCAAGGTAGCATAGATGAAACAATTGATAAAGTTATCGAAATCGCTAAAGAGAAGGGGTATGATTTCACAGCCACTGAACTCAAAGAATATATGGAAAATCCTAGCCAGGAAGAAGAAGAGTTATCTGATTCAGAATTGGAAGCAGTTGCAGGGGGCGCATGTTGGCGGTGGTCAGGTTGAGCGATTAGTGAAACTAGAACACCGATTAGCTAATCCTCAACCTTTGTAATCCTAATGTTATACTTTTAGGGGTCAGCTTTAAGCTATCAGCAGTCAGCCCCTGTAGCAAATGCAGCGATGAGCTCAACAGCTAAGGCAAAAGCTAAGTTTATGCCCATCGGAAGTATAGTTAGGTTTAGAAAACCATAGCTTCTACATACTCAACGGTGCTCAGCATAATTGCCATATAATTTCTATGACTGAATCGATATGTTAGCAGGGTGTTAGTGATTTCATAATCATAGTCAAAGGTTACAGCAGACTAAATTCCTATGGTGCCCTTAGCTATCATTACCAATTCGTTAAACATTCAGCAACGTCACTGAAGGATTAATCCTTAACTAATTATCAAAAAGTGTTGACCAAGCACTTTTATTCAAGCTTTTCAACTGACCAGCCAATGGTTTGCGATCGCACTACACCAGCCACCAATGACTACTGTCTATCCCATACCCTCAGCAGGATTGTTGCCCCAAATATTCCGTCGGCCTTAATTGGTTCCTCTGATTGGAACCACATCTACCAAACTGTCCAATCTCTACCCAGTCAACTGACTATTACTAAAGGCTTTGGATTTGAGTGCCCTTTACAATCAAGTCTTCCCCAAGCAGATATTTTGTTGTGCATTGGAGAGGAAGGGCGAGGAATTTTAGCAGAGAACAACAAGATCAACCTCCTGCCAGAAACCTTCCAAGTTCATCCCATATGGCAGCGCGTTCGTAACTTCTGCACCCAATGGGCAAACCCCTCTTCACCACTTTTCGATAAAATTGACCACATTTGGCTAGAGTTTGACGTCAATCCGGAACCAGCACCGATTCCATTGCCCAGTGTTTTCTTTGATTTCTTTGAGTACAGCATCTTACCAGGGGGAGGGTATCAATGGGTAAGCCAAACTGCTCTGAAACTGTTATTAGGTAGAGTACTATCCCCAGAAGTTGAGCAATGTTTGTTTAATTGCTTCGAGAGTTTGCCTTCTGGAGCTGACGTCTTTACCATTGGTGCAATGCTGGCCAGGGATTCAGATGTTGTCCGAGTCTGTATGGGTCTAGCGCCAGCCGAAATTATCCCCTATTTAAATCGAATCGGTTGGCAAGGTGATACCGATGAACTTGAAGCCTTGGTTTGTGAGTTGGCTAATGTGGCATCCTCCCTAGTCATTGATTTGGATGTATGCCAGAGAGTATTACCCAAAGTCGGCCTGGAATGTTATGTCACAACTAAAACTGAAACCGAGCAACTACTAGACTATCTAGTGAATAAAGGACTCTGTTTGCCAGAAAAACGCGATCGCATTCTAGCCTATCCGGGCTATATCCATCAAAAGCAAAATCCTCAGCAGTGGCCTTCCTATCTCAAGTTGCAGGCTTCGTTCTTGAAACGGGGCTATTTAAGTACCTTTGCCAAAAGACTAAATCACATCAAAGTTGTGTATCAACCTGACCAGGACTTGATCGCAAAAGCCTATTTAGCACTATGGCATCATTGGCTGCCCTATGCCAAACTTGATCAGCAAAACAAGACTCAGCACGCTCCGCACTCAGCTTAACCGTTGAGAGCCAAAGTCGCCCAGGCGGTAGTGATTTTTCCTTTATCCATACAATGAAAAAATAGTTTTTTATCTGGGTTGATTTCATACCAGTAATAGAGTACTGGCTCTCCTCGCCATCCCTGGTCTGTTTTTTGAGACAAAATCCACTGCTTTGCTTCGGTTTGAGCTGATGCACCCACATTCATAGTTTGAAGTGCCAAAATTGCTGTAGCCGTTTCAATTATAGAGTTCCCCCAGCTACCATTGTCAGTCTGAGTACGCAGGATGTAATTCCTAGTTTTCTTTAGGGTTTTTTGGTATTGAGGGAAGGACCACAGAAGTCGTATGACATAGTAAGTGGTTAGCATCACTGACGGAAACCAACGACTTTGCCAGTATCCTTGTTCAGACTGATTTTGCTGGAGATAACGAGTACAGGCTGCAATTTCTGATTGAAACTGATCTGGGGCAATTCGATGGAGTAAATACCCAACTTGAGCAGTTGCATCAATAGATGATCCTTGCCAATAGACTGCACGCCCTTGTTTACGTATCGTGCGAAAAGCTCCTTGCTCTGAATCATAAAAACATTCAACTAGTTTATTGAGACTAGGCATTAACACCTGATCAGATACACCAGTTTCCATCAGCCCTTCAATTACCAAAGCACTATCCTCTGCCGTGATGCCATAGTCGATTTGATATTCCCAGAGATGCTCTGTTGTAGCCTGGTTCAGGAGATAAGTTTGAAGGGTTTTATCAGGGTGTGCTTGTAGGATCAGACCATAAAAAGCAATGTTGCCTTCTTCTTTGTTCTCCAGGAAAACGGGTTTATCTGATGAAAGGTGATAGATAGATGTGTCAATCAAAAAGTTTGACTTAAACTGTTCTGATGGCATTTTTTGGGTTATAAGCTCTGCGAAAAATTCCTTATTTAGATATTGCTTGACCTTCTTGACCACCTGTTTACCTGAGAGAATTGCGGCTTGCATACCATAGGGAATGATTTGTTCAGTATTGGCAAAAACATAATCTCCAGCTAACCAGACTCGTCTAGACGGATGAGATAGTTGTTGCTTCCATTGCCCATAGCTGTCTTCAGAGATAATAGTACCTACCATTGGCCAATGATGTACATCGGTAAACAGCACTTTATCCTCAGAGATATCACCAATTCCTAGTTGCTGCAAAATTCCTAAGGTTTGCTGAATAATTTGTTGGTTTGGGATAGCCTGCAATTGAGCTGATACTTCTCCAACATAGTAGACAAGCAACACCTTATTGCTATTATTTTGGATATTATGTTGGATAATTGTAGCACTAGGCAAATCTGGCGTTACGAGATAAGCAAAACTGGTTAATTCAAGGTTTTTAAAACCAATAGCAACGACAGTGCCTCTACCATACTGAACAGATTTTAAAAAAGACTGGCAAGGCTTTTGTATCGATTTAAGCAGGGATAAGGCGATAGGAGCAGGGGTTGTTAAAATAACCGTTTTTGCCCATAGTGTATCAATGTCATCGCCGGTATCAATAATAAGTTTAACACAGGTTTGCTTGTCGATAATTTCAATAACTTTGGTATTTAAATTAAGTATTGATCCAAGGTAGCTTTGAAAATTTTTAATCAATTCTCCATTACTAGTCTCGTAGTGATCAGTTGAAAATTTTCTCAAGGCATCCTGTTGGATCGAAGGTAAATAGTCCCATATATCTCCAGGATGAATCACCTGAAAAAAAGCATTTATTAGGGTATATAATTTATCCGATAATCCTTCTGTTTCTTGTGCTAGATGAGCCTGAAATTTTTCAAGTTGCTCTAAATAGTTTGGCTCCATATCTAACTTTTTAAGGCAATCTATGGGGCTAGAACCATAATGAACTTTACCACCATAGAAAATGCCAATCTGTTCACTTTCACGAATCAGATCAGAAGAGTTCACCTGGAAAGGCAAGTTACCTGGATTGTAGGCAAAGACAGCACCGAGATCGTAAGGGATACCATGGGCAGAATGGCTAAGAATCCGTCCACCAGCTTGGGCTTCTTTTTCAAGTA
Organism: Moorena sp. SS36440bin_2; assembly: GCA_011524395.1. Classification (GTDB taxonomy): domain Bacteria; phylum Cyanobacteriota; class Cyanobacteriia; order Cyanobacteriales; family Coleofasciculaceae; genus Moorena. The sequence continues at coordinate 50,267 of WTKN01000377.1, forward strand.
CCAATATGTTTAAATCCTTTAACAGGTACCCTGCTGTTAAGCCAGCAAGTCCACCACCAACAATGACAACATCGTAGACCGCTTTTTGTGATTTTACGGGTGGGAGCATGATTTCAATTTGTTGTAACTGTTGCTTTCTTCAAGGACTCCAAGCAAAGGAAAAAACGATTTTGGCAGCTTTTCCCATGTAGCGGCATTTTTAGCAATGTCCTGTTTTACCAACTCTGAGTTTGGTAGAGCAAGCTCATCACATAGGGTAACTAGATCAACAACAGTCCCATACCAAAGTAACGGTATATCACCACGTCCCTCAGCTAGGAAATGAGACGCTTGTTCTAGAAAGGTGGTAGTGTCGCCCTTGACGAATGCTTGTTTAAGCAAGAACCAAGTATGAACTCGGGGGTGGAGGCAACGGTTTTGATCAGCGTGTAACTGCATGGGGTAAGCCATAATTTCAAACAGCTCACGAGCAACCTGACGGTTTTTTCCTGCCAACATCAGAGCCACTTCACTGGTTACCGCTAGGAATATCCCCAGAGCATATTCAACGGGTAGCAGCACAACCTGCTCGGAACTCCACGAACCTGACAGGGGTAATTCTTCTAATACTCCTTCGAGATAACTCAGAAGTTGACCAGCTAGTTCAAGAGCACGCTGCCATTGCATCCACCTCGAATCAATACGTATCAGATTCCCAGCAAGTTCGAGGCGATGAGAATGACCGAGAAGATGGAAATTATAGTCTTCTTCCAAGGCGGTATCAATGGCTAAGGCTTCCAAGGTGCGGGTGCGAGCTTGGTTGAAATCACCTCTTCGATAGTCGAGATAGGCTTGTGCTGTCTGTTGGAAGGATTTGCAAATTAGATTACCTTCAGGGGAAAACTGGTTTGATTGAAGGAATTTCTGTGCCGCCGTGAAGTGTTGCTCAGCCTTGATCAGTTGACCTTGGCGAGCAGTGACTAGACCTTGACGAAGAACAAGATAATGTTGGCGTATGAACAACTTATCGATAAAGGATAAGCGGCAATCCATCAGCATTTTCGCACTTTCACGGACAGCGCTGCCAGGTTTCCACGATGTCAGCTGAATCGACTTTTTGGAACCTTGCTCGCAAGATGCTAAGGTAGTATGGATAAGTTTGCTGTAAGAAGTAGCCATTGGCAAGTGATATCTTGTCTTGATATATTCTCTAGTTAATCACTTCGTCTTCAGGGGAATTGTTGATGAAAACTTGTTAATGGGTAGCGGACTTTGTTAGTATAGCCCCATGGTTCACAATGACGCCAACTTTTCAAACTTTTAAAAAACACTATAAACTATAATTGGTTGAATCGCAATAAGTAATTAATTTTAATTACAAGCTGATAGCTAATAGCTAATAGCTGATTGCTTACAAGCAGATCATGAAAATTGCAATCATTGGTGGTGGCACAGCTGGTTTTATCGCTGCTGCCCATTTGACCAAATATTTTCCAGCTTTCGAGCTATACCACATCTTTGATCCAAACATTCCTACCATTGGTGTCGGGGAGGGAACAACACCATTTTTTCGGTATTGGCTCCAAGACATTACCAATCTCAAGGATGCTGAGTTAGCTCAGCGGTGTTTTATAACTCGCAAATTTGGGATTAAATTTGAAAATTGGGGAACCCAGTATCAGCAATTCTTTCATCACTTCTATCCAATCCGAAGCGATTATGCTTACCATATTTCTGCTGATCAATTAGTGGAATTGCTAGCAGACTATGTTTCAGCCATTCATATTCAGAAGAGGGTTGTTGAGATTGAAAGTGATGGTGTAGTTGCCAATATCAACTTTGCGGATGATACCAATTTGGAGGTTGATTTCGCCATTGATGCTCGTGGCTTACCTAAATCCTTGGGTCCTGAACATATGGAACTAAACTTGATTCCCACCAATGCTGCACTAATCCGCCGAGGGCCAGCCATTGAGGATGGTAAAATTGACCTTACAATTGACCAGTGTAGCTTCCAATACCAATCGGCAACCCGGGCGATCGCTCGACCCCACGGTTGGATTTTCACAATTCCCCTGACCACCCGCACGTCTTACGGTTATATCTATAACCATAACATTAGCAGTATCAGTGAGGTTAGAGCCGATTTTGATCAGTTCCTTAATGCCGAAGGAGTCCACTGTACTGCTAGCGAGCGCCAGCTCACATTTCCCAATTTCGCCTGTCGGACATTTTTTGATGGTGCTGTTTTCCGCATCGGCAATGCTGCCTTATTTTTAGAACCTCTAGAAGCTACAGCAATTGTCTGGATCTTGTCTTACATGAAAAGTTTGTCACGCTGGCCACTTCGTAAGTTGCTGGTATCGTATGTGTTGCAGGGTAGAAAGAAGTCAAGACTGAATGAAAATAATTTGAGGCGCTTTAATGCCAGCTTACTGAACGGTGTGCTAAAAACTGCTATATTTGTGGGCTGGCACTACGGGATGGGATCCGCCTTTGACAGTGAGTTTTGGCGATTTGCCAAAGGGAATTTTCAGACTGAGCTACAGAAGCTAGAAAATTCTGCCCTTGTAGCTGAATTTGACCAATACTGTCAAGCGGCACTTGCACTTCCTCATCCCTTCAAAAACCATGATCAGTTTTCAATTGTTTCAGAAAACGATGACAATATAGACGACAGAAAAGGGTTTGCTTCATTTCCTGCACCAAGTTTTGCTGAGGTTGGGTGTGGCATAGGTTGTTTATCAAAGAAGTTTTGAGATGAGGATTGCCTGTTGATGGAACCGAAAACAGTTGATAACCCGAAAGGGTTTCTGAAAAAGTTATTCGCACAAAAACTAATAACCCAAGCTTGTAATCCCTCTATATTTGAAGTCAATGATTCAGCGAACTTAACTGTTAAGTATATTGGTAACGAAAAAAACTGTATCTTGATTTTTGATCAGTTTTTAAAATTTCCTGATCGTGTCAGAAACTATGCTATCAATCAGGCTCAGTTCAAATCCTATCCAAAAGGTAAATATCCAGGAATAAGGCATCGTCTATATCAGGAAGAAACGGATACAATTATTGATGGTTTAGAAAAGTCAGTGTTAGAGCATCTTAAGATTCAAATCGATGCTGACTGCACAGCTAATGGCTATTTTAGTTTGGTCACCCTGAAGCCAGAGGAATTAACTTTTGAACAAACTATACCCCATTTCGATGCAGTTGTTCCAAATAAAAAAGTCGCTGTGGTTCATTATTTATCTTTACCCGAAATGTGCTGGGGAGGAACAGCCTTTTATCGACATAGAGCAACTGGTTTTGAATCGATTTCAGTAAGTCGGTTGCCAGACTATGATGAATCTCAGGCCAAGTTCCATGATCACTATGTTACTGATTCCAATGATGACTTTGAATTGGTAGAACTTATTCCAATGAAGTATAACCGACTAGTTGCCTACGGCAGTAATTTGCTGCACAGTGGTTATATAAAACCAGACATGTTATCATCTGACCCAAGTAAAGGGCGACTCAGTGTTAACCTATTCATTCAGGATAAGATTAAGGTCGAAAATGAGGATGAAATCGACACAATTGAGCTAGATACGATTCTTAGCAAAAAGGATGGAATAACGGCTGCAGCGTGTCGAATTATTTATCAAGAAGATTGGCAAGATATGGTTGGTATTATCTTTCCTGAAAATCAGGTATGGGGACCAAAAAAAATCGAACCATCCCTTCGCTTTGTGATTGATAATCATCAATTTGCTGTTAAGTCTTTTCCCGGTACACTGAGTGACAAGGCCAAACTGGTTTTAGCTCGCCGTCTAGTCAAAGAAGGCTTACTAACTATTTTTGATGATGGGAAGACTGGGTAATGGATAATTGTGATTACTCCAGATCCATTAGCTCAGAATTGTTAAAGAGGGAACTTCGGAACAGGGAACTTCGGAACGGGGAACGGGGAACAGGGAAGGCGGTGGCAAGGGTAGGGCTGTTTCATTCTAGCCAAAAATAGATGGGGAGATGGGGAGATGGGGAGAAAAGGAGCGCGAATAGTCGTGATTTTGGCCAAATTTATCTAACCATACTCAAAAGCCGAATCACGAATTGTTAGTCATTTGAGTTGATTGAAGCCGGCTAATTAGTCAGATTTTAATGACTAAATTTGGGGATTTTTCGGAAAATTTTGAGCTATTTCCCTATTCCCCTATCCCCCTATCCCCCTATCTCCTTTTCTCGTTAACTTATTAAACTTTGAAACAGCCCTGGGTGGCAAGGGGGGCGGTCAACTTTCAACCTTGGCCTTGGCCTATTGGCCACGCGGGGCGCGTTTGGCCACGCTAGGCGAACAACCTTCAACATTTAACCTTTAACATTTACCCTTCAAGCATCAGGAGTTTTCCATCACAAGCTACATACTTCCAGGCAATCGAGCATATATCTAGCCGCATCTACAAATACCATATCCAGATACTGAAACTGATCCGGATGGAGCTGGGAGCACAACTCATCCCAAGTCTGTTCATCCTGAATATTTTCATCCCTAAATCCTGCCTCCAGCACTGCTGTATACCTAGAATCAATCCCCAGATGCTTAGCCACTATGTGTAAATAGTCCTGCTCAGTAGGGTCAATTTCTCCATCCGCCGCTGAAATATCATAAGCAAAGCACAACAGGAGTAGCTTCTCAGCATCGCTCAGAGGCTTAGTCAAAGTTAACCATTCGGGGCAATTAGACGGAGTAGGGTTCCGCTTAACTTGCCGAAGCAGAAGTCCGATCAAGAACGGTCCCAATTGACGCAAATCATCCTCCTCGGGAGGCGTTAAGCGGTCAATGGTTTTTGCCAGCAGCTGTCTTTCTTCTTCTACCACTTGACCATCTGCCAACATTACTTCCAAAGAAATAGTGACCAAGGCTACCACAAAAATCATGGTGGGTGTAATATCTAGGACACTGAGTTGCCTTCCCACCAGACGAGACAAGTATTCAACAACTTGCTGATTTACCAGTCGGATACCTAGAGCCTCAAACTGTTCTGGTTGCAGCTTTGATTGCAACTCTTCCCAAACCGACTGATCTCGAAATTCCTCACCCTTGAACCAAGCTTCCATCACCACTGGGTAGCGGGAATCAATACCTAGGGAATTTGAGGCTAGCTGTAAATACTGGCTTTCATTGGGGTCAATCGTCCCATCCACCGCTGACATGGCATAGCAAAAGTTAAGGAGCAAAATTCGCTCTGACTCAGACAGGGAAGTAGTTAGCTTCAACCACTGCTGAGGATTTTGATAAACCGGATTCTTCTCTAGTCCAGAAAGCAAACCCTGCACCAATTGACGGACATCCCTCTGGAGGGGTACTAATCGCTCAATGGTTTTCTCTAGTAGCTGCTTCTCTTCGTCCTGTACAACGCCATCAGCATACATCACTCCCATCCCAAGGGTTACTAGGGCAGCTAAAAACCTCACAGGCGGTGTTATATCGTCTTGAGTGAGGTTTCGTCCAGTTAGGTGGGACAAAAGTTCAATAGTCATTTTTTTAGTTAGGTATTAGGTTTTAGGTATTAGGTTTTAGGTATTAGGTTTTAGGTATTAGGTTTTAGGTATCACTGAGTGGGATCACATCTCAAGGGAACCTGGTTAAGGCAATGGTTATGCGATCATCCATTGTAAGTTGGCTTAAGGCTTTTGTAATGCGTTCGCGCTTATCAACGCCCTTCGGGCTAATCGCATAAGCGCGATCGCAACCAAGCTTCAGGGAGTAAAAGAGGGATCCCATGGATCATGCCTGAATGACTATTTTTTAATTCAAAATGCCAAATTTAAAATTCAAACAGGTATAGCTTTCTGATTTTAAATTGTTGACACTGAAAACAATAAAATGAATTAAAATGAATTCATTTTATTGTTTTGAATTGATTATTTTGAATTGGATCGTATTTTTATGCTCACTTTTGTAAATTATAAATCACCCTGAATAGCTGTTAGGTTTTGGGTGTTAGGTCTTAGGCTAATAGTGTTAGACTCGGTGAGTGCGTTCGCTAGCCAACGCATCCTTTGGCTTAGATTTACCCCTTGGTCATGCTATCCCATCAATATAAGAGAGATTCGTGGATTCTGTAACCGGTAATCCTCAATTGGTAGTAAAAGGGAATCGTCCCGTACTGTTGGATGAGCTAAAGAAGATTTGGCTGATTAAGTCCGGTTCTATTGCTATATTTGCCGTTGAGCGTAACGATGGTGTTCTAGAGACGCGACGCCGTTATCTATTCAGCCTGGGAGTGGGTGAGGCTTTGTTTGGGATGGGGGCGAATGCCCAAGACAAGCCTTACACCATGCTAGCTGTGGCAATTGAAGAAGCAACAGTTTGTCAGTTAAGCACTAGCCAAATAGAACTAGAAGGGAATAGTAATGGTAACGCAGGCACCCAGATTTCCGAGGGTATCATTACGTTGACCGAGAAATGGATTGAGGGATTTTCCATCTTCCCTGGTGTAGTTACTCCCTCTACAGTATTGGATACCTCAGCAGTTTACAGTTGGGAGTCCCTACAGTCCCATCTGGATCAGCTATACAGTAACCTCTACCACTACCTCGCTAAACTCGAACAGACAGAATCAGCTCAAAAACTGACTCAGTTCCAAGAACGGGAACGCCTCAATCACCAAGTTACTACGGAAGCGATTGCAGAACTAGCATCTGTGATCAAGCCCCAGTTAAAAGAGAGTTTTCCACAGGGAACCCCCCTGTTAATTGCCGCTGGTGCTGTAGGACGGGCGATGGGGATTCAAATTAATCCCCCTGCCCAGTCAGAAGACCTCAATCGAGTCCGAGAACCCATAGAAGCGATCGCTCGTGCTTCCCGCATTCGGATCCGGCGAGTGATTCTGCGTGACTATTGGTGGAAAAAGGACAATGGGCCTCTATTAGCCTACACCCGAGAGGATAATCGACCTGTAGCACTGCTACCAATGGGGGTGGGTCAGTATGAGGTACTAGACCCAGAATCGGGAAAGCGTGTCCCAGTCAATGGCAATAATGCGAGTTTCGTTGCTCCCATGGCTTATATGTTTTATCGGTCATTCCCCGATCAAGCAATTCAAGCCCTAGACTTACTCCAGTTTACCCTTAGAGGTCGTAGCAAAGAGTTAATCACCCTGATGTTGACGGGAGTCGGCGCTGCTGTTTTGGGAATGGTCACTCCCCAAGCCACTGCCATTCTGATTGACAATGCTATTCCCGATTCTGACCGGGGATTATTAGGACAGGTAGGGTTAGGACTGTTAGCAGCTAGCTTTGGCAGTGCCATCTTTCAAGTGGCTCAAGGGCTTGCCACCTTGAGATTACAAACGATTAGCGAAGCTACCAGCCAAGCCGCTGTTTGGGACCGATTATTAAACCTAAGAATTTCTTTTTTTCATCAATATTCCACCGGAGACCTAATATCCCGGGCTTCAGCAATTTCTGAGATCCGTAACCGACTGAGTGGCACAGTGATGCAAACCCTATTCACCAGTTTTTTCTCTCTCTTAAATTTGGGTTTGCTCTTCATCTACGATGCCCAATTAGCCTTAGTCCCGTTGGGAGTGGCATTAACTGCGATGATTGTGACCACTACCTCTGGTATTTTAACCCGGCGCAAGCTAAGACCCTTGCAACAGCTAGCAGGAGAAATCTTTGGACTGACGGTGCAGCTAATTGGTGGTGTTTCTAAACTCCGGGTAGCAGGGGCAGAAAATCGGGCATTTGCCTACTGGGCTAAATACTATACTCAGCAAATTAAGCTGGTGCTAAGTACCCAGTTAATTGAAGACTTACTGAAGGTATTTAATACCATACTCCCTACCCTCAGCCAAATGATTATCTTCGCCGTGGCTGTTCAATCCATTACCAAATCTCAATCTGGGCAAGGTTTATCTACTGGTACGTTCCTAGCATTCAATACTGCTTTTGGAACCTTTATCACTGGCGCAACTGATTTAAGCAATACCCTAATTAATATTTTAGAAATAGGCATTTTATGGGAACGAACTCAACCGATTTTGGAAGCGATACCGGAACTAGACTTAAGCAAAGCAGATCCAGGACGGCTTTTGGGACAACTTAAATTAGATCATGTCAGCTTCCGCTACCGACAGGATGGTCCTTTGATTTTAGAGAATATTACTATTCAGGCAAACCCTGGAGAATTTATTGCTTTAGTCGGTCCATCTGGTAGTGGCAAATCCACGATTATCCGATTACTTTTGGGGTTTGAAACCTCTGAAAATGGCACCATTTACTACGATGGTCAAGACTTATCTGGACTAGATATCTCAGCTGTGCGTCGGCAACTAGGAGTAGTGCTACAAAACGGTAGAATTAATAGTGCTTCTATCTTCGATAACATTGCCAGTGGTGCTTTAGTTACCATGGATCAAGCCTGGGAAGCTGCAAAAATGGCAGGGTTTGCTGATGATATTGAAGCCATGCCCATGGGGATGCACACCGTTATTTCTGAAGGCGGTACCAATCTTTCTGGTGGACAGCGACAACGACTATTAATTGCCCGTGCCTTAGTCTTAAAACCAAGACTATTGATACTCGATGAAGCTACCAGTGCTTTAGATAACCGCACCCAAAGCATTGTTAGTGAAAGTATTGATGAATTGCGAGTTACTCGGATCGTAATTGCCCACCGCCTAAGCACTATCCGCAACGCAGACCGTATTTATGTGCTGGAGGCTGGGAGAGTGGTACAACAGGGAACCTTTGAGGAACTGCTTAATCAGGAAGGGTTATTTGCAAATTTGATGGCTCGACAAATGGCTTAGAATGATGAATGATTAACCCATGAACTATCGCTTTTGGGACAAATCATACCTGAATTCAGCAACACCAAATGTCTCAATTGCGCAGAATCAACCGTTGCCGATGAACATGCAACAAACGAAACTCCTGCTGCACCAACTGCTCCAACATATAAATAATATGCTCTGGTCGCAACATGGTGCCATCATTCAAACAACTCCCGACATACCGCAAAACTACCCCAGATTCCGCAACCTCCTCTTCACCATCTTTGGGTTTTTGGGGTTCCATCACCTCGAAGTCAAATAAGCGATCGCATAAATTCACCCACTGCTTCTTACCCGACTTCGTAAACCGCTCCCACCAAATTTCCTTACTACCCTTAATTGCTTCAATCCAACCCTGCCAATCTTCCCAAGACGCCGATGACATTACCTCAACTCTAATCAAATACTCAGCCCTCTCCAACAGCTGAGTTCCAGCAGGTTCTTTCAAATCCACTGCTTCAACCCCATACACCGGAATTTCTTCAGGTAACTCAGACACCAGCCTTTCCCTAAACTCCTCAACTGGCATTGTCTGAGTTAACTCAAACTCAACAATCTCCCCACTACTAGACGCTCCCAAGGGCAACGCATTAGCAATCATAATCCGAGCATTAGCCCGAAACCCCCCACTATAGCGAATTGGTAGTGACGCTCGTCTTACTGCTCTCTCAAACAGACTTGCCAAATCCAGATGACCCAACAAGGTCATATCCCCCAACTTCCCAAACCAAACCCGCAGCCGCTGATCCTTATTAGTATTGGGTTTAAAGTGACCAGCAAATTGCGGAATCTGTGGCGGGTCAATCACCACATTATGACCAAAATCAATCCCACATACACCACAGTGAGAACACCCATCAAAGGAACAATCTGGTACTGTTGCTGCATCTAACGCCCGTTGTAAATCTTCCTTGAGCCAATTCTTATCAATTCCCGTATCAATATGATCCCAAGGCAAGGGAGCATCAAGGGCATCAAGGGCATCAAGGGTTGTTCCCGTAGCGTGGCCTTTTGGCCAAGATTGTTGGTTAGTTGGTTGTTGGTTAGTTGGTTGTTGGTTATCTGGTTGCTCTGAACTTTCAACCTTTAACCTTTCAACTTGCAACTCTTCTACACCAGCCATCACGTTCCATTCGCCACTTTCTACTTGGCGATATTTCCAGGTCAGACCTGATGAAGCGATCGCATTTTCCCAAGCACCAAATGCCCGATCCAAGCTTTCCATCCAGGCATCCATCCCTGCCCCTAATTCCCAAGCACGGCGCACCACCGCACTTAAGCGTCTGTCACCCCGTCCGACGAAATCTTCCATGGCCGAAATCCGAACATCGGTGTAATTAACCTTCACCCCCCTGATCTGACCAAATTCTTGTTTGAGCAATTCCTGCTTGCGTTTAAACTCCGAGGTTGATACGGAATGCCACTGGAATGGGGTGTGAGGTTTTGGAGTAAAATTAGAGACAGTTATGTTAAACTTAAGGGTTTTTCTCCCTTTAGCACGGCACTCCTGCTGCAACCAACGGACTGTTTCTGCAATTCCCAACACATCCGCATCCGTTTCACCAGGCAAACCAATCATAAAATAGAGCTTGACTTTTTCCCAGCCTTGGTCAAATGCCGTCTTTACTCCCCTGAGCAGTTCTTCGTTAGTCAGTCCCTTATTAATAATATCCCGCATCCGCTGAGTTCCTGCTTCTGGGGCAAAGGTCAAGCCACTCTGGCGATTTCCCCCTAGGATATTGGCAATATTTTCATCAAAGCGGTCTACCCGCTGACTCGGTAGAGACAGGGAAATATTCTGATCCTTAAGACGATTTTTGATTTCCATCCCCACCGCTGGTAGAGCCAGATAATCCGAACAACTCAGGGATAAAAGGGAAAACTCGTTATACCCTGTAGCACGCATCCCTTGTTCAATAGCTTCCACCACTTTTTCCGGTTCCACATCCCGCGCTGGTCGAGTCAGCATCCCAGGTTGGCAGAAGCGACAACCCCGAGTACAGCCCCGTCGCACTTCGATCTTGAGTCGGTCATGAACCGTTTGGATATAGGGTACTAGTCCAATAGCATAGGCAGGCATCGGTGTAGCCACACGCCGCAAAATCCGCTTCGGTACATCAGGGCGGTTGGGTTTAACTGAGCCATCCTCAGTCATATCATAGAATCGGGGGACATACACCCCTGGTATCTGAGCCAAATCCAGGAGTAACGCTTCTCGACTTAAGCCAGCTGCTTTGCCTTCTTCGATTACTAAGCCAATCTCTGGCAACAATTCTTCCCCATCCCCAAGATCAACAAAATCTAAGAAATCCGCATAGGGTTCAGGATTCGATGTCGCCGTTTGTCCACCTGCAAAAATTAGGGGTATTTCCGATATATCAAACTCAGCACGGTCTTTCCAGGTCAGGGGAATTCCTGCCAAATCCAACATTGCCAAGATGTTGGTTGCCCCTAATTCATAGCTAAGGCTAAAGCCAATAATATCAAAATCTTTCAGAGGTCGCCGATTCTCGACAGCAAACAGAGGGGTTTGAGTGGAACGCAATTTAGCTGCCAAGTCTGGGGCGGGTAGATAGGCGCGATCGCATAATTGCCTAGGTTGAGAATTCAATATATTGTAGAGGATGATATGCCCTAAGTTAGAAGCGCCCACTTCATAGACTTCTGGATAAGTCAATACCCAGCGTACCTCACCTTTTTCCCAAGGTTTATGGACTGCTCCCAACTCGTTACCTAAGTAACGGGCTGGTCTGTTGATGTCTGGTGTTAATATTTCCTCTACAGTGATTGCCATAGAAACTTACTTTATTACTGCTTTCAATGCAGTTAGCCCTGATCCACCATTCATTCTATCAGTACTCAGGGTAGAGATAAGGGGATAAAGGTGATGAAGTGAGGGAGTAGAGAACCACCATATTTCTTGACTAGTATTTCCCTATCTCCTCCCATCGTCATCGGTTTCAGCACTTAATCTTCCTTAGATTTCCTAGGATTTTGCTGCATTCAGAGCCATTGAGATAGCTCGCCCAAGCTACTCAAATCCCCTAGAGGGCTGTAGCAAAAGCATCATGGCTGTCAAAAATGTCAAATACCCCATCTAATTTAGTTAGTTCCAGCATAATGCGAATTGAAGGAGCTACTGAGCAAAGACCAAAGGGCCTCTCTAGATGTCTTGCTAGCTTCAGACCATGAACTAAGGCCATTAAGCCAGCACTGTCGAGAGACTCTAACTGATGCATATCAACCAACAAAGCCGAATCCTCACCAGCCACCACAGCTTCTGTCAACTGACTTTTAAACTCAACTGCATTGGAGGCGTTAATATGACCGGAAGGTTGAATAATTCTTAATTTTGCACTTAGGGTCGCCTGTGTCATAATACGTAGACTCCTCACTTGGTGAAATCCAATAAAATTTTTTAGAGAATATATTGAAGATAGTATGGAATTTTGATAATTCCATACCACTTCTGAGATACTTTGCCGAATCTTTACAGATGGCTAATGGTTTTTAAAATCTTCATAAAACTTACCATCAAAATGTATCATATATTACTTTATTTAAAGTTAAGTAATTTATCTATTTTTCATTTCCGATGGTCTAACTTGCTATGAGCATGGCTCAGTTCATGCCTATAGATAGTGATTAAATTTTAATAATTTTTGTTACGTTCAATCAATAGAGCTTGCCTGACATAAAAATATTAAGACTTTCTTTTATAGGCTTGAGCCAAATGTTTAGCTTTAGGGAAGTATAACGTTAACTAGGGTGTAGAGGCAAGTAGTACTAAGCAGTATTTGCTTATAACTGCCTAAACTTCAATACCTCTAAGCCTTTAAACGGCATAGCTTCTTAGGTTGAGGTTAAGCTTTCTGAGTTCAGTCAAAAAGGCTTATAATATATATGTGAGAGAGTACAAATCCACCTCATCAGTGATTTAGATCACATACCAAGAAGATAAAAATCACTAGAGTGGTTAGTAGTTTCAGAAGACAATAAATTTATATGGAATTGTGGGTAAGTCATAGTGAAAACTACATTTGTTATTCGTCAACTAGTAGAAAAAGCCATATATATTAGGAAATTGACTCCTGATATAGAAAACGCAATTAACTACGAACTAACTCAAACTGGTTACATCTCTGATGTGGATTACGAAGCACTGGAATTATTAATGTCTGAGATGGATGCTGGTCGTGTACAGCTTGTTCCAAGTTACTAGAAACAGTGGTTATAAAGTAAGGCTAGACAAGATTGGAGGCTTGGTAACTAGTCCATGACTTTTAGGCATAACTTTTAGGATTAGGGCAAACTCTTACAGCTACATGTGGCAAAAGCGCTACAACTTTAGTTTACTCTCCTAAGGGTTCTGACTTGCTACTGCTTAAGTCGTGATGAGCTCACCATGGATTTGGCAAAGTCCTATTACCGATTAACCAAAACACGAAACTTAAAACTTGTCCGGATAAGCTTGCCAAACCGCACAGATAAAATAACTTAGTTGCTGGCGAGCATCAGGGTCATTTTCTAAATTGACATCTGGGTCATCTAACCGAACCAACAGAGGGATTACTTCAATGTCTAAGGCTAGTCTTAACAAACTCGCTGGCCAAAGTAAATCCGGCCCAGAGCGTAGATCGTAAAGAGTGAGGTGTTCAGAGGTTCCCACTGCCAAAGGCTCTTGACTATTCTCTAAGGTCACCAATATCATAGAACGGACCCAACACATTTGTCGGGATGACACAAATTCGATGACTTCAGCGTATAAACGAGTATTGTCATGCTCTAAGCAAATAATCTGATGAGGCTGGAACTCGTAAACCAAACCCCTTGATACATCTTTATTCACCAGGCATCAATTCCTAAATTGAGTCATTGCGATACAACATACTGTTCATATTACCAGTTTGCTTAACGGGGATCTTAGACCCAGATTTGGGATGACTGCATTTCAGAGGCTGTATCACCGCTCATCTTTGCTATCATGTATTAATTCAACTTAGTCTCAATAGATTGAATACCATAGCATAGATTATGAAAGTCCAAGTATCGGTCGTTTTTACCAATCCCGTGGATTTCGTTAATTTTTCTCATCAGGCACTGCCTCGATTTTGCGTCGATCTACCTTTCAAACCTCGCGCTATCCCAGTTGAAGAACTATTGCCCAACGTCCCTATGATTAATAGCAATTTAGACGATTGGACAACAGACCTGCCCTTCGAGCAAATAGAATACAAGGAAGAAGGAGCAGAGGAATATGCCAAAATGATAGTAGTAGTGGGAATCCCACAGGATGACATGCCCTTGTTTGAAGATGTAGTTAAGTCCTATGGGGGAAAGGTTATGCCATCAGAGGGGTTGGATGTAATGGACATGTAGTGGATATGTAGTTTACACCCCATATCTCACCTATAACCTAGCTTGTAGGTCATAGAAATTCCTTGTTAATCTTGATCGAAAATTTAAGACTATCACAAAATATGTTTGAAGGAAAAATAGTCTGGAATACACAAGGAATTAAATGACGTCTGAGCAGGATAGACCTGAGGTGGCTAAAATCCTCGAACCATTCAAACCCTCATTGGCTGAGCATCTGAGCAACCCTGATGTTGTGTTAGACGAGGTACTGGCATGGACTGGCTCTCAGCCTTTTTTGACCCAGAAGCTTTGTCAAGTTATCCTTGACTCTAAATCTGCCATCCCTGTTGGTGAGGAAGCTCTCAAAGTCGAAGAACTCGTCAAAACTCACTTTGTTGAAAATTGGGAAACTCAGGAAGCCGCTGAACTTCTGCAAGATATTCGTAGTTTCTTGCTCGAAGAACAATTCCTGCGGCTGTATCAGAAGATTTTGCAAGGAGTCATCATTGCAAATGACAGTTGGGAACAAAAAGTGTTGCTCAACTCCGGTGTGGTGATTAACCAGGAGGGAAATTTAAAAGTTTCTAACCGTATTTATGAGGCTGTTTTTAATCACACGTGGGTAGCTCAAGAGTTAGCACAGTTGACCAGTACAGACTTTTGGCTGGCATCTGAGCTGACCACAGATGCTACTGATGAAGCCATCGCTATGGCTTTTCCTAACCTACCAATTACCCCAGTTACTCAAGACCAAGATCTACAAGAGCAAGATCTAACAACTGACGAGCCCAAACACCGAGATCCAACAACTGACTATTCCAAACACCGAGATCTAACAACTGATGAGCCCAACGGATTAACTTTAGTACCTTTAGAGCTATACGAAGCCACAACCTCGGCTACCCCATCAGCTAGCAGAATCCCATCACCCATTAGTTTTTGGGGTGGCTTGATCGCCTTGTTTCTAGTCATTACCTTTGGTGTATTTCAGTGTACTAGTGCTAGAAGAGCAGACGATCAACTAAAAAACCTTGCTCCTGATGATATATGCAGACGCCAATTGACTACCAGAAAAGAACAAATCGAGCAACTTAGAAAGATCAAGAGTCAAAATAAGGATTTTCCCAAGCTATGTCAGTCAATGTTAGATCAATTGCAGTTTTCTTATGCTATAGAAGAGCTCGCTAGTCAAGGTGAATTCAAGCAAGCTACTATAAATCTTTGTCAAGTATCAGATCGTTACTACCAGTTTAAACAAAAAGCTCTTCCACGTTTTTTCCGTCGATGGGATAGGAATAATGAAAATTATGCTAATTGGTTGAGAAACTATCTAATTAAATATGATTGTCCCGCTTCTAAATATTTGGGGTAATCAATTGTTAAATTTTCAAATCAGTAGTCGTGAAAACAGGGAACAGGGAATAGGAAATGTAAGGATTTTTACCAAGCATTTAACTAACTTATTAATATAAGTTAAGATTATAGATGTTTTTATTCAATAAAAAAAATTTTTTTATTTCCTACTTTTCAAGACTTAGCTATTTATTTAATGATAATCGAGATTCTAAGGATTATAAAAAACTCCATCGCTACCACTGATTTCTTCTTCCAAAGATACCCTAATTCCTCGACGAGCAATTTCAAAAATAGTTAAAAGAAATTTTCCTAATTGAAAATATTGGGTTTGACGGAATTGTTGACTATGGAGTTGTTTGCCGCTAATCCGCTCATTGATCTGGCTTGCATAATATAAAATTAAGCTAACTAATAGCCAACCTACTAAACTCAATAGAGCTGTTACAATGATAATAATCAGCCAGCCTAAGAACTGACACAACACTTGTAATAATGGATCGTCATATACATCAAGTTTTGAGTACAACAGAGAACTATTGCTACCAAAAATTCCTAAGGCAATCGTTCCCCAAAATCCACAGAAAAGGTGAACAGGAACCGAACTAACGGGGTCATCAATTTTCCAAACTTGTAGAAAATATTCCCCTAAAAGGACAAAAATACCGCTGATTGAGCCAATTATAAATGCACTTCTGATATCGACAAAAGCAGCTGAGGCTGTAATTGCCACCAACCCACCTAAAATTCCATTGATAATTGAGGCTAGACTAGGTTTTCCCAGGATAATTGGACTAAAAAATACGCTGGATATTCCACCAGCTGCTGCTGCTATCATAGTAGTTGTGATGGTATTAGCTACATAATCGAGATCCTTTGCTGAGCCACCATTAAAGCCAAACCAGCCCAGCCAAAGAATTAAGCAGCCTAAAGTAGCTAAACCCAGATTATCGGAAGAGAACTTTTCAGTTTCGAGACCTTCATATCTATCTGTTCTTAAATTGTAGCCAAAACGACCTTGTCGTGGCTTTAGTAGCCAAGCCCCTACCAAGCCAGCCATACCACCAACACTATGGACTACAGTTGAACCGGCAAAATCATGAAATTTTAGCGCCTTGGCTAGCCAACCATAGTGTCCCCAAACCCAGTGACCCGTTAGGGGATAGATAAAACCAACCAGGAAAAAACTAAATAGCAGAAATGCCCAGAATTTAACCCGTTCAGCAACAGCTCCTGAAACAATAGTGGCTGCAGTTCCAGCAAAAACTAACTGAAATAAAAATAGAGCAGAAAAGGAGTGATTAGACCAATCTTGATTGAGACAATTAAATCCTGATTCTGGAAAACCTAGATTTCCAAATTGGGGAAAGGGAAGATTAAAAAATAATCCCTTTTGACCCACTAAACTTAAACTAGCATTTTCTCCGGGAACACAACTGTAAGTGATGCCATCACCAAACATTAAGCCAAAGCCAAGTAGCCAAAAGGCTAAGGCTGATATACAGAAAACTATCAAATTTTTAGCCAAGACATTAGTCGCATTTCTCCGTCTACATAACCCGGCTTCTAACATGGCAAAGCCAGCATTCATAAAAAAGACTAGAGTAGATGAAACTAACAACCAGATAGTAGATAGGTTAGTGAAATTATTCGTGTTACTATCTTGTGCTGCTGCTACACCAACCCATCCCAGCAGGATGGTAATAGCCAAAGATAGGCAGAAGTACCAACGGCTGGGTACCGAGCTGATTTGGTGTTTTAATCTCTTGTAATTATGTCGAGACATCAAAGCAAGCTTTCTAGTTTTACAGTAGAAGTTAATTTGCAACTGGTAAGTAGGTTGACATACTTACATAACACTATTAAATAACACTGTTAAATCACACTGTTAAATAACACTATATGATGTTTCGTCACATCATTAACTTCTGACATCTAAGCCTTAGACAAGGAAAGGCATTTAGGCGAACCTGTTGACAGCAGAAGCTGAGCCATCTTCTAGCTTGGAGTTAAAAGCAAGCTGAGCCTCTGGGTTCGCTAGTTCTTGAAAATGAATAACTTCTTTACGGGGATCAGCGTGACTGACTTTGACGTGTAAGCGATCGCCTAATTGAACCGAACGCTGGAAACGCATGGGCAATTCTAGACCTAACTCTTCTAGGAGAATGTTGCCCTTATTCTCGTTTTCTCGCCACCAACTGAGTACTAATACTTGCCAAACCTGATCTGGGTTACGCCGTAAATATTCCAATCCCCAATATTTGTTGGTATCACGTTCTACTTCACTAGCGTCCTTAGCTGTTCTGGTTACACTCTGCATCGTTTCGAGCAAATGTTCAGCTTCAAAGGGTAGGGGGTCACCCCGTAGATGAGCTTTCAGCTGGAAATGAGTCATTAAGTCAGTGTAGCGGCGGATCGGAGAGGTTACCTGGGTGTAAGTTTCCAAAGCCAAACTAGCGTGGCGTGTTGGGGTAATGCTCATTTCACTTCTAGGCATACATCGACGCATGGCACAGAACCGCACTGGACCCGCTGGCAATAGCAGCAGTTCTTCTTGGGAAGGAAGTTCTGGCTGGGGTTGTCCTCGGAATGGTAGGGGAATTTGATGGAGTTGACCATAGCGTCCAGCCACTTCACCTGCCAGAATCATCATTTCTGCCACCATTTGCCGTGATGGTGAATCTTCTAACACCTCAATGGTAATTTTTTCATCATTTCCCACCTTGATTACTGACTCTGGCATATGGATACTAATCGCCCCCTGAGACTTGCGCCACTTTTGCCGACGCACAGCCGAGTTAGCGATCGCAAACAGTTCTGTTTCTGCCTGTACCCCTAACTGCAACATTTCATCTACATCTTCATAAGTCAGGCGATAGGTAGGTTTAATCAGGCTGGGGTGAATTTGATAGTCATAGATGGCACCATCTTCATCCAAGATCACGCCAAAACTGAGTGCCCCACAGACTTGACCTTGAACTAAACTCATCGGACCAGTTGCCAGTTCCGATGGGAACATGGGAATCATGCCCGTGGGTAGATATATGGTGGTACTACGCCGTCGTGCTTCTAGGTCAAGGTTATCCCCTGGCATTACCAAGCGGGTTGGGTCAGCGATGTGAATCCACAGACGCTGAGTGCCATCCTCTAGATCTTCTATACTCAACCCATCATCTATTTCTTGGGTACTTTCATCATCTATGGTGTAGAGTTTCAGATGAGTTAAATCCAAGCGATCTGAATCTGGGTCAGTAGGAGGATTTGCCAGGTATTGCTGGGTCAATTCGAGTACCTCACGACGAAATTGAGTTGGGATTTTATGACGCAGCAAGTACTTTTGGTGAGGACGCCACAAACCCAGATTTATCAACAAATCGAAGGCATTTTCTGGGTTTTGATGGCGTTTTAGTGCTTCCAGAGTTTCCTGAACTGCACGAGAGGGTTTATCTGGTTCACTCACGAACCGTTCTAGAGCATCAAAGCGAGTGCGATCGCTATCAAGCCACTCTACTTCCTCACCCCCTAGCTTTTGTTGTACTCGCTTCAAAAATTCTTCTTGTTCCTGGTGCTTTGATTGAGCCGCTGCCAGTTGATGCTTGATTTCAGCCACCATGCTAGGGGAGCGGGGTTCATAGGTTTGTGCTTTTTGTTTAAAATAGATTTTGTCTTCAAAGAGAAGAGAGTGTGCCGCATAGCACTGGGGTGGACTTTGCTCAGAAAATAATAACTGTGCCATGTCAGCACAGGTAACCGCCTCTCCTTCTTCCACCAGTAATTCCCAGGCTAATTCTAAGCTATCTGGGTCTAGATAGGGTTGTACTCGAGCGAGAAACTCTGGTATTTCTGATGGCTTATAAGTAGAATCGGCCACTGCGTAGGTGACTTGTCGAGGATGGAGCTTGTGCAGTTTCCCCCGTTGATCCAAAGCAATCAAGTGGTTCTTGCCTTCTGGACGATCGACAACGGCGAGATGGCGTTCTCCTTGTAAGCGAAATTCGATTAGTGTTCCCTTTTCCACCAGTTCTGATAACCCGGGTAGCGTTTACCAAATCCACCTCCCCCCAGTCTATCCTGTGTTGTTGAGATGCCCAACTTAGCAGAGGGGGTCAAGTCTAAAGTCTGAAGTCTGAAGTCTGAAGTCTGAAGTTGTCAGCGCTCAGTGGTCAGCGCTCAGTGGTCAGTGTAACTCCTGGTTGAGTCGCAAGTTTTTAGTTACCATGCCAGCCATGCAGAGCGCGAGTGGGGCAAATCACGGCAGTTGCTCATGGCTCATGGGCCATGAGCAACTGCCTCACCTTGAGGCCACTGCATCCCGCGCCTCAGCCATCGATCACCCCATTTCATCCTTCATCCTTCATCCTTCATCCTTCTTATTTGATATTTCATTCTTCACACGGGAAATATCCCAGAGGAAGACCGTGATTGTTCACCTTAACCTTCTTTATTAATATAGGGTAGCAAAGCCAAGAACCTTGCTCGCTTAATGGCTGTGGTTAGCTTTCGTTGTTGTTGAGTCGTTAGATTAGTAATGCGGCGCGGTAGGATTTTTCCCCGTTCAGTGATAAACTTGCGCAGCAACTCAACATCTTTATAGTCGATCGGTTCATCGGGTTTGATCGGAGAGAGACGTTTACGAAAGTAAGTCATGATTGGTTATGATTGGTTATTGGTTATTTGGGTTACTGGTTACTGATTATAGTCATTTGTTCTTTAGTCCTTGTTCTTTGTCAATAGTCCATTTTGAATTCAAAAATTCAATTCACAAATGACCAAGGACCAAATCTACTTGATTTCTTTGTGAATTGTGTGCTTGTTGCAATGGGGGCAAAATTTCTTCAGTTCCAGACGTGATGTTGTGTTACGGCGATTCTTCCTAGTGGTATAGCGGGAAACACCAGCCGAACGCTTATTGGAGTTACTGCGACATTCCGTACATTCTAGAGTAATAACGATTCGGACACCTTTCTTACTTGCCATAGTTTTTTTTCTAAGAACTCAAATATTACAATTAAACACAATTTACTATTATCTCATGGGATCCCCCAGTCTATCAAGTAGATGCAAAATTGCTCAAGTCTCGGGAAAAACCTCACCCCTTGTTGGCACCATGATCGTGCAGCGCCATCCAGTGACAAGGGGAGGCCACAGCAGTATCCTTGAAATGCTTTTAGATAGACCAATGTTTAAGCCAATCCGAAGCGCTTGCTTTGCAGCGAAGCCAAGCATTCCCTCCGGTTTAGTTAGAGTCAGTAAGCGGTGCCAGGGTAAAGAATCTCACCTCGAGAATCAAGATAACCGCGCACCCCACTACCCTAAAGTCTGAGCCTGATTGGTGTATAATAACATGACTCCTGTAACTAGGCAGACCAACAGGAAGATCAGCATCACCGAACAGATGAAAGCCAAGAGGATCTGTTCTCAGCAGTGAGCTGACCAGCCATACTCATAGAAAATCTATATCGAAAGCAGCAGGCCGCCCCTCTATTGGTACCTTATCGAAAGCGGGTTTAAAATGTTTTTTTACTCATGGCCAATTTTCCTGATTGGGCAGACTATTTTGGCTACTGTTGATGATTCTATCTATTTGTCGTGATTGTATAGTCATAAAAATATATTCATAAAATATAGTCATAAACAAACATCTGTGGTAATCTCTCACCTTTGTGGTGAGAGATTACCACAGATGCGACTCAAAGACTATGCCAAACACATGGGAGTAAGCTACCAGACGGGTTGGAGATGGTGGAAGGCAGGTAAGTTGCCTCATCCGGCATTTCAAACTGAAAGTGGCTCAGTCATCGTTGAGTACTTCCCTCAACAGAAGACTCAGCTATCAAACACCAAACGAGTTGCTATCTATGGGCGAGTCTCCTCTGCTGAGCATAAGTCAGAGGTTGAGCTTCAAGTTGAACGTCTTCAACAGTATGCGATCGCTAAAGGTTACACGATTGTCAAAATTATCAAAGAAGTAGGAAGTGGACTCAACGATAATCGTAAACAATTAGCCACTCTTCTGAATTCTGATGGCTACGACATTTTACTAGTAGAGCATAAAGATAGCCTGGGTAGATTCGGCATCAATTACTTGGAGATTCTGCTGTCTCGTTTAGGTATTCAGTTATAAATTGTCAACCAAGTTGATAACAGGAAAGACGAGTTGATGCAGGATTTTATTGCTATTATCAAGTCATTCTCTCCTAGGTTGTACAGGCAAGATCATGCTAAGAAAAAGATCGAAAAAATTATCGCCGAACTCCAAGCTGATGGCGGCGACGACTACCAGTTAGAACCAAACCAATAACACCTAGGGAAAACACAGACATCGTAGCTGGCTCTGGTACATCAACAGGAGGCTTGCCTCCAGGCTCACCAGCCACTAATTTAACCTGATATGCTAGTCTAGATTGTGTGGGCAGATTCTCTTCTGACCAGGTCATAGTTGATTGACCAGTCAGGGTGAAAGCACCTAAAACGTTACTGATGTGTAAATACTGTGCATCAAAAAAACCGCAATCATTAGGATTACTACAAACATTGGATGCGTCAGGAAGACTAGCAGACATCGCACTATCGGTTAACATCAAGTTGCTCAGTACAATGCTGCTGTTATCCTTACGAGCACTAGTCCGTAGAAACAAATCTGAGAAGTTATCCTCTGTCACTGTAGACGAAAGAACTACATCACCAACGGTATAGGTGAGTTGAGAAATACCATCGAACTCCAGTAAGAAATCAACCGCTTTTCCACTGACCCAATTAAATTCTTTCTGATCTAAGTTAGTAAAACCACTAGGGTTAACCTTGTGGATATCTAGCTCGAAGGTGTTTCCTCCTATTGTTCCAGATCCAAAACGACTCTCGGCAGACAGGGAGATCTCGGGAGCTAGGTTCTGGAACTCTGTTTCAGTCAGATAACCACCAATCGTAAATGCACTGGCTCCAAAGGGAGTAAAAGCTAGTAAAGAGTGCTGACACTCCCAAACTTAATAGTAAATTACGAGTCATCATTATTTCTCTTGCTTGTCGCCTATATGGGGTATTAGTTGTTATTACAACTAACAACTGATCAAAGTATCCAGACTGAGTGTTTGCGATCGCGTAGCGGCTCTGTTCGCGTAGCGTGGCCTTTGGCCTTAAGAGCATCGCGTTTGCTTTCTATCGCGTAGCGTGACATGCACGGGTAAAGCCCGACGCTGCGCGAACGGTCAATCCCACAGCTGCTCCGTTGAAGCATCCGATTCAGCAACTATAGCCCTAATTAAAATTGCTCAGATTAAGCGGCTCATAACTATAGCGCTAGTTTATATAACTTCAGTCCAATTAATTCACTATCGAAAATTTCAACAATTTTGGATAGGTGCGCTTTGGATCAGCATTCCCTGTAGCCCTAGTTAATCTGAATTAACCAAACTTTACATCAATAGCTGTCACCTATAAGTGTATAATAACTAAAATTATTATTTCCACAAAGAATAACAGTCTCAAGCCATTATCAATCAAACTGATCAGCTGTCAGTCGCTTAATCAAAACTAGGTTAATCAAAATTAAGTTAATCCATGGAAATAAATTGATTAACCTTAACTGCAGTCAAATCACCCTCCCCAGGATTAGGAGAAATCTTTGCCATGGCATTCGATGTCTTGAAACGGTATAACACTCAGTTAGGTTTAGCGCTATATTTAGGGATTAGTGGAGCGTACGCATTTCCAATAAACCAAGCTAATGCTCAGATTACTCCTGATACCACTTTGCCCACGGGCGAAAGGTCACAGCTAGACCTGGGCTCTGGTGAGATAAATGGAAAAATTGTTGATTTAATTAAAGGAGGAGCAATCCGAGATATCAACTTGTTCCATAGCTTTTTAGAATTTAATGTTGAAAACGGGCAAAGGGTTTATTTTGCTAATCCAGCTGGGATTGAAAATATTCTGTCTCGGGTAACTGGTGCTAATCCCTCCAATATTTTAGGAACCTTGGGTATCGATGGTGGAGCAAATTTGTTCTTGATTAATCCCAATGGGATTTTCTTTGGGGATAAAGCCAAGCTGGATGTATCTGGTTCTTTTGTGGGCACCACTGCTGATGGGATTGGGTTTGGGAGTCAAGGAGTGTTTAGTGCTTCTAATCCAGAGCCTCCATCGCCATTGCTGACGGTTAATCCTAATGTGTTTTTCTTTAATCAAATTCCCGGGAATATTACCAGTCAAGCCAAGTTGGAGAAGCTGGCGATTAATAACCTATTGTTACTTGGTGGTGATATTGAGGTTAAAGATAGTAAGATTAGCACCAATCAAGGTGGGAATATTCTGTTAGCGGGATTGGGCGCACCAGGACAAGTAGAATTGACTAGAGACGGTAACAAGCTAGGTTTATATTTTCCTGATGCTGTCAAGAAAGGGAATGTTGTAATTAACAATAGCGCTATAGAAACTTTCGTAGCCAAAGATAGTAATGTTGATGGTGGTGATATTAGGATTATTGCTGAGTCTTTGGAAGTAGAAAACTCGGAAAATGAGAAAGACCGGGGAATTTTTACTAAAACTGAGAGGAATGGTAATAAAAGTGGTGATATTAGTATAACAGCTGATGACTCAGTATCGGTTCGCTCTACTTCTCGCCGAAGAGGAGATAATGGCATCTTTACCATTACCAATCAAGAAGGTGGAGAAGGCGGAAAAATTACTATCGATACTGGCTCGTTGACAGTAGAGACGGCTCGAAGAGAGCAGGTAATTTTCACCACAACTAAGGGAAATGGTCAGCAAGGGGGTGATATTATAATCACCGCTGATGACTCAGTTTCGATTATTGCTTCTAGTGGCGGAAATCAGCATGGAATTTTCACCTTAACAACTGATGACAAAAAAGGTGAACTAAAAGGTGGACCAGGAGGAAGCATTCAAATTACTACTGGCTCCCTAGTGATCGAATCTAGGAGACAAAACCCAGGAATTTCGGCAATAACAGGGGGAGATGGTGATAGCGGAAGCATTACCATCGATGTGACTGGGGATGTACTCCTGAAAAAGCAAGGTACCATTAAAACAGAACAACGTAATTCCAAAACAAAGGGCAGTGTCGGGAATATTTCATTAAAGGTCAATGGCAATGTTACCCTGGCTGATAACAGCAGAATTAAGAGCCAAAATAGCGGTAAGGGAACCGGAGGAAAAGTTACGATATTGGCTGGTGGAGCAGTTGAGCTTAAATTCGGCAGCAAAATTGAGAGTACGGCTCAAAAAGGCTCTCAAGGATCGAGCGGGGGTATTGAGATCCAAGCTGATTCCCTATTGCTTGATTCTCGCAAAGATCCCAGCAATCTTAAATCGAAAAGAGATCAAGTCCAAATTACGACTAAGACCGAGTCAAAAACTACCGGTGATGGCGGTGATATAAACATCCGTGTTGGGTCCCTGACTATGATTGGACCAAATAAATCCGGTTCTAGTGGTATAACTGCTAATACATCAGGAGATGGAAACGCGGGCAAGATCACAATCATAGTTGAAGGAGACTTCATTATGAAAGATCGAGCTAAAATTGAAGCGAAATCTCAAAATAACGCTAAAGGTGATGGCAAGGATATAATAATTGAAACTGGTTCACTTTCCTTAAGCAAGAGAAGCATTATTACTGCTGATATTAGAAGGAACAGTAAGGGAAATCCTGGAAATATTGAGATAACTGCTAAAGATAAGATTGAGCTTAACAACAGCGACATCGAAACTTCCGTAGGGCCTAACGCAGGAAACCCAGAGAGCGCGCAAAACACCCCAGGAGGAGTTGGTAAGATTACCATTACAGCTCGCTCTCTATCCCTTAAAGATTCAGGGAAATTGGAAACTTTCACTCTGGGCAAAATCAAAGCAGGTAATATTACAGTGAATGCCACCGATTTTGTGGAAATTTCTGGTAAAAACGAAAGTCGCATAGTAACTGAAACTCAAAAAGGAGCTGAGGGTAAGGGAGGGCGTATTGACATAACAACAAAGACCTTAAATCTATCAGATGGTGGAGTTTTGAATGCTCGAAGCGAAAGCGAATTTGACGGTGGTGATATCAACATTGATGCCGATCAAGTGCAACTAACCGATAGTGCTGAAATTATTGCTACTTCCGAAAAAATGCGAGGTGGTGACATAACCTTAGATTCAGACACCTTGACAGTAAATAACAGCAAAATTTCTGCTTCCACCGAAACAGGTAGAGCAGGAGATGTGACACTAGAAACAGATAAGCTAACTGTCGAAAATGGAGCACGAATAGCAGTAAGCGGTGTAGAATTAACAGAGACTGATTTTCCAAAAATAAAGCAGGATGATAGTCAGGAAGTAGTAGTTGGAGGATTAGCTGGCAAACTGACAATTAATGCTGAATCTCTCACCCTAGACAACGGCCAACTTATAGCTGCTACTGGAGAAAAAACCGAAGACAAAGATGCAGCAACTATCAATATCAATGTACCAGGAGTGATCATACTCGATAACAATAGCCTAATTTTAGCTAGCGCTATAGGTGATGCCAATGGGGGAAATATCGATATTTCTGGTGGAGTATTAGTAGCGCTACCTTTAACTAATGATCACAAAGGTAGCGATATATTTGCGAATGCTCAGCAAGGGGATGGTGGAAAAATTAACATCACCCTGCAAGGCTTATTCAATATGAAGGTACTCGAAGATACCAGTGCCTTTATCGGCTCAGATGGAAATATAATCGAATCTATAGCTTTTGATAATAATATTAGTGAAATAGCAGCTCTGAGCTTGAGGGGTGGTCAATCTGGGACTGTGACCAGGGATATTACCGGCTCAGCACAGGATCCTGAGAACTTACCAACATCAGTAGTTGACCCTTCAGCATTAATTGTTGCTAATTGTCCCAGGAGTGGAAAAGTAGCTGTAGATGAACTGGGTGAATTCATTGTTATATCAAATCCGGGTGTAGACTTATTGTATAGAGTGAGTCGGGAAAGATCTAT
>WTKN01000237.1 GCA_011524395.1 Moorena sp. SS36440bin_2
GATATTTCTTTTTAGACAGCCGTTCAAGAGATTGCTCAGTAATGTGCTGACACCTAGGATGCACTTGGAACTCAGATTCCGGAATATCTTGGTTTTGATTCAGATTACCGGTAGGTACTTTTGGAGTTGCCGGGGAATCAGATTCTCTCGGATTGTAGCACTATCCGGGGTTTTCAGTAACTATCGAAGCTTCTGAAGTTGAAATATATTATGGGAGTGAATCAGGTAAACCTGGCGTAGCTAACTGATTATTATTTCTGGATTCTTCACCATCAATATAGTTAGGAGTGTCCGCTTTAGATCTAGCTGCTTTTAGTGATAACGAAGCCGTGGATTTAGGTTTATAAATATTTATGGGTGAATTAAAAATCCCCTTAACTAAAGTTACCTCTTTTTGCTCAATCCAAACTGTCAGATAATATGGATGTTTTAAAATCAAATACAGAGGCGGATCTTCATCAGAAGATAGTTGGCAACAAAACTCAAATGCTTTTTGATAAGCATTTGGGAAAATATCAAAACCTCTAGTGAATATTTGATTATTAAAAATAATGGTATATTTATCGAGCCACTCAATATGTTGAGTCGCTTCTTCTTGATCAATGATAAACATAAGATTTTTAAATTGCTTTCGTTGATTAAACCTGATCTATAGCGTTCCCTAGTAAGGGTGAGGTAAATATAAATAAATTTTATTTCTTGCTCCCTGTTCCTTAATCCCTGCTTCCTAAAACTAAAGAGTAAAGTACCTCACCAAAGGTTGAACTGCTAAGCGCGTTTCTAAATGATTCGTGAACGCTAAACTAGCTAAAACTCTTATTTAAAGAGAATTTTTGGTTCACAAATATAATGTAAACGTTCTAGTTAATCATAAATCATTATTCTATCAATTAGAGTATTTTTCATACAAATTACTTATAAATAAGCGAATTATTTTAAGAAAATTTTCTGGTATCAATAAGTATATATTTATACAAATAAAAAGGTTTATTTGACTTAAATTATCCGTTATTATTTATGAATTTTATGACCCGTTTACGTAGAATTACGGTAGTGATATAACCTTTAAGATAAGTCGTCGTATTCAATTAACGTTGATTATGGAAATTATCAAATAGTGAACTGGAAACTTTTCACAGCAAAGAGTGGAGTTAATTTACGAAAGTTAACATAGTGAATATAATTGATTTCCACGTACTTAGTCACTTACTCCTGAACAGTAATTTTAATTCACTTATAGAGTGGTTAATTGTGGAAAAGCGATCACAAATTTCCGTAGAATTACGGTAGTGACTTAGCAAGCCTTTAATCGATCAGACACCCTACCTATGAAAATCAAGCACTTCATCAATCTCCACAAAGGACTTACCGCTATAGTAGTGCTGGGATTAATGGTTTTCTACCAGAATTTCACCCTTGGTCCATGGGTTTACCTAGCCCTTCATGGCACCTATGGGGTGATGTGGCTACTCAAAGACCGTATCTATCCAGACCAGCAGTGGGAGCAAGAAATGCCCATTGCCATGGGAATTCTTACCTTCGGAATACTAATACCCTATTGGGTTGCTCCGTTTATTCTGATCAGCAGTGGTTCTCAGCCTCCCTTACCCCTCGTAGCTGCTGCCATTTCCATTAATGTCATGGGAGTCTTTCTACACTATGCCAGTGATGCCCAGAAATACTATACTCTCAAGTATCGTTCTGGATTAATCACAGAAGGATTCTTTGCTCGCTGTCGAAACACAAACTACTTGGGAGAAATCCTGATCTACTCTGGTTTTGCGATGCTAGCTCAGCACTGGCTACCCTTTGTGATTTTGGCAGCTTTTATTGCAGGTATCTTTATTCCCAATATGCTCAAAAAAGATAAATCTCTCTCCCGCTATCCAGAGTTTGCTGACTACAAAGCTAATTCTGGACTACTACTACCACAGCTATTTTTACCTACTACTTCCAATCCAAACGATACAGATTTGGCACAAAAAACGAGGTAGTCACGAATTATAGCATTTCTCAATTCGGTGAAGTACAAAGCCCTGGGTTGAGCGGGAGTAGGGAGTAGGGAGTAGCCAAACACCTATTTAAGATATGACGAAACCATCTAAGCAGTATTTTTCCCTAAGATGGCGATTTTTGATTATCGTCCTTTTACTGCTAGGAATCTTCTTCCGCTGCTTCAATCTAAACCATAAAATATACTGGCACGATGAAGTTTATACCTCAATTCGGAGTTCTGGCTACACCGGAGATGAAGTAATTAAGGAAGTTTTTGATGGTAGGGTGATTCGTGTTGAAGACTTACAAAAGTATCAGCATCCTAATCCTGAAAAAAACTTAGGGGATACTATTAATGCCTTAGCTAAAAATCCAGAACATCCACCCCTATATTATTTAATGGCGCGGTTTTGGCGGCAGCTACTTGGTGCTGCTGTCAATAACCCTAGGGGTTTATCTGTTCTGTTTAGCCTGCTAGTTTTTCCAGCTATCTATTGGCTGTGCTTAGAATTATTTGAATCC
The DNA here is from genome assembly GCA_011524395.1 of Moorena sp. SS36440bin_2. Classification (GTDB taxonomy): domain Bacteria; phylum Cyanobacteriota; class Cyanobacteriia; order Cyanobacteriales; family Coleofasciculaceae; genus Moorena. Next base: position 2,518 of record WTKN01000237.1, read on the forward strand.
CCTGTAGTAGGATGGGTAGCTGTAGCACTTTTTGCGGTATCTCCCTTTCATGTACTCTACGCTCAAGAAGCACGGGAATATAGTCTATGGACATTGACTATTATCCTATCTTGTGCATCTCTGTTACGAGCTATCCGCAAAACTAAGAATAGTCGAAAAGTAACACACTACCTCTGGTCATGGGTAATCTATGCTGTCACCTTGGCACTTAGTCTTTACACATTTCTCTTTTCTATATTTGTTGCCATTGGACATGGAATTTATGTCTTTATTATAGAACGGTTTCGCTTTAATAAAACTATTTTTGCTTATTTGATAGCATCTGTTGCAGGGTTTATAGCCTTTTCCCCTTGGTTAGTTGTGGTAGTTACTAACTTGGCTGTTATTCAGCATAAAACCCATTGGACAACCATTCAAGTCCCTTTATCATTTTTGGTTAAAATCTGGGGGATAAACCTTAGTTTTCTATTTTTTGATATTGGAATACCACTGGAGCATCCATTTACCTATATAATCCCACCAATTTTAGTTAGTTTTGTGGGATATGCCATTTATTTTCTTTGTCGTTATACTCCCCAGCGAGTTTGGTTATTGGTTTTAACGTTAATCGTTATTACTGCATTAGGCTTAATCTTACCCGACTTAATTTGGGGAGGACGACGTTCAGTAAGTACTCGGTATTTCCTACCTTGCTATATCGGAGTGCAGCTGGCTGTTGCTTATCTAATTAGTATGTCTATAACTGGGTATCTATCAAGGGCTAATTTAATCAATGCTAATTTAAGAACACAGAAGGTCTGGAAAGGAATAGTAGCTGTGCTGCTTACAGGGGGAGTTATCTCTTGTGCTATTAGTTCCCAAACAGAAATATGGTGGAACAAGCAAGTTGGGGCTCACAACCCTACCATCGCTAGGATTATTAATCAAGCTGAGCGACCTCTGGTAATTAGCAATGTTTCTTCAGTGAATCCTGGGGATGTGATTTCTCTTAGTTATTTATTAAATCCTCAGGTGAAATTCCAGTTAGTCATTCCCCCTACTATTCCCGATATTCCTCAAGGGTTTAGTGATATATTTCTATTTTATCCCTCTGATCATTTGCAACAGGGACTTGAGGAAAAGTATAGTACTAAGATAGAGTGGTTTGATGATTCGACGGTAAAGCCCCTGGGTAAGTTAAGGCTTGAATGATTAAATGGTTAGCAGTTAAGAATTGGAATAGGTAAATGAATGAGTTAACTATTAAAGTTGTTGGATATACTGAACGATTATCAGAAATTAAGTTAATCAGGGTGCAGGTTTTTCAGGTTGAACAAGGGGTAGCAGCGGATTTAGAGTTTGATGGTAAGGATGAAATAGCTAAGCATTTATTAGCCTATTGGAATAATCAGCCGGTTGGCACAACTAGGGTAAGATATCTAGATGATAAAACGGCAAAAATAGAACGGTTAGCCGTCTTATCTGATGCTAGAGGTAAGGGCATTGGTAAACAGTTGATGATTAAAGCATTAGAGTTGGCTGAGCAAGCTGGAGTTAAGGTAGTGGTGGTGCATGCTCAAGAGTATGTGAAAGGACTTTATGAAAAGTTAGACTTTGAAGTAGTGGGAGACTCTTTTGAGGAGGCTGGTATTGTTCATGTAAAGATGGTGAAGCAGTTAAGAGGATTGAACTAAAAAGATAACAGTTTAGCACCTAGCAATCACCACTATGAAAAGACGCTTTAGAGATCCACTAATTCTAGGACTAATTTGGCTAGGGAGTGGATTTTGCGATCGCATTTGGTTTGCCCTAGATCACTCTGTCCCAGCTTGGGATCAGGCGGATTATTTGACCGGTTCCTTGAATTACTGGCAGGCGTTGCAGCATCCTCAGTGGTTCTCTGGGGAGTGGTGGAGCAGTTTTTGGGCAATTTCGTCAAAAGTCCCGCCATTGACTTATATTATTGCCGCAATGGTTCAGCAACTGTTTGGAACCGGACCGGAGCTAGCTACCATAGCGCTAGTTTTATGTAGTGGAGTGCTAATTGCTTCAGTTTATGGATTAGCGCTGGTATTATTTAACCGCCGGGTAGGGTTATGGGCTGCTGGTTTAGTCATGTTGTTACCAGGACTATATCGCTACCGTTTAGAATTTTTGCTGGATTATCCATTAACCACAGTAGTCAGTTTGTGTTTTTGGTCTCTGACAGTGTGGTGGCGTTTGGCAACTGCAAAGAGACGCTTATGGCGAACCAGAGTAAGACAAGAATGGTTGTGGGGGTTGGGGTTTGGGGTTTGTTTAGGATTCGCGTTGCTAGTTAAGCAAACCGCCATATTTTTTCTATTCGTGCCAATCGCTTGGGCTGGGGTGAGGGTTCTGTGGCAGAGGCAATGGCAAAGGTTCGCTCAGTTAATCGCAGGTTTGCTGGTATCAGTTTTGCTATTTGGTCCATGGTACCGGATTAATTGGTTGTTGATATTGACCTCTGGGAAGCGAGCAACCATAGATTCCGCGATCGCAGAAGGAGACCCAGCCCTCAATACCCTTGATGCTTGGGTTTACTACTGGAAAATCTTACCTTACCTGATCTCTTGGCCACTATTGTTAATACCGATAGTAGGACTATTAATTTATGGGCTCAAGTATGGGCTCAAGCAATCCCCGATCGCAAAACAGAACAATCTCCCATCCCCCCATCCCCCCATCTGGTCACTAACCTGGCTAGGGGTCTTCATAGTGGGTGGTTATTTATTGTGTTCATTGAATATTAATAAAGATGCTCGCTATATCTTGCCATTAGTTCCAGTGCTATCACTGTTTCTGGCTTATGGCTTAACTTGCTGGACTAATCGTTGGGGTAAACCGATACGTTGGACCACGGTAGGGCTAGCAACTGTACTGATGATGTTGAATCTATTTCCATTAGGAGGTAGAGGATTGACTCAATTACTTAGTCCTCGTGTACAACATTTGCCCTACTTAGGACAGCCATGGCCTCATCGGAAGGTAATTGCTGAAATCATCAAGACTCAACCTTACTTGCGCTCTAACTTAGGAGTATTACCGTCAACCCCAGACATTAACCAACACAACTTCAATTACTATGGTGCATTAGCCAATTTCCAAGTATACGGGCGTCAAGTGGGAACCCAAGCCAAACAAGTGAAACAGGATATGCGATCGCTTTCTTGGTTCCTCACTAAAACTGGTGCCCAAGGGTCAATCCCAGAATCCCAAGCAGCTATAGTTGAGGAAGTTGAGCAAGGGTCAGAATTTGAGCTACACCAGACTTGGCAGTTACCCGATGCTAGCCAACTGAAACTGTATCACAAGCGGCAGCCGCCAATAGCCGTAAAACCATTATCGATAAAGCCTGTGGGTGACCAATCATCCATAAAACCCAGTAGTTTCAATGGCAATGCTTCCCTGGCCAAAAGGCCACGCTACGCGAACAGCAATACTCTCAGCTCAAGCCCTAGAGTTAAATTAGACCAAGTCACCGTACCAGAAAGATCTCCTGCTGGAGTACCTATACCAGTAACTTATCAGTGGACTGGTTCTTGGGAGCAATTACAATCTGGCATCGTTATCCTAACCTGGCAACCTACGCTACCGGAAGGCCAAAGGCGAATAACCCACAGATGGTTACACGACCATGGTATTGCCATGGGAGAACTACACTCTTCCCAATTACCACCTGCCAATTCCCAATTTCAAGTCATTGAACGGATGGCGATGTTTCCCCCAGCAGATATCCCAGCTGGAAGCTACACCCTAAAAGCAACTTACCTCAATCGACAAACTCGCGAAACCTATCCGATACAAGTACCAACGGTTACCTTGACCATCGATCCAGCCGCTACCCCCATACCTGCACCAGAACTAGATTTAATCACCCAAATGCGGATATTATCCACTAATTTACCTAAAGGACTCAATGGCCTAGAACCGGTTTTTGAAGAAACTGCCCGCATTAACCAATACGATCCGATTCAGGACTACTTAGAACAAGCAGATTTAGCCTTAAGCTATCGGTTGGAATCAGAACCGAATAACCTAGACTGGGCTTATGGTCTGGCCTTGAGTAGGGTATTGCAGCAAGATGTAGAAGGTGCGATTGCAGCATTAAAGCGAGTCACCCAACTTGACCCCCAAAATCCCTATGCTCACGCTTATCTTGCCTTCGTATATCTCTATGATTGGGATGGAAAAAATGGAGAAAATGCCCTAAAACCTGCCCTTAAAATCAACCCGACTATTCCCGAACTACAAGCCCTATCTGGTATAGCTGCCTTGATGCAAGGTAATGTGTTCAAAGTTTGGAGTGTTATTCAGAGATTAGAACTTGAAAGCGATGGCCAAAAGGCTACGCTAGGCGAACGCTAATATTATTTCATTGTGAATAAATTGTGAATCAATGTCCTCAAGGGGTGACAACAAAGCTCAAACCTAGGCAGGTGTTAGGTTAATGGTCTTAGGTGTTGGGTTTAATGAGCGCGACTCGTGTTGTTGTAATTCCCAGCAGTTGAAGCAATTTTCAGCAATCCAACTGCATAGATAGTTTTAATCAACCACTACGCCATGACGATGTTACCTAATACCTAACCCCTAAAACCTAACCCCTGTAAGATTTTAAAGAGCGCTTGTCACCCCGTGATATCAATGTCTTAAGAAGGCTAATTTTTTGAGTCTTCGTGTTTTTTGGGTCTTTAGGTTTACTCATACCAATTTATGAACCCGATTACTTAATGTTTTGTAATCAATTTTTATGGAAATTTTTAAAGTTTCAGTATTTTTATTGAAGCATTGGAATTTATTTTTTTATTTAATTCACTTAAAGCCTATTAAAAAAACAGGTACTTTGATGTTTGTCAAACTAACCTGTCTATATATTTGAATGTATTAAAATAAACAATCTTATGAAAACAAACGTCAAAAACAAACAACCTATTGATTTACTCAAACTCACACAAAACCTATCACTAGCGATTCTAGGGTCTGTTTTGAGTTTCGCCGCCATTGAAGTTGCTAACCCAGCACGCTCTGACGCTTTTGTAATTTTTAACCAGTCTGGTAACACACTTAGAGGTGGCTCCCGATGGGATGCAGCTCCAAGGACTATCCAAGGACAAAATCGTTCCTTCGACGGCAGATTGCGATACTCACCACAGGAAGGACAAGAGCGTTCCTTGGACGGCGGATTGCGATACTCACTACAGGGCGGTTCCTATGAAGCTTTCCGCGATTTATTCACCTGGGATATTATTCCTAGTGTCAATGAGTTTCAAAATGCGATTGAGGCTGCGTTCAACGCTTGGACTGTAGTTGACCCGGTTTCTGGCTTAGGTACCGATTTGTCATTTGTAGCAGATTTAGAGACACCAGTAGTAGGTACTGGTAGAGGAGGGGTTAACCGATATGGTGCCGAAATTGACCTGTTGGCATCGACCAATGCAACGTTCTGGAATCCTGGAAATACCTCACCCCAAGGTGAATCGTTTTTCTATTATATCCGTGATACCGTAACTCTAACCTCTGGAACGGAAAATTACACAGGTTCAAGCGCCATTATCGGAGCAGATATCACCTTCAACAATAATGCCGGAACAGTATATACCCTAGACTTTTTCAGGCGATTGTTGACCCACGAGATCGGTCATGCGATTGGATTAGGGGATATTGAGGGAGACATCAGTCCTAATAGATTTATCGACGACAACTATGATGGCAGTACTAGCGCCACAGCTCTAGCCACATTGAGCAACCCGATCGCCCAACTAATCGATCCCCTCAATCCAGCCGCTTCCCCATTTTCATTGTTTACTGTTCCAGATCAGGATCCCGGTGTGGACACCCCAGGCGTAGATATTCTGATGGAATCCCGAGGACTAGGTATAGCTCCAGGCAACCCAGTCACTAACCTTAGCCCATTGGTTAATGATGACTACGCTGGTCGGCAGTTCCTGTATCCAGTCTTCTCTGAGCCTAGCGCCTCTGAGGCTAGTGTTAATGAATCTACTGCTACATTAGGTTTACTAGCCCTTGGTCTTATAGGTACAGGTTTGAGTACTCAAGGGAAAAAAGCAAGGAACAGAGAGTAGATACAGCTATCAGATCAGCTATTTACACCAAATAGACAGACACAGACACAGGTAGTGGTGCTGAAGTCCTACTTTTTCCCAAAAAAATCTAGACTACAAGTGTTTCTTTCGGATATAATCAGAAACTGGTGCTTTTAGGCATAAGGAAAAACCATGAATGCTCAAGAAATCATTCGCTCCCTTGAAGCGGAACAACTAAAGGAAAAGCTCCCTACCATCTACGTCGGTGACACCGTCCGTGTAGGGGTACGGATTAAAGAAGGTAATAAGGAACGGGTTCAACCCTATGAAGGCACTGTGATTGCCATGCGCAATGGTGGCATTAATGAAACGATTACAGTACGCCGGATTTTCCAAGGGGTAGGTGTGGAACGGGTTTTTCTACTCCATTCTCCAAAAATTGCTAATATAAAAATAGTCCGTCGAGGCAAAGTGCGTCGAGCCAAGCTATACTATTTACGCGATCGCGTTGGTAAGGCTACTCGCATCAAACAACGCTTTGACCGTAGTTTATAACCTTGTTTATGGCCTAGCATCAATTTGGTTGGTGTAAATGCCAAAATTAGGTATACTAGATCAAGCGAGAGGTTAGTAAACAGCACAAGAAAATGTTGCATAGTCTACCAAAAACTCTTATTATTTGTTAGACTTAAATTAGGGTAACACCGACAGGGACTATTATGTAACTTAAATTAAAGCCGAAAACCAAGGGTTTAATAGTTGCGCTCTCTATCCCGGTGTAACCAACTTTTTAGACATTTTTATGGCGCTCGCGGGATATTCCGTCAGAGCTTTGGGAGATACCCCCTGGATGCTATTGCATCTTGCATTGGCGAGCCTTGGTCTATCTTTGTAGACTTTGGTAGCTAAAAAGTATCGGTTAACCTCTACCTCTCTACTCCATCTGCGTCCTTAGTTCAGTTGGTAGAACGCAGGTCTCCAAAACCTGATGTCGGGGGTTCGAGTCCTCCAGGGCGCGCTCACAATTGGTATAATACAAAAGTTAGGTGCGCTTTTCCTTAGCGGATTCGATTCGCTGCGGGTCGCACCTTTGGGATGCCAGGGTTTAGCTGAGCAAATCCAGTGGGAGTCCTTCAGTTCAGGGTGCTGAGTAGGAGAGTTTGACTCAAGCATCAGGACTAGTGGATTATTCTGGCGGGGGCTCTACCAGCTAGACTATTCCCGACGCAAGGAACAGGAAATTGGGGCCAGTAAAGCCGACTTGTGTCATCTAATCCCTGGCTGGATTAACTCAGCACCATGGGCACATAGCACTCAGCACCGACCATGGTAGACCGATATAAATGCGTTGATGGGGGAAAGGAGAAGTTGTGGCAAAGAAAACAAAAGCTGTACCAGAGACTAAAGAAACTGAATCTGGGTTTAACCTAGGTAAGTTTTTCGACGAAACCAAAGAAGAACTCGCTAAAGTTGTTTGGCCTTCTCGGCAACAGTTAATTAGCGAATCAGCAGCGGTATTGTTGATGGTAATTCTGTCTGCCACCATAATTTACTTGGTAGATGGTTTATTTTCCTGGGCATCAGGACAGGTATTTTGATGAGTTTTGCTGCAGACGAATCCCAAGATTTCGATCAAGAGGTATCAAAACCTGCAAGTCCACGTTGGTACGCAGTTCAGGTGGCTTCTGGCTGTGAAAAACGGGTTAAGACGAACTTGGAACAGCGCATCCAGACGATGGATGTAGGGGACCGGATTTTGAAAGTGCAGATTCCCCAAACACCTACGGTGAAAATCCGTAAGGATGGTTCTCGCCAACACAGCGAAGAAAAAGTTTTCCCTGGCTATGTGTTAGTCCAGATGGTGATGGATGATGAAGCTTGGCAAGTTGTCAAAAACACACCAAATGTGATTAATTTTGTTGGGGCAGAACAAAAACGCCGCTACGGGCGTGGCAGGGGACATGTTAAACCAGTACCCCTCAGCTATGGTGAAGTAGAGCGGATCTTCAAGCAAACCGAAGAGCAAGAACCGATTGTCAAAGTAGATATGGCAGTAGGGGACAAAATCATGGTGCTATCTGGTCCGTTTAAAGAATTTGAAGGGGAAGTGATTGAAGTTAGCCCCGAAAGGAGCAAACTCAAAGCCTTACTATCGATCTTTGGGCGGGATACACCAGTAGAATTGGAGTTCAATCAGATTGAAAAAACAAGCTAGACCCTAGATCATGGCTAAAAAAGTTGTTGCATTGATTAAGTTAGCCCTCCCAGCTGGGAAAGCTAACCCAGCTCCCCCCGTCGGACCAGCACTCGGTCAGCACGGGGTAAATATTATGGCATTCTGTAAAGAGTACAATGCCAAAACTGCTGATCAAGCTGGTATGGTGATACCAGTGGAAATTTCCGTGTTTGAGGATAGAAGCTTTACCTTTATCCTCAAAACTCCACCAGCATCTGTACTGATCAAGAAAGCTGCTGGCATTGAGAAAGGTTCAGCACAACCCAACCGTACTAAAGCTGGCAGCCTTACTCGGTCCCAGCTGCAAGAAATCGCCCAAACTAAAATGCCTGACCTCAATGCTAATGATATAGAAGCGGCAATGAAAATTGTGGAAGGCACAGCTAGAAACATGGGTGTAGCCATAACCGATTAGAAGGATGAAAGATCCTGGATGAAGGATGAAAGATGAATTAAGGCTGTAAGCTGCAACTTTCAACTTTCAACTCCAATGTCTTAAAGTAAACTATAGAGGGGGAGGAGTTTTACTTCGCTAAGTACCCCAGGAGATACAGATGCCCAAGAAACCATCGCGTCGATTACAAGAACTAAAAAAGAAGGTTGAAGAGCGACCTTATGAACCCATAGAAGCTCTCAAACTCCTCAAAGAAACAGCCACGGCCAAATTTTCGGAATCCGCTGAAGCCCATATTCGCTTAGGAATTGACCCAAAGTATACTGACCAGCAACTGCGCACTACAGTAGCTTTACCAAAGGGAACAGGTCAGACGATACGAGTAGCAGTGATTGCTCGGGGTGAAAAAGTCTCGGAAGCTACTAATGCAGGGGCAGACATTGCCGGTTCTGAGGAGTTAATTGCAGAAATTCAAAACGGGATGATGGATTTTGACCGGCTAATTGCTACGCCGGACATGATGCCCAAAGTAGCCAGATTGGGTCGTCTCCTTGGACCACGGGGCTTGATGCCTTCTCCTAAAGGTGGTACAGTTACTAATGACATAGCTCAGGCAATTCAAGAATTCAAAGCTGGTAAACTAGAATTTAGGGCTGACCGTACTGGCATTGTTCATGTTATGTTTGGTAAGGCATCCTTTAGCCCCGAAGACTTACTGGTGAACCTCAAAGCTTTGCAGGAAACTATCGACCGCCATCGTCCATCTGGCGCAAAAGGTCGCTATTGGCGCACTTTATTTGTGTCTGCCAGCATGGGTCCATCGATTGAAGTGGACATTGCTATCCTGCGTGAACTCAAGCTTGAGGGTGCCGCGTAAAACGGAGATTAGAAATTACCGGACAATTCGACAAAACAAACTAGACAATTGAAGAAGGCTTGCGCTGAAGACAGCAGGAGTAACTAGCTTAATATCCTGCCGAGGTTAAAGTACTATGTATCATCTGCCCAGGCACTGATCCTACAGTGAGTGCGAACGCGGTAATGATACGACCCTTAACCCCGGCCAAGTCTCCGGGGTTTTAGTTTGGTTATTTGTTATCCGTCAGATCTATGTGCTACGCACACGCTACGCGACCGACCGTTCAATACTGATCATTCTTGGTTGAGAGTCAATTGAAAATAAATAATATTTATTTTCAATGAACAATTAACCAATTAACACTTAACAAAATGGGTAGAACACTTGACGAGAAAAAGACAATTGTGGCGGAGCTCAAGCAAACCTTGAGTGAGTCTCAGCTGGCTGTAGTTATTGATTACCAGGGGCTGTCGGTTGCTGAAATTACCGATTTACGGAATCGTCTGCGTCCCACTGGCACGATTTGCAAGGTGACCAAAAACACCTTCATGCGGCTTGCGGTGGAAGAAGACGAAAACTGGCAGCCAATGACTGAATTCCTCAGTGGTACTTCAGCCTTTCTCCTGGTCAAAGACGATGTTGGTAGTGCCATCAGAGCCTACCAGGAGTTTAAGAAAACCGCCAAGAAGACTGAATTTCGCGGCGGCGTGATGCAAGGTCAAGCCTTGAATGAAGAGCAAGTTAAGGCAATTGCCGACTTGCCTTCTAAGGAGGAACTGATCGCGCAAGTTGCTGGAGCGATTAATTCTATCGCTACCAAACTTGCTGTCGGGATTAATGAGGTACCAGCCTCCTTGGGTCGTAGTATTAACGAGGTGCCAGCTTCTTTGGGTCGATGCATCCAAGGGATTGCTGCCAAGGAAGAAGGCGACAGCTAGGACTCGGTTTTACCCCTTTCTGAGATTTGTACAACTCTCAAGTACAACACTCAACACATTAAACAATTCACCTAAAAGGAGTTATATCAATGTCTGCTACAACTGATGAAATTCTGGAAAAATTAAAATCACTGACTCTACTAGAAGCTTCTGAGCTGGTTAAGCAGATCGAAGACGCTTTTGGTGTCAGCGCGGCTGCTCCTGCTGGCGGTATGATGATGATGGCTGGTGCTATGCCTGGTGCTCCAGCTGCTGAGGCTGAGCCAGAGGAAGAGAAAACTGAATTTGATGTGGTTCTAGAAGAGTTCCCCTCTGATAAGAAGATTGCTGTACTTAAGGTGGTGCGAGGCATCACTGGTTTGGGTCTCAAAGAAGCCAAAGAGTTGGTGGAATCTGCTCCTAAAGCGATTAAAGAGGCCATTGCTAAAGATGCTGCTGAGGACGCTAAGAAGCAACTGGAAGAGGCTGGTGCTAAAGTTAGCATCAAGTAACATCTACTATCATGTCTGGTTGACCATAAGCTATCAGCCGTCAGCCCTGAGCTTTTAGCTCACGCTGCGCGAACAGCCATTAGCGTAGCGTGGCCACAGGCTGTTGGCGTAGCTTGGGCGTAGCGCATTAGCTGATAGCTGATAGCTGATGACTAGAGACTATTTGCTAAGCGATGCAGCGCGGTCTTGGGGGTTTCCCCCATGAGCGACTGCATCAAGACAGTGATTCACGGCACTTGAGCTCAGTTGAATCAACCTCAATTTTTTGGGAGCCGACGCAATCGGCTCCTTTTTTTTGCCGGGGAATCCCGCCTAGGCCTTGAGAAGACGCTGATTTCAATAACTCCATCCAGTCACCGAATCGAGTCAGTGAATCCAGTCACTCCATGCAGTAATTAACTTCACCGGTTGATGTGATTTATATCACACCTTTATCTTACTATATCGATAATAATGATTATTAGGGAAAATTATAAGATTAGTCAGCCAAGTCTTAGGATTTATCATTTCAGGGGAAAGCATCATATTATACGCTCAGGATTATTAGCTCAGGGTAGCGCATCTCTGGGTAATTAGCTATATCAGTCAATAAATATAATATCATCTCTGATTGACTAATTATCAGATCCGAAATCAGGTAATTTGGAATTGGTAATTTGGAATTGGTGATTTGGAATTGGTAATTGGTAGTTGAGGATTACCCATTACCGATTACGCTTACCCAACAATCTAGAGACTATTTTATAAGTGATTAACCGGACTTGAACTAAAAAATCAGTTTAGATCATTTCAGTAAAGCTGTATCGGTGTCTTCAGCTAAACGTGAGATGCTCTAAATTTTGCGGTGTGTTTCACATTTAACTAGATTCTACCTGCATTTCTGCTGAAACTATTCGAGCAGAGGTCGCTGTCATCACTAACCTAGAATAAATTCTTTGCCAACGTAACGATTCACTCGTTTGCTTATAAGCCTTAGGGTTGCCTCGCGAGTAAACTGTGAACCTCTGTATTCTAATTTAGCATGTCCAAAATAAAATCGACACCGCTTATCCTACAAGAGGAAAATAAATTTCCAGACTGTCTGATGATAGAGCTGAAAGTCGAGCCAGTCTCGACAGGGATTTTTCTACCTCGCAAGATAGAGAAATTGAAGCTATACCTGACTATTCAATTTAATGAACAATGGGTGCAGGTGCCATTATTGGGTCGAGTTAGGTTCGGACTCAAAGGTGGAGAACTTAGGCTAAGGCTGAAAAATGGCAAGATCCCTTTGGAAGCCCGTAACTACAGTGGCTCATTTGACCCTGATGTTGAGAAACAGAGGAAGCAGCAAGAGAGTCAGGAAAATCACAGTAAATTCGAGGGGTCTTGGGATAAGAATAAACCTGGGGTTAAAGCTAACCATGGTCACAAAAATACAGGAGGAACAACCGATGGGTTTCAGTTCATTGACCCTCAGATCACTACGAAGGGGTCAGAGGAAAATCTAGCTTGGGTTTTTGAGGTAAAAACGGGTCAACCCGTGTTTAAAGGATTACTCAAGGAAGTCGAGCTGGGAACAATAGATGTAATGGCAAAGCCTTGCTACATAGAAGCTACCTTTGAAGTTTCTATGCCAGATGTTCATGTGACTGGAGCTGAAGGGTTGTTGTCTCCCGAAATTAGTCGGGAAAAACATGTAGTCTTAGATAGAAAGATTGCCTTACTGATTTTAGATCACAAATTAAAACCTTATTTAAGTAAAGTGGTACTAAAGTATGACTAACGAACAATTTAACCAGGAGTTGGAAGAATTAATCAGAAGTGTTGAAAGCGCTAACACTACTAATTTTTATGAACTTGCGAAGATAGCTGACCTAGATCTTTCTGAGGACTTGGCAAGAGTTGACTTAAGCGGGTTTAATTTAGAAAACGTTAATCTGAATAATGCTGATTTAAGAGGAACGATTTTTAGAAATGCCAATCTGAGCGGTGCTGATCTTAGAAATGCTAATCTAACCGGTGCTGACTTTAGTAAAGCTATTTTAGACAAAGCTCAATTTGGTAATAATTTAGGGCTTACTGAGGATATTATATCTGCTCTCAAGGCTCA
>WTKN01000403.1 GCA_011524395.1 Moorena sp. SS36440bin_2
AAGTGCTTGACAATTTTGGGGAAGAATATGTAATTAATTTTGTTTAGGTGCTTAAATATAGGTTATTGAATAATCAAAAGTCAGTGCTAATAATTAGCATGACTAACTCTATAGCAGCAAACAACTGATAGGAAGAGTAGCCCTATTATGAAGATTACATTAGTATGCCATGATATTCCCTATCCGCCCATCCATGGGGCGCGATTAGACATGTGGCGAAGGATAAAAGCTTTCTCTAATTTAGGGACTGAACTACAAGTTATCTGCTGGTGTAGCCATACGCCAAAACCAGAAGAAGTCCTGGAAATTAGGAAATATGCCAAGCAAGTTTTTTTTATAAAATTTCCAAAGACACTCGGCTCTTTTATTCGGCGGATAATTGACTTACTTAAGTATCCTTTGGAAGTGACATCTAGAATTGTTAGAGGTAAAGAATTAAAGCTATTACTCTCTGATGTAGCTGCCTTTAATCCTGATGTAATCTTCCTAGATGGTATTCACGGTGGAGAAGTAGCAAATAAGTTAAGTAAACACTTGAATCGGCTGCTGGTTATTCGCTCTCACAATATTGAGCATTTGTACTATAAGCGAAAACTTGCCTCTGCCAAAGGGTTAAACAAGCTCAAACGATATTTATCACTGTCTAATTTAGCAAAGTATGAAATCAATTTACTAAAAAAGAGTACTTTATTTTACGATATATCCCTAGATGACCTAAATTTTTGGAGAAGTAAAGGATTGACAAATGGTCGCTACTTACCTCCTATGATTGAGTTTCCTGAAGAGCATAGTGAAAGAATATCTAGAAATAAACTAAGCCCCAATCCTGTATATGATATTGTTTTTTTGGGTAACCTCTTTTCCGACAACAATGTAGCGGGAATAATCTGGTTTATTACCCAAGTTATGCCTATAATACGTTTGGCGTTACCAACATTTACTGTTTTAATAGCGGGTTCAAATCCTGTCCAGTATATTAAACAGCTATGTGAGGAAACTGCAGAAGTTGATCTGAAAGTAAATCCAGTGTCTTCTACAGAAATATACAAGTCGGGGCGGGTTCTCATTAATCCAGTTTCAGCTGGAAGTGGTGTTAGTATAAAGTCCCTAGAAATGCTGGTTTCTGGTAGACCGATTGTTTCTACACCACAGGGAATAGCAGGTCTACCAAAAGAGGTTCATCACTACTTTGAAATTGCTGTAGATAAGTCATCTTTTGCCGAAGCAATTATCAGAGTTTTGTCCGATCCTTTAAGGGATAATGTTAATCCAGGTGTGCTTGAAGACTTGTTTGGTTATAAAGCAATAGAAGGCGTTATTTCGGAACTAGATTCTCTGGTTTCACTTTCCAAGTCTAACCAGTTAGTTCAAGCTAAATCTTGATCTAGCATTTCTAAATTGGGTGAGGTGCTAAGCCTTTGGGTTGAATTTTAGGAGAACTTAGGCTTGTCAAAAAATGACTGCACCTCATAACTATGAGAAATGCCATATCGCTAAATATTGAGCGTTTTTATACTATTTTAGTGTTTAGTGGTTATTAAATTATAGTTAGAATTTTAGTGGGCATACTTGATCATTATTTGGAGGTTTATATAAATAAAAAATAACCCTCTAATTCATTGATTAAACATAAAAATCTTAACTGTAAAATCAGTAAAATATAAATGAAAAAACAACGTTTAATTACTAATACTAGTTACTATCTTACCTCGTGGTTTTTGAATCACTGGCAAGTTGGTAAACGCCCAATTTTAATTTTAGGTCATGGTCGTAGTGGTACAAGTTGGGTCGGTAAAACATTGTCCACTGCAAATCGTGCTATATACTACTACGAGCCATGTAATCCAGAGATTACTGGAAAAGGCAACATGGATACATGGTTCCGATATACACGACCTGGTGAGCAAGATGACTTGCTTGAAAATGCTTTTGATAATGTCTTCAAAGGTCTACCTTTTGGAGGTAGTTGGTACCGAGGTTTCTGGGCTAGAGCACTGCCTAATTATCAAATTATTGTGAAAGATGTGGCATCTCTGATGTCCATCGAGTGGGTTTTCAAGCGCTACAATCCAAAACTATTAGTAATTGTTCGACATCCTTGCCCCACCATATTATCAGAAATTGACAAAGAAACTCCTGCTGAACTTTCCCGAGATACTCTATTACATCAATCTAGCTTATTTCAAGATCATCTCGAACCCTATCGCTCAGTGATAGAGCAAGCAAAAACCCCAATAGAAATCTTTGCAGCTATCTGGGCAGCAAGACATCGTGTTGTAGCCGATGCATTGTCTCGAAATCCTGAATGGTTATTGGTCTTTTATGAGGACTTATGCTTAGACCCTATTGGTAAGTTCAAAGAGCTATTTGAGCAGTTTGAATTGCCATGGAATAGGCGGGTAGAAAACCATGTACTCCAGAGTTCAACTAACAATATACCAGGTCGTTATTCCAAGGTACGTATAAGCACCCAACAAATAAATAAATGGAAACAAACGATGAAGCAATCTGAAGTCGAGGTTGTGCGTCATTATGTTAAACTCTTCGATTTGCCATTTTATCAGTCTGATCAATTCTGGTCACTAGAAACCTGAGATTGTTTAGGTTTTTTCAAAGCTATTAAGTAGTTTGCGGCAGACACATTGACTGGTAATGAATTTCAAGGTTTAGGTAGTAGCATGGAAGTAATGGCAGCTCTAAAGTTAACCAAAGCTGAATGGAGTAGGTGCAATATGAAAATTATTGCCTAACCAGCCTTTAAAGATCGTGACAAAAAACCTTATACCTGGCTAGTTTACAGGTACCTAGCTACTTTGGGGGTTGATGTCAATTTCTGCTATTTTGTCATCCCCTCAGGGATAAATCACTGAAATAATGAAAGCTAGACATATTAGGTGATGATTCCTAGGAGTCAAAACAAGTTAATGATTGGACGACGTGAATTATTACTGGGTTTAAGTAGCTTAGCCAGTGTCGGCCCTCTGACAAGGTGCAAATCTATGATATATAGTCACCAAATTCAAGCTACTGATGACCCGAACCGAGATTTTGGAGTAGCTCAGGGAGCTTCTTTAAAAGAGCGTGCAGCAGCAAAAGGATTAATTTATGGAGCCGAGAGTCGATTCCGAGACCTATCCTCAAACCCAGCCTTAGCCACCCGTTTTGCTCAGGAGTGTGCCATGCTGGTTCCCGGATGGGGACTAAAGTGGTTTGTTTCTACTCCTTCTTCCCCTCCCCTGTGCCCTCACCCCCATCAGTTTGACTTTACGGCTGGGGATTGGATGGCAGACTTTGCCCAGACTAATCGATTGCTGTTTCGGGGACATACCCTTGTTTGGCACATCTCATTACCCCCTTGGTTTGAGGAGACAGTAAACCGCCAAAATGCGCTTTCGTTTTTGGTTAGACATATTAAGACAGTGGCTGGGCGTTATGGTGGACAAATGCACTCCTGGGATGTGGTGAATGAAGCGATCGCTACCTTCCAAGGACGGGCAGATGGTTTGCGCAAAACGCCATGGTTAAAATTTTTAGGTCCAAAATACATTGACCTAGCCTTTCGGATTGCAGCTGTTGCTGACCCCAAGGCAATGTTACTCTACAACGAGTATGGACTGAGTTATGATTCGAGTGATGAGCAAGACAAGCGTAGGGCTGTCTTGAAGCTCCTAGAGGGGTTGAAGTCCCAGGGAACCCCCTGTCATGCCCTGGGAATCCAGGCTCATTTGCGAGGGAACAAACGGATTAACCCCCACAGCCTGCGGAAGTTTCTCCGGGATGTGGCGAGTATGGGTTTTAAAATCTTGATTACTGAACTAGATGTCAGAGATGACAAGTTACCAAAGGATGTGATGGTACGCGATCGCATGGTGGCTCAAGCTTATGAAGATTATCTGTCTGTGGTACTTGATGAGCCAGCAGTGATTGCAGTAGTGACCTGGGGATTTAGCGATCGCTACACATACTTAACTAACTTCCATCCCCGGTCAGATGGTGCGCCAGTAAGACCTCTACCTCTCGATGCAGATTTCAAGCCCAAGTTAGCCTGGAATGCGATCGCTCGTGCTTTTGATAATGCTCCTAAGCGTTGAATCATTAGATCTTTGGGAAAATTAACTTTCAGCTTAAATCTCAAAAGGGTTAATGGTTCATTTTCACGCCTATGTTTATATATAGGTTTATATATAGCAGTTTTCAATTGGGTGAGGTAGAGATTTCTGGGTTAATGAGAGTCGGGACAGGTGCGGTCTTGGCGCATGGGTCTGTCTGCGGAACCTGCGTCCGCACCTGTCAGCCATGCAAAGCGCGAGTGGGGGTTCCCCCCAAGACCGCGCTGCATCGCTCTCCAGCCCCGTGGGAACGCCCGCAGGTCGGCGCTGCCTGTCTGTGACCGCACTGCCTGTCTGTGACCGCACTAGCTCCCCCATGAAAGCACTGGCTCCCTGTGACGGTAATGGTGCGCTGAGCGTGACATACTCCCACACGCTTATCGAACGCGCCCCGCGTCTGGCAAAGCCAGTAGATTACAGTGTGGGCTTCTTACCAACTCCAGCCATCGCTTAGGATACAAGGCCGTAGGCCACGCTTTATTAACGACACGGTCATAAGTTACCGCATTCAGAGGGTCGCCTTTATGGTTAGCAGGCTATGCAGATGCATGGTTAAAACTTTCTGATTAAGGCTCCACTATCCTTACGGTAACTTTAAACACTCATGCTGCGCATGTTCGTTGTGGGGCTTCTCGCGGAGGAAGCTAACGACTTTGTTTTGCTTGGTCAAAGGCTTGCGCATTGTTCCTCGAAAGAACAACCCAGTATTTCAATCAGGAGCCTGACCCCTAGTGGTAATTCAAAATTCAAAATTCAAACTTCAAAATAAAGAAAATCAGTTCGCGCAGCGTGGGCTACGGCCTTAATTTGGCAATTTTTTAATTCTGGGTACAAGCCCCCACTGATAGCGTTCGCGAAGCGTAGCCATAGGCTACGGGATTGCTCCCTATCAGTGGTCTTCAATCAGTGGCGGGTACAAGCCCCCACTGATTGTCATTTTGAATTAATAATTTTTAATTTTGAATTGGAGCGCGTTAAGAAGCGTGACCTGCAGTAAGCGCGACTTGACGTGCTTTAAGCGTGGTAACGACGTTGTTTTGCTTGGTCAAAGGCTTCACAAAGTTCCTCGAAAGAACAACCCAGTATTTCAATCAGGAGCCTAACGTGCTTTAAGCGTGGTTCGGCTTTGCCATTTTCCCAGTCACTAATAGTCGTAATGCTGACACCAACAGCAACGGCTAATTTCATTTGAGTCAGATTGACGTGTTCCCTGAGTTTTACCAGGGTAAGAGGTTGATCTTCTTGGCTTTTCATAATAAATTGTTATTGTTCAAGAAAACTTGAACGGTTTGCTTAAATTAGGGCTTGCGGATGAACTCTACATGTAGTGTTATAGTTACCCTCTAAAAACCTACATGTCGTGTGTCGATGGCTAAATTGCGTAAGCCCTAATTAAAATAGGGCAGTTAACTTTGTTTTCTGCCCTTTTCTTGTTTGCCAGACAGCAGCAAGCAGTTTGGCGACCTCACATAGGGTTATTGGCTAGTTCAGTAAAATACCTTACCACTAACCATACCGTAGATAAATTTTCTGTAAAATGTTTGCACCAAACAGCTAATATTCCCAAAGCTATGCCAAGCTAGAGGCAAATCATCGCGCAATCGAAAGCAAGCCGCTTCAACACCAGCAGACTTACCTGATCAGGGGAATCTAACCCGCAACTAATTACGGTGACATTTTCCAAACCTCTCGTTTCGAGTAGGTGTAGGCTTCTCGCCAACCCCAGCCATCGCTATTTCCTTGCGGAAACGCTTCCGTGTTTGGGTATAAGGCAAGCTTCACTTATGACGGGATGCCCCAGCCAAATTTCTGATTTTGATTGCTCTATCCACAGGAGGTTTGATGTCTATTGTCGTTAACCGGTGCATTTTCGGCTTTGGTCATCAACTTTAATAGACTTTAATTCACCATTACTTGCTCGTCTATTATAACTGATTAGACAAAAAGTGAGAAGAATTAGACAAAAAATAAGCATAACTGTCACGCTGCGTTCATTTTAATGCACAAATTAGTACATGAGTACTAATTTGCTCTGTCATAAATCCTGCCCGCTCATCATGAGGGGCTGTTTACCGAGGCGTTGCTTAATAATTGAATAATTTGAATAGTTTTGTGGAACAGACATTAGGTGTGGAACGGGCATCTTTATAGGTGCGCTTTTCCCTCTTAGTGCGCTTTCCGCATCTAATTATTCAATTAGCTCTTAGTGTGCCCCTATCGGCAAAGCCGACGGGGGGCGCGTTCGGCCCACACCTATGGAACGGGCATATTGCCCGTTTAATTTCCCGGTAGTCAGGATGTCCACCCCACTCATATTCATTCCGCTTCTGAGCAATGGCATTTACCCAAGAAAGCCTCCGCACCTGGTAAGACCCATCTCACGAGCTTCCCAAGGTTTAAAGATGAGTCGCTGATGGTAGCGGAAGGGAATTTTTCCAAAAATTCAAGTGTATCAAAGAAAACCTATGTTGAATTATAGAGAAAAGCTAAATCCCTGGATCATTGTCCTTCTACAACCCAAGCTCAGAAATATAACCGTTGGCCGATTCCGACGGCGCGGCAATGCTGAAGAACATCTACGGGTTTTAAAGCAGATGATGCCTGAGGCAAAATTTTCCATTATGTTTGATGTGGAGACTATTAGGGAGGATGTTGTTAATTAGTTGCTCAAGTAAGTCATTAGTCATTACTCATCTGTCATCAGTAACTAACGTTACTAATGTGTGTTGTTCACTAAGGACTGATAGAACCAGGGGTGAAAATCATGGCTCTACTCTTTGTCAGGTCTAAGCTAAACGTTAATTTTTCCAGAGATTTAATCACTAATGACTAATGACTTTTTTAGTAGGATTAGTTAACCGTTCAAGTCAAACCCCTAAAAGAAATTCGGCTGATGGCGAATTAGGTTGAGAAATTCCTCACGAGTTTTTTGATCCTCTTGAAAAATCCCGACCATCGCACTGGTGGCGGTCCAAGACCCTGGTTTTTGCACACCCCGCATCACCATGCACATATGGGTAGCTTCCATAACCACAGCCACACCCTTGGGATCTAGGACAGCTTGAATGGCTTCGGCAATCTGGCGAGTCAGCCGTTCCTGAACTTGCAGTCGTCGTGCATACATCTCAACCACACGGGCTATTTTACTCAGTCCTACCACTTTTTGGTTAGGGATATAGGCGACGTGAGCCTTACCCATAAATGGCAACATATGGTGTTCACAGAGGCTAAAGAAATTGATATCCCGCACGAGTACCATTTCATTGTGACCTTCATCAAAAATTGCCCCGTTGACTATTGCCTCTAAAGACTGATTGTAACCACTAGTCAAGAATCGCATTGCCTCGGCTACCCGCTTAGGGGTTTTGAGCAGTCCCTCTCGTTGCGGGTCTTCACCAACACTCAATAGGATAGTGGTGACAGCGTTGATCATCTCCTGGTTCAGTTCTTCCAAAGGAGGTTGTAAATTGGGCTGGTGACCATTCTGGGTATTGCGCTCAGGACGGGTCTCTAGCTGATGTTTCTCATTACCATTGATACTTTTAGCAGTTGAAACAGATTCAACACGGTTGAAACCATTGGAAGAAGCAATAGTCATGATTAATCTGATTAGATTGTAAACAAAAATGAACTTGATATTGCCAGACCATAAGGACAGGTTAAATTGACACAGCAATAACCTTTCAGTAAACCAAAAGTGTGCTATTATTTTTACCTATACCCTAAAGAATCCCGGCACTGGGGATCAGAGTCAACGACTCGATGACAGCCTGTTGTGGTAGCTGGACGGTGTGCAAAATTGACTGGGCAACAATTTCTGGGGTCAACATCCTTGACCGATTTAATTGCACCTGAACTTTATCTGTATCCCATAAAGGAGTATTGACTGCACCTGGACAAATGCTTACTACCCGGATACCATGGCGGCTTTCCTCCGCTGCTAGAGTCTTGGAGAGGGCAATAATACCTGCCTTACTAACGCTGTAAGCCCCCCATTCAGGCAAGGGTTGCTCAGCAGCAATTGATGCCACGTTAATGATCGTGCCTTGGTGCTGGGCACGCATAGCAGGCAAAACCCCCTGGATGCACTGAAACACACTGGTCAGATTAAGGTCAATTAAGCGCTGCCAATCTGATAGCGGTGTCTCACTGAGATGTCTAGTGTAAGCCATTCCCGCATTATTGACGAGAATAGTGATCGGAGCAAAATCTGCTGTAATTTCTTCTATCCAAGATCTAACCTGCTCCAGCTCAGCTAAATCAAATGGATAAGCTTTAGCTTGTACCCCAGCTGCCCTAGCAGCAGCAGCAACCATCTCTAAGTTGTGCTGGGAACGGCTGACTAAGGCTACATCGATTCCTGCCTTAGCAAAGGCTAAAGCTGTTTCCTTGCCAATACCACTACTCGCACCAGTAATTATGGCGCGTCGCTCAACAGTCGATGTCATCAGATTTTACAAGATTTTGTTACAAATGCTTCTCTACGTTCTGGATAAAACTTAGGATTGCTCGGAAGCAAATGCCCACATAACGCAGTTATTTGGTTTAAATCTGCTATCTTTAAATCTGAATGGCCAGCTACAAGGTCACCAGAGGTGGAGGCAGTAGAATTAAGCTTAGGTTCAGTGAGTTGGTTAGGCACCGAGATTATAGATACTCCCTTAGGGCAGTTAATCTCCATAAGCACAGCTAGGTTTTCGGTGTATCCGAAATTGTTTAGCAAACTGACTAACTACCTTAGACTATTGTGAACAATTGTTAATTGTATCATCATCCCCAGACTATTCAGCTACCAAGTTGGCTGTCAATAATCAACTTTGAGGATAGAAAAATCGGGATACAGTAATTCTTAATTGGGCTACCAACCTAAACACCGGACAAAATGCGGAGCATGATTAGCTCAATACCCCAGAGGATGAAACCCTTGCCATATATAGCTATATCATTTGTCACGCCTTCAGTTGGTAGCTGTAATTGGTAACGAAGCTAACTATACTTGAGATCACGACCCTTGAGATCACTTCTTGGTTCAGTAATGCCTTGGGTACTTGGCAGATATACATCTGGCCCCTTTACGTAATTCACTCCTTCAAGACTAACTTTCTACAAAAATCCCCATATTTCGGAACTTCTGATAGCGCAAATCCCGGCGCTGTTGAGCGGTTAATTGAGTTAGTTCTGTCAGGTTTTCCAATAGGGACTCTTTGAGGATAGAGGCAGCTGCCAAGGGATCCCCATGAGCTCCACCTATGGGTTCCGATAAAACTTTGTCAATAATCCCTAATTCCTTGAGATCCCAAGCGGTAATCTTTAACGCTGCTGCTGCCTGCTGTCCTTGGCTAGCATCTTTCCAAAGGATGGCGGCACAAGCTTCTGGACTAGCTACGGTGTAGACAGCGTTTTCAAACATCAAAACCCGATCACCAACACCAATTCCCAAAGCACCGCCAGAACCCCCTTCACCAATGACTGTACACATAATGGGGACATCAAGACGAAACATTTCTCGGAGGTTATAAGCGATCGCTTCTCCTTGTCCGAGTTCTTCCGCCTTTACACCAGCCCAAGCACCAGGGGTATCAATAAAGGTCAAAATTGGCATATCAAAGCGATTAGCGTGTTCCATCAGCCGCATCGCTTTACGGTAGCCTCCAGGGGCAGCCATGCCGAAGTTGCGAGCTACATTATCTTTAGTATCCCGACCTTTTTGATGTCCTAATATTACCACAGCACGACCCGCCAAAGAGCCAATCCCCCCCACTAAGGCTGGGTCATCATAACCACCGCGATCGCCATGCAACTCAAACCACTCATCAGTGATTGCCTGAATATAATCGAGGGTACTTGGACGCCTAGGGTGACGAGCTAGCTGTAGCCGTTGCCCTGGTGATAAACTATTAAAAATTTCCTGACGCAGTTGGATTGCTCTTGTCTCCAGTTGGCGGATTTGGTCAGAAACATCAACATTGTTTTCATCTGCGAGTTCCCGAATTTGCTTAATTCGTTTTTCCAGCTCAACCAGTGGCTTTTCAAAGTCGAGACTAAAGGTTCTGTTTTTTGCTGGTGACATAGTTACTGGTCATTAGTCAATGGTCAGTGGGTTTCTGTGTAAGATTACAGGCCATAACTCCAGATTAGCAAACCCGTCAAAAATAGATTGGAATCCCACGCTTCTCTTATATCATCTGGTAGCATTAAAATTTTTGACAACTTAACATTTTACTCAATCATTTGCTTCAATTGACCCTCTCCCTATCTTCACATCTCCCCATCACTATTTACAATTAACGATGTAAACCGCAACGATATGATTACTAGGCATTATTACTAGGCGTAGGGCTAATCTCGCGCGGCCTTGGCTTAATCCCCAAATTGAGACATACTATCATCGCGGGTTGACCTGAAACTTGGCCAGATTGGTGAATTACTGGGGAAAATAGAGATCTCAACAAAAGGATGGGGAAGATTGGAAAGTAATACCATCATTCAATACTCCTTGGAGACTCCCCTTATACCCCCGACGACTGTAACATTGCTCATGAATAAATTGTAAAGTCAATCGGTTGAAAGCCAGCTGGAGGGCTGGGTAGATGATTTTTTCAGGTAACAAAATACCTTTTTATTAATAAAAATGCTCCCTATCTCCCCACCTCCCTATCTCCCCACCTCCCTACCAATCACGTTTTAGTCGGACGCAATAAACAGCCCTGCCCTTATACCCGGAGGGTTAGCGGGAGACGGGGCGCCTATTGTGCGGACGCAGGTTCTGGAAACAGCCCCTTGGGAATTGGAGACTGAATATCTTGCGCATTTTAAAAATTCCCGCTATTATATACACACTGTAGCGGGAAGGAGCGATGCTAACTCAGGTCAATAATCTTCGTTTGAACAAGCAGCAGATCTTAGCTCTTAGGCACATGTGTCACTTGAGCAAGAACATGTTTAATGTGGGATTGTATAACGTCCGTCAGTATTTTTTTCAAGAACGGAAGCACCTACGATATGAGAGCAACTATCATCACTCCAAAGAAAATGAGAATTACAAACTATTGCCAACGGATATTGCTCAACAAACCCTAAAAATTGTTGATAGATCCTTTAAATATTTCTTTGGTTTGATCAAACTTAAATCTAAGGTCGGGTATCATAAAAAGGTTAAAATTCCCGATTACCTTCCCAAAGATGGGCACTTTATTCTTATCATCCCAGTAAGGAAGCGTGACTGGAACACAATGGCTGTAAAAGACTGGGTATTTACCGTTCCTATGTCTCGCCAATTCAAGAAAGAATATGGTGCAGTTCAATTTGTTATTCCAGAAAGACTTAGATCTAAGACAGTCAAAGAGATTCGAATTATACCAAAATACAGAGCTAGGTACTTTGATGTTTGTTATTGTTATGAAAATGAAAGTGAGACTCAAGTTGAGCAAACTGGTGATATCTTGGGGATAGACTTAGGACTTGATAATTTTGCTACCTGTGTTAGCAGTACTCAAGAGTCATTTATTATTGACGGCAAAAGAATCAAGTCTGAGAATCAGTTTTACAATAAACGCAATGCTAGACTTCATTCTATCAAGGAATTACAAGGGCTCAAAATCTTAACCAATCGACAGGCTAGGTTGTTAAGAAAACGTAATCACAAAATCAGGGATTTTACCAATAAAGCCGCTAGATACGTTGTAGATTGGTGTAGACAGAAAAAAATCAGCAAGATTGTTATCGGGTACAACCCTGACCTAAAACAAAGGGTCAATATGGGCAAGGTAAGCAATCAAAAATTTACCCAGATTCCGATTTACCTTTTTAAGGACAAGCTGGAAAGCCTCTGTCTCAGATCTGGGATTGAATTGATCGAACAGGAGGAATCCTATACCAGTAAAGCATCTAGCTTGGATAAGGATGAATTACCTGTATGGAATGCTGATAATCCGAAAAGCTACAAATTTAGCGGAAAAAGGATAAAGCGTGGATTATATCGGACTAGCAAAGGTTGGTTGGTTAATGCTGATTGCAACGGAGCACTAAACATAATCCGTAAACATACAAGTAAGCTCGATGATTTGATCGGAGGGTTTAGAGGCTGTTTGGCTCAGCCGTTAAGAGTTATATGCTCTTAAGAATCCCTCACTATAATCGCGTGATGAGCGTGAGGGAGTGTCAATGAATATCCACATCATAAGTAACTTAGGGGGAATAAATACCTCGGCTCGTTTTTCCGCCCCGGTCTCTCGTTTCTCTTCCCCGGTCGCCCCTGGGCAGGGCTTCGATACTCGCGCTTGATTTTTGATCAGGAAAATTCGTGACACGGATTTCTATATTGATTAACTGGATTATTGATGAATTGGATGACTATATTCATTATTACCAATCAACTCAAAGATTTAGCGCGAGGGTTTTAGGAAGAGGAGATTGTGGCTTTAGTGGAAAACTATTTGCACTGGGAACAAGAGCAATGAATGTCACGACGACGAATATCCCTGATCTTGACTTGACCAACTTCACTATTTTGGTGATTGATGATAATCCCACCAATTTAGGAGTAGCCGTTGATTATTTGGAAGATGCTGGTTTGACGATTTTGGTAGCCCGCAATGGTGAGAGTGGCTTGAAGCGAGCTAAATATGCCCATCCAGATATCATTTTGCTAGATGTGTTGATGCCAGGGATGGATGGCTTTGAAACCTGCCGCCGATTGAAAGGGGATGACGAAACTAAAGATATTCCTGTAATTTTTATGACGGCTTTATCCGGTATAGAGGATAAGGTGAAAGGATTTGAGCTTGGGGGAGTCGATTATATTACTAAACCGATTCAGTCACAGGAAGTGTTCGCAAGAGTCAAGGTACATTTACAACTGCGTTCCTTGACCAAAACCCTTGAAGACCAAACCAAGACCTTGGAGGATCACAATCAACGTCTCAAAAAAGAAATCAAACAGCGCATGGAAGTGGAAGCAGAACTGAACGAAACTCTGCAACAACTACAAGCTACTCAAGATGAGTTGATCCAATCTGAAAAAATGGCTGCTCTCGGACAACTAGTGGCTGGAGTTGCTCATGAAATTAACACTCCTTTAGGTGCTATTAACTCCTCAGTTAGGAATCTTGCCAACTTTTTAGCTCACCACCTCAAGCAGTTACCTTCCTTTTTTCAAAAACTTTCAAAGGAACGCCAGTCGGATTTTTTTACCTTACTAGAACGGTCTAGTCAACAAACGACGCCTTTATCTACTCGGGAACAACGTCAAATCCGAAGAGCCTTGACTGGCCAGATGACATCCCACTCGATTGAAAAAGCAGCACAACTCGCTAATATTTTAGTGGGAATTGGGGTTTCGGATGACCTAGAGCCTTTGTTGCCTCTCCTCAAAGACCCAGAGGGAGAAAAAATTTTACAAACTGCCTATCAATTTGCTAATCTCCAAACCAGTACCCGTAACATTGTTACGGCTGCTGAACGAGCTGCTAAAGTAGTGTTTGCCCTGAAAACTTATGCCCATGATGATTCTAGTGGTAACAAAATAGAGGCAAATATTATTGAAGGTATTGAAACTATTTTAACTCTCTATTATAACCAACTAAAATATGGTGTGGAAGTAATCAGAAGTTATGACGATTCCTTGCCTGCTATTCTTTGCTATCCCGACCAACTAAATCAAGTTTGGACGAACTTGATTCACAATAGCATTCAAGCTATGGATAGTAAGGGAACTTTAACCATTGATGTTAGAAAGCAGGATGATCAGATAAAAGTTAGTTTCACTGATAATGGTAAAGGAATTCCCCCGGAGGTTATACCGAAAATATTTAAGCCTTTTTTTACGACTAAACCCCCTGGAGAAGGGAGTGGTTTGGGACTAGATATTGTAAAGAAGATTGTTGATAAACATCAGGCTCAAATTGAGGTGGAGTCTGTGCCAGGAAAGACGACATTTACAGTAGTGTTGCCGATCGAGCTACTCTCAGACTAATATCCTAAATCCTATAACGCTGAGCTTTAACTATATAGATTTAAATCATAACCTATCCTCCTAAATTGTCAAGTACTTTACCGAAAATCACTTATTTTTTTAATTTATATAGAGACTTATTGCTTGGAGTCTAAGATAATGACTGGAAGTTTAACTAAAACTTAAATAATTATTAATATTAAGTTTTTTTATGACTAATTTTAGGTAAACTTGTCAAGTCCTTGTCTTGATGCGTCGCTTATTTCAAAATCATGAATCCTTTACTCCGTCTAGGATTTAGAACTATGACTATAAAAATTATTGAAGGAAGATTTGTTACTTATTTGGTTAAGGTTATGTCTTCTTTTTATAAGTCTGTGTATAATATTTCTTGGTTGGCTGAAGTTAATAAAACTGAAGCTAACTGACATTTAAATTTACTGATTTTTAGATGAGCTTTAGAGGAATAATTCTAACCAGGCTTAGCTTCTGAATATTGCTCTATCTATAAAATCTAAATTTAAATTTAAATTTCCTAGGAGTAGACCACACAAAAAAAGGTTAGATAAGGATAACCTAAAAATGAAAATGATGCAAAAATTATTGCAAAAGCTAAAAACAGCAACAGTCATAGTACTGATCAGTGTTTTTGTTCTGTTAAGTTCTGGATGGACTAGCACCGCAGTTGCTCAATCCCCTATGGGTGATGTCGTAACGGGCTATGTATCTAAAGTAAATGTCGCCGATCTCGGCCGAGCCATCGACTTTTACCATGGAATTTTGGGAATGGAATGGGATCATTCCCAGAATACAGACCGTTGGACAGAGTTCTTTTACCCCAACCTGCCTGACACCACAATTGGCGTCTACGAAGGCCAACCTACAGGAACAGGAGAAGCAGCACTAACACTAGTTGTGGAAGATATATTTTTTGCTAGCGAATTCCTGATGTCTCAAGGGATTGAGGTGTCACCCATTCAAGATGTTGGTGGAGGACTTCTATTAGCATTCTTTAAAGATTTTGATGGCAACAGCTTAACTCTTCGCGAGAAAAAGTGGTAATTGGTCTCGACTAGTTAGTATTGACTTTTCAGTGACTGTTTATAAGGTCAATCTAATTACTGCTTAAGTCACGGAATATTGGTGGGTTAAGACAGATAGCTCTGTTCAAAGGTGAGCTTTTACAGATCTTGTCACCTAACCCACCCTACCCAAGGATTGAAGCAAAGTTTAACAAACATCAACAGTCTCTAAAGGGGATTTTTAAGCAGGATTTGGAATTATTGAAATTATTGGGATTACAATACTAGGGCGTGTCTGCAAACTGCTATACTAGAAGTAAAATGATTAAGGTATTGTG
>WTKN01000380.1 GCA_011524395.1 Moorena sp. SS36440bin_2
TGAAAGATGATTTCCTTTCAAAAGGAAGATCAGTAAGTGACATGAAGGCTCACCTAGTTCTAACTTCTAAGTATCGTCGTAAGGTGTTTAACGCAAAAATGCTGCAAAGGCTAGGAGAGATAGTAGAAAACCTTTGCCAAAAGTGGGACTGCAAGTTGATTGAATTCAATGGCGAGGAGGATCACGTTCACCTACTGTTTCAATACTTCCCACAAATGGAGTTAACCAAATTCATCAATAATCTCAAAACCGTTACAAGTCGCAGACTGCGAAGTGAATTCCAGGAACGAATTAATCAGTTTTATTGGAAAGATGTCTTGTGGAATAACTCGTATTTCATTGCATCTTGTGGCGGCGTCACCATTTCCACTCTCCGGAAGTATATCGAGTCTCAGGTTTCACCTGACTAGTAACTTGGCTGCTGCATTTCATTTCACAGCCGCGCATTCATCCCACGCCAAATTAAAAATTCTGGCGTGGGGCTCCTGCTGATCTCGCTGAATAATAATGAATTAGTTTGGTTACTGAGAAATAGGAAAATAAGTATTCAGTCAGAGTGACATACTCCCACACTGACTCGTTGAGTTCAGTGTGGGCTTCTTGCCAACTCCACCTATCGGTATCGGGCTTTGCCCGACGCTACGCGAACGGATACAAGGCCTTTGGCCACGCGGGGCGCGAACGGCCACGCTTTATTAACGACACGGTCAGAAGTTACCGCAAGAAGAGGGCAGCCTTTATGGTTAGTCGGTTATGCGAAAAGGGTTAAAACTTTATGATTAAGGCGACCCTCTTCTTGCGGTTTCGTCTCCGGGATGCCTCTCCGCGCCGGAACAATAGAATACAATACAATACAATAAGTTCAATTTTTAATTAGTAGGTGGCGGTTAGCTCTTAATTTATTTTCCCTACTACATCTAGTATAGACTATCTTCAATTGTAATTGTTTCGTTATTCCATGCATATGTTGTGCAAAATTCATCCCACACTCATGCTGCGCATGTTCGTTGTGGGATGAATTTTGCTAGAAGCTAAGTTAGACAGGAGTAAAGATGTAATGGAAGTAAGCGATAACCAGACGCAGATCGACAGCGGATCGATAATTCTCAACACCCAAGAGTCTAGGATAAAGGCGCGAACAGCTTCAGTCAGGCGTACTACTGGGGAAACTGATGTACAGGTGTCACTGAATTTAGATGGTACAGGTATCTGCACCGCTAATACAGGCATCCCATTTTTAGACCATATGCTGAATCAAATCTCTTCCCATGGACTGATTGACTTGGAGGTGCAGGCCAAGGGAGACCTAGAAATTGATGATCACCACACTAATGAAGATGTTGGGATTACCCTAGGGCAAGCCTTGGCAAAAGCATTAAGCGATCGCAAAGGAATAGTCCGCTTCGGGAATTTCCTGGCTCCCCTAGATGAAGCATTGATTTTGGTATCTCTAGATTTTTCTGGACGTCCTCACTTAAGTTATGGCTTGGCAATTCCTACCCAGCGTGTCGGAACCTATGATACCCAGCTGGTGCGAGAGTTTTTTGTCGCACTGGTTAACCATAGTCAGCTCACCCTACATATCCGCCAACTAGATGGCATCAATTCACATCATATTATTGAAGCAACATTCAAGGCATTTGCCAGAGCAATGCGCATGGCGGTGGAAATTGATCCTCGTCGTGCAGGGATGATTCCAAGCTCTAAGGGGGTTTTGTAAGCGATGCAGCGCCCGCCTTCACGCGGGGGTTCCCACGGGGCTGGAGAGCGATGCAGCGCCTTCACGCGGGGGTTTCCCCCACTCGCGCAAAGCATGGCTGACAAAGCTGTTGGGAAATCCTAAACGTTTATAACAAACAAAAAGCCATGGGACTAAGAGTTCCACAGCTTTTAGACTGGTCTAAGGAGCATTAACTACATTTGATCGTAGAGTAAACTAACCGTGGGCATAGTCCTCGTAACAGTTTTGGTAACGAATTTGGTAAGGAAATGGTTTTTACTGAGCTATTATCCAAAGGAGAATTTATCAAAGCGCAAAGCGCATTGTGCAGATCGTTCGTCAGAGTCAAACGACTAGCGCCGAGCGTGCTGAGCCAAGCCTTGCAATTCTAGGCAGCCAGCCGTTGCAATCGGTGCTTCATACAGACCTAGCCAAAGGCCAAGATTACACCCTTGAGTTTTAGAAAAATCTGGGATTATGTGGTAAAATTCTGGGTGATTTAATCTCATTGTTATTCTGGTGTTTCAGCTCAGTGGCAATGATTAGCTGATCAAGGGTGCAGTTGAGCTTTTCCATGATTAACTTAGTCTGCCAAAAGGAGAGCTTAGGCTGCATTTTGCCCCTTTCCCAAATAGAAATGGTTTTCTGGGTTACTCCAAGGGCTTCAGCAAGTTCTCGCTGAGTTAAGCCAACTTGCTGGCGCAACTTTAGTAGGGTTATTTCATGATGTTCACGTAGCATTATACTTTGTAGCATTATACTTTAATGTATAGTTTTCTTTAGCCATATCATCAACGGTATGAACAAAAACAGATAATGGCAGGTAGCCAAAAACTGCTTTTGCTTTTAGAAACCTAATCATAACGCTTCCAGGTTATTTAACCCAGCCATCCTTTAATCTACGAATAACAGCTCAATCCGTTATACGTCATCCACCTGCAGTCAAATATGGCTTCTGGTTGGCTGATAGTAAGACGATTTTTAATGGCAAAAAGCCATCACTCCACCACCAGACTTAGCGTGATTTGCGCCTTCACGCGGGGGTTTCCCCCACTCGCGCTTTGCATCAAGAAGAGAAGAATAGAGAAGACTTAACTGAGCGGCTGTGGGATTAATCGGTATCAGCTGACCTGTTCTGCTGAGATAATGCCACCAAAGCTATTCATTTGATTTATCTTGGCCCTTGATTTATCTTGGTTTCAAACCATTTACTGAAATCATCTTATGACCGCTGTAACTCCCTTAGCTAATGCTCCGGATCTATCTACCGATAACTACCTGGTGGTGGGGTTAGCCACCTGCTTTATCAAAGAAGAGGGTGAAGTTCATCAAGTTCAAATTATTGAACCAATCCCCTCAGCCTCCCTAGAAGCACTGCTTAAAAGCGTTCCTACATCTTACTCAGTGGCTTGTGGTACAACTCTAGGTAAAGTAATGTCAGGGGATAGCCTTTTTAAACCGGCTGAGTTTCCAGAGGATGCTCAGTTTTGCGATGATTTTACTAACCGAGCCTTCGCCGCTGCACGCACTTACAAGAGTTGTCCAGAAGCGATCGCTCATATTCCCCTTGGCACAACGTTTGATAACTTTAAATTTTCCACAGAACGCAAGCGGTTGCTAAATATGCAGCGAGTTGTTACTAAGGAAGATAATGTCAAACAGCACGAGTACACTCACAAGGTTCTTTAATCGTTAATCGATTAGTCCTTAGTTAATTGAAACAAGACTTAGGCTTGCACCCGTTGAATCGGGTTGATTGTATGGGCGCTATGGTCTTAACAATTATGCTTTGAGCAATCACTAAGGACTAAGGACTATTTCTCTAACAACTTCCAGCCACCATCCCAGTCATCGTTAGGAGGTTCTTGAAGAAAACGCTGACAACGCTTCAGGTGCAATACAGAGGCTTGGTCATGTTTATCATATTTTTCTAGGATAGTGCCAAACTCACCCATGGCGAGGGCGAACTGTCGCTGGAGGTAATACTGACGGCCTTTGTAGTAATGTTCAATGATGCGTGCTTTGTACTCAGAAATCGGTTCAGATTTTAGGCCCACTAATTCATAAACGGATACTGGCTTGGTCTTGCCCTTAACAATTACCTTGTCCAATTCCCTAGCCCAGATTTGGTCAAAACAGGCTCTGTAAGTATTCTCACTAATTAGGATGTCGCAACCGTATTGCTTGCTAGCCGTTTCCAAGCGAGCACCTAAATTGACTCCATCACCAATAGAGGTAAACTCCATTCGTTTAGTTGAACCCATATTACCACTAATGACGCTATCGGAGTTGATACCAATGCCGATCTTTAAAGGTTTTCGATTAGATTTAACACGTTCCTGATTAAACTCTTTGAGACGGTGGCGCATCTCTAAGGCAGTTTGCACTGCTCTCCAAGCATGATCATCTTGGGGCAAGGGCGAACCAAAAACAGCCATGATCGCATCGCCAATGTATTTGTCGAGGGTACCTTTATATTCAAAAATTGCATCCACCATCGACTCAAAATAGTCGTTGAGCATACCCACGACCTCTTCTGCGTTTAAGCTTTCGGTCAAGGCAGTATAGCCACGAATATCGGAGAACAGAACTGATACCTCTTTGCGATCGCCTCCTAATTTATGGTCATCAAGCTTAAGTAATTCCTCTGCTAACTCCTGGGTCATGTAGCGATACATGGTAGTCTTGAGGCGTTTTTCATCACTAATGTCATCCATGACTACCAACGCACCATAGACATGGGTTTGATCGCTGGCATCAGCAATAGAGTTAATCGAGAGATTCACACAATGCTTGGTTGATTCTAACCCCTGTGAGATCAGGGTTTGGTCGGGGTAGTACTGACGGCTGTCTTTTTCTGTCTTGGCAGTTAAAGCATTCTGGAGCCATTGAGCAAAATTTCCGCCTTTGATGTTAATCAACTGACTAACCGATAACCCCTCCAAGCTATCTCCAGGGTAATAACCCAGCAATTTCTTGGCACTTTCATTAGTCGCGATAATCTTACCAGTTTTATCGGTGGAAATAACCCCATTACTGAGACTGCGCAGCATATCCCGCTGAATTTGTTCCTGCTGTTTGATGGTGGCAAACAGTTTGGCTCGCTGTATGGCTACCCCAGCTTGAATATTGAACGCCTTCATGTAGGCTTCATCAATGGGATTAAAACTTGCTTTCCAGCATTCGGGAGCTTTCGGCCAATCATTCGGATTGTAGGGCTCAAAGTCACCGCTCTTTTTCTTGTTGACTAGTTGGGTTACACCTATTAACTCTTGATTGGAGTTATACACTGGCATACACAAGAGGCTACAGGTGCGATAACCAGATTCCTGATCAACTTTTTTGGAATTGTTAGAATTGGGATGATCATATAGGTCAAAAGGAATATTTAGAGCAAGACCTGTTTGAGCTACCTTCCCGGCAAAGCCAACCCCCATTGGGATCCGGATTTCTTGGGAGGAACCATCCGCTTGGGGAATTTGCGCCCACAGTTCATTACGCTCTCGGTCAATCAGCCACAGGGTACTACGGTCCGCTTTCATCAGCGTTTTCGCCTCATCCATCACCCGTTTCAGGGTTTCGTCTAGATCCAAACTGCTGAGATTAAGGGATTCTGTAGCTTTGATCAGTGCTGTTGCTGCTCTTTGTCTCTGGGTAGCTCGGTACAACGACTTGGAAGATTCTAGAACCAGCCGCATCGAAGGGGCAAAATCGTTAAATAGTTTTTGATCTTCGTCAGTAAAGCCCTGTTGATCAATTTTTTCGTTTAAGGAAGAATTCTGTGGATAAGAATTTTTGACCTTATTGAGTAATTGGACTACGGCAACTAAATCTCCCTGTAGATTCAACAGGGGCAATGCTAGCAGAGTATAGGTGCGATATCCAGTTTTTTGGTCAGACTTTTTGGCAGTGTTAGAACGAGGGTCATCATAAAAATCGTAGGGAACGTTAACCACCCTTTTGAAAGTAGCTACTTCACCAACAATGCCCTTATCAGCTGGAAATCGCAGTTCTCCCAAGGTGTTGTTTCCGTCTCCCTTTGCCACTACCGACCAAAGTTCGTGCTTGTCTTCATCCAGAAAAAATATTGTTACTCGGTCGGCATTCATTAACTCTGCCGTCTTGAGAGTAATCGCATTCAAAATCTCCTGGAGAACCTTCTCAAAATCTTGGTTTTCCAGTAGAGCGTCCAGCATCGACAGGGTTTGATTGACGATCTGGAGTGCGCTTTCTACACTTGGGACTACGTGTTTTAAACTTTCCCGGTTTAAAGGTGCCAGAAAGTTAGATATCCCTTGTCCCGCCGCAACTAGCGAACCAGCTGCTGAGGAATTTGCCTCAGATATGCTCCCCTTTTCCACCTGATTTGAATTGTGTTGATAAACAGATGCAGCTACCATAGAATTATCCTGCGCTAAAGCTTTTGCGAATGCTGAAGCGATCTAATCATAGAGTCTTTTTTATAGTTATTGACTCTTATTATTGATACTTATTGACTCGCCCGAGCCAGTTAACCGAATTGATTTGGGTTTAAGGCTAATCTGTTGATTACCTAGAGAGCACCTTCTATGCTGGCCGCTGAGTAGATTTGTTCTGATTGAGAGTTAAACATGGCCTGCCTGGATTATAGTGCATTCTAGATTAATTTGTCAGTAGCTTAATTAATCAATTGCGATCTAACTATTAAACTAATGCATCATAACCTCACAAGTTTTAACATTTAGCTGTTTGGCCTTAGTCCTGTTTTCCCACTGTGCATGTCTTACGCCAGCTAGCAGCTTGGGACAACAAGGAAGCCGCAAAATTCATAGCATCTTGAGCCGATTGTCCACCAGCTAACTGAGCGATTTCTTCCTGCCGCTTTTGGGGATGATTCAGGAGGCTAATCCTAACTACAGTTCGAAGCTCGGGCATTCCCGATTCGGGGAGTTGGGTAACTACTTGAGTAGTGCTAGAGCAGTTACCTTGAGGGGAAGATGGTTGTTTCAAAATGCTAGAAATCGGTTGAGCAATCACCTGTTTATCGACCCTAAAATGTTGGTCTGCCATCGCAGCAATCAACGGTTGGTGAGTCACACAAAGAACTTGGTGGCGTTGACTGAGTTGGTAGAGTCGTTCTGCGATCGCTCCTGCTACCCGACCAGACACCCCAGTATCAATTTCATCGAAAATTAAGGTTGTTCCTGGCTCATTACTGCTGGAAAAACATGCTTTCAGTGCCAGTAAAAATCGACTCATCTCTCCACCGGAAGCCGTCTTAGCAAGAGGTTGCAAGGGTTCTCCGGGGTTGGGAGAAAAGTAAAAGGTAACTTGATCTCCACCAGCTGCCGTGGGTACAATGGGGCTTATTTCCACTGTAAACTTTACCTTCGACATAGCCAAGGGCTTTAACTGGTTAACCAGCTGTTTTTCAAGTTCTGACCCAGCCCTGTAGCGCAATTTCGTCAGTTGCTTACATTCATTGGTCACGTTTTCCTGACTCAATGCATAATTTCTCTCTAATTCTTCTAGAGATGCACCTTCACTGCCTAATTCTTCTAGTTCTGCCTGTAGGGTCTCATAGTGAGCGATTGCCTCAGCAAGGGTTGGTCCATATTTGCGGCAAATTTGTTTAAGAACCCCAATTCTTTCCTCCACCACTTGGAGACGTTCGGGATCAGTCTCTAGTCCATCTCCATAGGCGTTAATCTGATGGGCAGCTTCCACCACTTGAGCCAATGCTCCACTGACTAAGTCTAGTAGAGGTTGCAATTGACCATCGTAGTCTACCATATCCTGTAAGGTACTTTCCGCTTGACCCAATAAGTCAGCACTTGCTTTTGTACCCTGATCATTATGGTAAAGTGCTTGATAGACTTGATAACTCCTCTGTTGGAGTTCCACAACATGGTTCAGACGCTGGTGTTCACGTTCAAGCTGTTCAAGTTCATCAGGAGCGCTAAGGTTGACAGCACTGAGGTCTTGAATTTGATACTCTAACCAGTCCAGACGTTGTAGGCGTTCTTGCTGAGACTTTTGCTGTGTCTCTAGAGCTTTCTTGGCCTCTTGAAAAGCTATATACGCAGATGCAACTCGATCTCGCTGTTGGATCACAACGGAACCGCCGTAAAGGTCGAGTAGCCCTCGTTGGCGTGCTGGCATAATTAGCTGTATGGTTTGACCCTGAGCAGTAATTTCTACCAAGCGCTCACGCAGTCCCTCCATCAGTTGCCGATTAACTATCGTGCCATTGACCCGAGAACGCGATCGCATGCCTTTCTCTGTTGCGGTAATCTCTCGGCTACAGACTAAATCGGCTTGATCAAGTAAGTCAATCTCTTGCTCACTCAACCAGGCTATCAAGGGGTTATCTACCGAGAATGTTGCTTCTACCAAAGCCCGTTTAGTCCCTGTGCGAATCAGCCGATTGGTGACTTTTCCCCCCAGGGCAATATCAATGGCATCCAAAATAATGGACTTACCCGCACCGGTTTCCCCAGTCAAAACATTTAGACCAGCACCGAATTCCACTTCTAAGTGGTCAATTAAGGCAAAGTTGTGAATTCGCAAATAAAGTAACATTGAGCAAAATTCACTTTTGGGAAAATTGTGATATTAAACACATTTTGTAACAATTTCGAAAAAGTCACACCCTAATACCCAATTGAAGTCTAAGGGTTAACTCTAGTAATAGTTGACCGTTCACAATTCAGTTTATCGTCAACTGTCCACTAAAAATCAGTATTTTTACCCAGGAATGGGTTATTCCACCATTCTCCTATGAAGATTGCCGAACCTTTATTAAGTTTTAATGATATCCCCCTTTTGTTACAATAGTTTACAGAATCGCTTCTGTTGGTCCGTCGGAAATATCTTCTTATGAATCCTAAAACAGTTTCCCCAACTTCTCATCAAGCACTAGACTCAGAGGCTGATGCGGACAAGTCATTGGTGCCAGTGTCGGGCAGCAATAGCTCAGTTGAGGAGGAGTTGAGCTCGACAACGGAATCCCCTTTCAAAGAAACAGAAAAACCACGGTACGACCCGTCCGCGATCGCAGCCAAGTACCAGAGGGCATACCTGCTAGTTCTAGGGCGGTCTTTCAGGATTATTTCGTCATTTATATCCTTTGCTCTAGGTCTATGGTGGGATCGGTTTCGCGGTCGGGATGTTACCGAGAACCGAGCCAGAGCGATTCAACTGCGGGAAATTTTAACCGACCTAGGACCAGCCTATATTAAAATCGGACAAGCTCTTTCCACACGACCGGATTTAGTCCCACAAATTTTCTTAGAAGAGTTGACGCTGCTACAAGACCAACTCCCACCCTTTGAGAATGAGGTGGCTTATCAATTTATTGAGGAAGAATTAGGCGATCGCCCGCAAAATATTTTCGCTGAACTGAGTGAAAAACCTGTGGCAGCGGCTTCTTTAGGGCAGGTGTATAAGGGCAAACTCAAAACTGGGGAAACTGTTGCGGTCAAAGTACAGCGACCAGGATTGGCACATAAAATTACCCTCGATCTATACATTATACGCCGTCTGGCACAGTGGGTACAAAGCAATGTCAAGCGGGTGCGCAGTGACTTGGTTGCCATCATGGATGAGTTTGGTGCCCGTATCTTTGAAGAGATGGACTATCAGCATGAAGGGCACAATGCTGAACGCTTTGCCAAGCTTTACGGCAAACTACCGGAAATTTATGTTCCCCGAATTTACTGGGACTACACTGGGCGTCGTGTCCTGACTATGGAATGGATAACGGGTAGTAAGCTGACGGATATGGAAACAATCAAGGCTAAAGGCATTGATGCCAAGCACTTGATTGAAGTTGGGGTAAACTGTTCTTTGCGACAGCTACTGGAACACGGATTCTTTCATGCCGACCCTCACCCTGGAAACCTGTTAGCCACTTCTGACGGCAAGCTGGCTTATATTGACTTTGGGATGATGAGCCAAGTCAAGAAGTATCAGCGCTATGGTTTGGTTGAAGCTGTTGTCCATCTGGTCAATCGTGATTTCCCTGGTTTGGCCAATGACTACGTAAAGCTGGAGTTTTTGACCCCAGATACAGACCTGACACCAATTATTCCTGCCCTGGCCAAGGTTTTTAACAACGCCTTGGGAGCCAGTGTAGCAGAACTCAACTTCAAGAGTATCACTGACCAGTTATCAGCGTTGATGTATGAGTATCCCTTCCGGGTACCCGCTTACTATGCCCTGATTATTCGCTCCCTGGTGACCTTAGAAGGGATTGCCATTAATGTTGAGCCAGATTTCAAAGTACTCAGTAAAGCCTATCCTTATGTAGCTAAGCGCCTATTGACGGATCCATCACCAGAATTACGGGCATCGTTGAAGGATTTACTGTTCAAGGATGAGGGTTTCCGTTGGAACCGTCTGGAAAACCTGTTGCGCAATGCTGGAAATTCTCCTGATTATGATATCAACCAAGTCTTAGATCAGACCCTAGACTTTATTTTTTCAGACCGAGGAACCTTCATCCGGGAGCAGATGGTCAATGAAATTGTCAAGGCTATCGATAGCTTTGGACGACGGACATTGGATAACGTCAGTTATGCCTTGCAGGAACGTCTAGGCTTAGAAATAAATAATCAACATAATCAAGACAAGAAGCCAGAAGATAAACCCGAAAGTAGTGAGAATATCCAACGGATTTGGCAAATTTTACAAGAAACTCCTGGTTTTGACCTAATGCAATTGTTGCCAGTTATTCCTCAAGTGTTGATCAAACAGGAGACCCAGGAAATGGGACAAAAAATTGCTGGTAGTTTGGCACAGCGAGTAATTGCTCGGATGATTCGGGAGGCTTTACTCCAAGATAATCCTGATAATGGCACCTTTAACGGTCATGAGCAGAGGTCAAACCCTAACTTGGTTTTGCCTCCCACAGCTGCAATGCGATAGATTACAGCAATATTATTTGGTTGTCAGGTTGTTCGTGAACAACCTGATAACCTGACAACCTTGGCTTTTGGCCACGCGTGCGCGTTCAACCTAAATCTGTCCAAGAAATCCGGAATCTAACAACTCCAAGACGTAGGTTACAGTATGACTAAGAGGGATTAATCTAGTTGAAACCTATGTCTAAACTACAAGAAGCATTGGAATTCATCGAGAAAATTGAACGTGAGAACCCTGGTAAATCCGCTTATGAAATTGTTAATCATTTGCGTGGGTACACTAAGAAGGAATATACTAGTAGGTTATGGAGTACAGCGACGGGGTATCACCAAGAATATATTCGAGATGAATTTGAAGGAAAACTCAATATCAATGAATTAGTATTAAGTGGTGAAATTACTGACTTTGGTCATTTTATCGGTTCCCTTTCTGATCAAATTGATCAGCCTGGATTCCAATGGTCAGATTTCACTAGCTGGACTGGTGACCATACCTCATGGGCTGGAGATATTGGTTCCGCTATTGTGGCCTATCGAGACCCTAATGATAACATAGATGTTAACAGTGTCGAAGAAGCTTTGGATAGGTTAGCCAGAGATTCTGATTATACTGCGGATATTGCAGCTTACGTGGTAGGAGAAATGATTAACTCTCGTAAGCAATCTTCCATTACTCAGGCGATTTATCAGTATAATTCCAAGTCCTACTCAGAAAATGTTAGGACGTTTCTTAAAAAGCGTTTTGGCGGAGTTATTGAAGAAGATCAACTTAAGAATCCGGCTGGACTTGATTCAAAAATGCGTAGCGCTATTTGTACTTATATCCAGTTTTCTTCAGCTTATGAATCCTTAAAGTCTCTCAAGGATTTAGCTAAATTACCTCTAAATTTAGGATCCGAAAATAACTCTATACCTAATAGTGTTGATATTTTTAAAGGTTCTCAACATTTTCTCAAGCATATAGTAAAGTATGGCAACTTAGATGGTTTACTATTCAAGCCATACCAAATACCTGGGATGTCTTGGCTAGGAACCGTGAACTATGAAGTTAGAGTAACTGGCTGATTTAACTAGTTCATTAGTGTTAAATCGGGAATTAGTAATCGGATAAAAGTAGTTTTTGGGGATTAAGAAGATTTTTAAATATATTTTTTATCATAGTTTGACTAAATTCTAAATACTTCTAGGGTAAAACTGGTAAAGCCAGATCGATCATAGTGGCGAGTGCCTCGTTGCCATACAGTCTGGTTAACCAGCCAATCCACCGCCACAAAAAACTCTTTTCCACTCTCTACCTGTGCCGGACAACTGATTGAAATACCGTTAGTAAAGTGTAACCTCAGGTAATCTTCAGGTAAATCGTCTAACGGTTGCCATGAGGTTACTACTGGGGGTGAAATTTGCCAGTCCGGGGTTATTGTTTGGAGTGTTCCTTGCCAGTCGCTACTAATTTGATGGGCGGGAGGTAGAGCAGACACATTCACAAAGCGATGCAGCGCGGTCTTGGTGGTCCCCCCATGAGCGACTGCATCAAGAAAATGTCCTAGGTATTCCGGAAAGACAGTAAAGCGTTTTAAGCTGCCACTTTCATCGTATTTGGCAATCGCAGTAGCACGACTATTTTCATACCTTAAACATATATCGGAAAAAAACGTGGAGCCAGATTTTACTTTGGTGGAACCCCAGGAAAAGCCCTTGTCTAAAAACAAGCCGGTTGTTATAGGTTGCTTGTACGGTTCAAAGGTTTTTGTCTCAGTCTTGCCATTAGCATAACTATAGTGATTTTGGTGATGTATTTCATGACAATCTGCTGTGGGACGAAAGCTTCTAATACAGCGCCAAGATTCTATCACTTCTCCTGCGGTCGAGTATCTAGTCCAAATCCCATACAAGTCTCCTGAATAATATTGACAGAACTTCTTCCAATTTTGGAGTTTTCGATCCATAGGTTTATTCTATAAAATACAATCGGGAATCGGGAATCGGGAATCGGGAATCGGGAATCGGGAAGTATAAAGTATAAAGTATAAAGTATAAAATGCTAAAACAGTGTATATTATTGATTACTCTTTAACGTTAAGCCGGATAACTCACCGGATGAATTATAGTCAACTAACAGTTGTTGTCTAATGTCAGGATTAACTTGCCAATCTCCAATCACAACGAAAGACATTTCTGCTTTGAGTTTGGGGGGATAACTTAATGATATTCCATCTGGATAATAAAAGGTTTGATGGTCTGGATATTCCCAAGCTAAATGAGTTGGTGTTGGCTGAGATAGTTGGGTGACTGGGGTAAGAGTAATTGCTAATCCTTCTTCCCCATTAAGTATATCTCGATGGGGGATTAACTCTGGGTTAAGTGTCCAATGATCACAGGGATTTTGCAAATCCTCCTCTCGGACACTTACTGTTTTAGTTAATTCCCCATCTGAGTTATACATTACTAGCAGACTATGGCGTAATTCTTGATATCTAAACCAGAACTCTACTGCAAATAACTCTCCTGGTTCAAATCGATTGACTGTCCAAATAGCCGAGCCTTGCTCAAACATATACATAAAGGATGCTTGATCGGTTTGTTCAGCTAAACCATTGATTAAACTATTGGGAGTATTCTGGTAAACCTTCTCCTCTTCAGTTCCATTGTCATACATATATACGTTAGTTTGGGTAATGTGAGTTTGTTCAGAATCACTAATAGAGCATCGACTACCTACAAAGGATTCCATCACTTCACCTTCAGGGGAATAAATTGTCCAAGACCCATACCAATTCTGTAAATGATGGGTCATAAAATTAGTCCAGTTATGCTGTTTTAATTGTTCAAATGTCTGATTCATAGCTATTGTGTAAAGTATTGTTATAGCAATTATATGACTTGTGAGGTACAGGTATCTAGGTTTTAGGGAGCAGGGAGCAGGGAGCAGGGAGCAGGGATTAAGCAAGAGCCAAGAGCTAAGAGCCAAGAGTGAAACAATTATGTGTACCTGATGAGTCCTAGAAACGCTATATAAAAACAAATAACTTTCATAAATTGGGTGATGCTAAACTGAAGTTAACTTAATTTTGGTCTATAAATAACAAGAAATTATCTCAGATAGCAAAGGGAACAGGGAATAAAAAATATCACAATTCCGACACGGTTCCGTAGATATCCTGTTTTTCTACTGTTTTTTAAAATCTGTCCTATAATGGTTTGTAATTTGAAGGGCTACTGGCTTAACTCTGGAGAATTTAGCGTAGAGTAAATGGTAATTATAAAAGAGTTATGGATAATTGTGGAAACGTAAGCTATCAGCTATCAGCTATCAGCTATCAGCTAATGCGCGCGCTACGGGAACAGCATATGCTTAGATGGGCAAATCTCCAGACTTTCAATTCTCATTAATCTCGAACTATTAAATTCTCACGCTTAGAGGTTTATTTTAAGCTGACCGCTGAACGCGCACGCGTGGCCAAAGGCCTTCTGCTGACCGCTGACTGCTTACGGTCAAGTTTGCAGAACCTATGAACTATGTACTATCACAGCAAGCTAAAACCCATAAGAGGTCTATAGCTTTTTTATATAGCAGTCGCCAGGGCAGTTAGGACATGACAAAAGTCTCAAACCTAAGTAAGCGCAAGAGTTTGACTTCTGACTTCTGACTTCTGACTTCTGACTTCTGCTATAAATACTCTGCATAAGTGACAGCTCCCGATAGATAGTCCTTTTTAGCACACTTTATTTCTCTGAAGGAGAAACTTGTTATGACAGCTGGGATGAATTCAGATCCCCCCAGAGGTCAAAACCTCGCCAGCACCATGGTGCTGGTAGTGGCTTGGCTTTTGGGGAATATCTGGGCACTGCAATGGCTATTTGAGTCATTTAAGTATGCATCACTGCTAAATCTGATGCTAATCGGTATTGTGCTCATGGCTTGTTTGGTACAGCTATGGCGCGATCGCTTAATTATAAACGTGTCAGCAACTCCCACCTTAAGACTCTATCCCCTGTTGCTAATGTTAGGGTCTGGGATTAGTGCGATCGCATTCAGGTGGTTGGTGTATCTCCCACAACTCAACTTACTCCTATTCCTACTGGGTAGCTATGGGTTATGGGGCTTGTTTATCCCACCATCCCTTTGGCGTAAAGGCTTACCTGCTGCAATTTTAGTTGCTTGTGTTGTCCCTTTCAGCACTGAGTTTAACAGTGGTTTGGGTTTTCCAGTCAGGGTTCTCACTGCTCATGCTGTGGAACAGATGCTATCAGCTTGGCACATTGTAGCTATCTCCTCCCACGACATTATTGTCATGGAAAACGGCATTGCTCAGGTAGATTTGCCCTGCAGTGGTCTGAAAAGTTTGTGGACAGGGACTTTGTTTTTACTGGCAGCTACTTGGTTAGAACGTCGTCAGCTGGGGATACGTTGGTTACTGGTTTGTACTGCAAATCTAGTGCTGTTAGCGATCGCTAATACAATCCGGGTGCTGCTGTTAGTCATGATTATAGAAGTCTGGCAACAGCAACAAATTGCTCAAGTGCTACATCTACCACTAGGACTGATTGGTTTTATCTTAGCTTGTGCCTTCAGTTGGATGCTGCTGCAAACCGTTCCTCAGAATTCCGGGGGTTTGATGTTGGCCACAACTGTGTTTAGGGATTTGTCATTACTGGGTAAGGATAAGAAACAAGGACTTACGCGATTAAGTGGATTTCGCCCCCCTGCCCCCCAAAATTGGGGGGAAATTGAGTTAAAGTCCCCCAGAATTGATACCGCTGGCCAAATTAATATTTGTTTACACATAGGT
>WTKN01000309.1 GCA_011524395.1 Moorena sp. SS36440bin_2
GCTCTAGTAGAAAGCAAGTTTGTTAGTCTTAAGGGTAGGTATAATCAAAAATTGCAAAACTTATCATTATACCACGAAAGACTTTTGCAAGAGGTCTACTACTTTGACGAGCCTTACCAAGCGATACAGAGTGCCCTAAATCAAACCAAGGAAGGCGGACAGGTGGTAATTGTCCACCAAACAGCTACAGGTATCCCTCAAATCCAGCGCGAGCATATGCTCGAAGCAAAAGGGAACCAAAATGAGATGTTCACAGCACAGGACATTAGAAATTTACTGGATACTCAATCCCATCCCCATCAGTTTCACCATGTCGATGCTCGGCTGGATGTCACTGAATGCCTCCAAGGCTTGGAAAATGGCGTCAAAATTATGTCATTTTGTATGGAATGCGATTTGCGCCAGCTTCAGGAAGCCAAATTTTTCAAGATTCTCCAGGCATTTTGGCGGTTGGCTGAGATTGAGGACAGTGGGAAAGCATTTATAAATGAACCGATTGGGGTTTTTGTCTTGCCAGCTCCCAGTGTTACTGTTGAACAAAGAAGTCCAGAAGACCAAGATCCAGTAATTGATTATTGGCAGCTTGCCCAGCGTTTCGACTGGTCGGGTACTTTCTTATCACAATATCATCGAGGAAAATCTTCGTCTGATCTCAGATTACTCGATGTTGCCTGTGGCACAGGGCGCTGGTTGGAAGCTTTTAGTCACTATATCCAACTTGATGAAGGAATTGATAATGTTGTCTACGATTGCTTAGACCCTTGTGGGAGTTCAATTTCTCAAGCGAGTAAGAAAATCCATCTTTCCTTTGAGCGAGGTAACCAATATGTTAATACAATTCAAGGAGCAAAGCTAGAAAGTAATGCTTACGACCTGTTGTGGTCGATGCACGGCTTTTATATGATTCCACGCCAAGACTTGAAACCTGTGTTGAAAAAGTGTGCTAGTTTGCTGAATGATACGGGAGTGGGATTTATTGCTTTAGCTACTCGTAAATCGTTCTACGTGGATTTCTACGAGCAATACCTGCAAATTTTTAAG
Organism: Moorena sp. SS36440bin_2; assembly: GCA_011524395.1. Taxonomy (GTDB): domain Bacteria; phylum Cyanobacteriota; class Cyanobacteriia; order Cyanobacteriales; family Coleofasciculaceae; genus Moorena. The sequence goes on from WTKN01000309.1 coordinate 1,042, forward strand.
GAAGGAAAAGGCGAAGGATTTACCTCGGCGGAAGATGTGATCGAGAGTCTGGGTGAATGTGGGATTCAGCATCAAGTCCATAGGATATTCTATGAAGAGCCCATAAAAGCTGATGACTATGCAGCCTTAGAGCATTACATCAAGAATGAGGCAACAGTGAACTGCTTTAACAAGGATAAGGAAGCAGAGCAGTTATCTGAATCAAAAAATATTACCTTGGAAGATTTGCTCTCTCATCCGCAGATGGAACGATACCTAAACTCATTGCTCAGAAACTCTGTTTATTACTTTCCTGAGGAGATTTGGCTGATCTCGTTTAATGCTAGCCAGTTTTAATCGATTTCTATTTTTTACTAAAGAAGGAATGCGTGAATTTTCATTCCTTCAAACATCTGCTGTACCCAGCCCAGTAGTACAGCAGTCCTGTTTCCTTTAAATACCGATGTGATCACAAAGCAAAAGACATGGAAGTATGAGTGTACAGACAACAAGCTCTAACATCAGGAATCCGATAGCCAAGCCCTACTCCCAGGATGAACAAGACTTGCGCGAAGACCTTGCTGCTGCTTACCGCTTGGTTCACTACTACGGGATGACTGAGACGATCCATAGCCATATTTCAGTACGCATTCAGTCGGAACCAGCTATATTCCTGATCAATCCCTATGGAATGCTGTTCGATGAAATCTGTGCATCAGACCTGGTGCGAGTTGATGTAAATGGTAACAAAATCGATGCTACAGACGCTGAGGTAAATCAGGCAGGATTCACCATCCATAGTGCTATTCATTTAGGTTGTCCTGATGCTCATGCGATCGCCCACACCCATACTGTAAGTGGCATGGCAGTTGCTGCGATGGAAGAGGGTCTGTTGCCACTTAACCAAGCTTCGATGGAGTTCTATAATCGTGTTGCCTACCATGACTATGAGGGGATATCACTCGACCTTGATGAGCGCGATCGCCTGGTTGCATCCCTAGGACATAAGAACTGTTTAATCCTGCGGAACCACGGGCTTTTAACTGTGGGTCGAACCGTTGCAGAAGCACTTTACTATATGTACAACCTGAATAAGGCATGCGAGATCCAAGTCAATGTGCTAGGTACTAGCACCAAGCCGATCCTGCCACCACCTGAGATTTGTGAACATACAGCCCGCCAGTTTGAGGAGCCAACCTTCCACAACCAGGAGGTCGCCAGGATATGGGCAGCCAATCGTCGTTTGCTTGATCGGCTCGATCCCTCATATCGTCAGTAATAATGGGAACCTTAGTAACCTTGTTCACAATTCACCACATTCTTCAAAGGAAGACCAGCACGAAGGCAACGAATAGCATCTACAATCGGTTGTGTCCAGTACTCAGAATCAGTTTGAGTTGCTACATGGGGTGTTATTGTAATTTGAGGGTGTGACCAAAATGGATGATTTTCAGGCAAAGGTTCCCTAGAGAAAACATCTAGACAAGCACCTGAAAGTTGACCTGAATCTAATGCTTCTAATAAATCTTTTTCTACTAAGTGTTGCCCTCGGGCAACATTAATCAAATAACTTCCTTTAGGCATGCCGGAAAATGTTTGACGATTAAGAATTCCTTGTGTTTTTGGAGTTGAGGGAAGTAAACACACCAGCACTCGACATTTACTCAAGCAAAGTTTTAACTGGTCTCGTCCATGAAAACACTCTATACCATCGATGTTCTTTGGTGTCCGACTCCAACCCCGAATCGGGAAACCAAGAGTTTTAAGTTTCCCAGCAGCATCTGTTCCAAGCACACCAAGACCTAAAATTCCTATAGTACAGGAGCTGGTTTCTGGTAGAGGTAAAGGTTCCCAATGTCGCGCTTTTTGAAATGTTTGATATGTCAATGCTTGTCTGTGAAAACGAAGAACAGCTAACAAGATGTATTCACTCATTCTTGAAGTCACACAAGGTTCAACAATACGAACAATGGGCACATTTTGGGGAAGATTGGGGTCCCTTAAAATCTCTTCGACTCCAGCCCCGAAGGAAATAATTCCCTTAAGCTTGGGAAATTTTTCCATTATTCCTAGAGGAGGCTTCCATGTTAAGATTGCTTCTATTTTATCTGGATTCTCCACTTCTGGCCAGATCTGGACATCGAGATCTGGTATAGTTGCCTTGAGTTCCGTAACCAATAGTTCCAGATTTTCAGCTTCATAAATTATAAGTATTGAAAACATAACTAAAACCCTAAATATGACTACAACAAATCCGAATCTGAGTAAATTGTTTGTTTCTGATACCTTCGCCGATATGATTAAAAACAAGCTAATGAAGAAGATGGAAGCTCATCAAGCATCCAATCCCCAAAAAGAACTATACATTATGGCCTGGGGTGACACAACTCAGCCTTTACCACCAAAAGTGGTTGACGCTTTAGTTGATGCTGCCACTCGGCTAGGAGATCGCTCAACCTATACAGGATATGGGGAATTTGACGGAAATATTAAGCTGAGAGAGGCGATCTGCAACAACTACTACAAGCCTCGTGGAATTGACCTAAAACCAGAGGAGATTTTTGTTAGTGATGGGGCGCAGTCAGGTACTTTTGGTCTTCAGGATCTCTTTGGTCTAGATAATGTCATTGCCCTACAAGACCCGATTTATCCCCCATATTTAGAAGCAAATATGTTGGCAGGTAGAAGTAATATTATCTACCTAGAGTGCAACGATAAGAATAATTTTGTTCCAGATATTCCTACATCGAAGGTGGATATAATTTACCTATGTTTCCCTAATAATCCTACAGGAGGAGTAGCCACTAAAGAACAACTCAAAGCTTTTGTTGACTATGCTAGAAGTCACAAGTCGGTGATTATTTTTGATGCTGTTTATAGTGCTTTTATTACCGACCCTAACATTCCTAGAAGTATTTATGAAATAGAAGGTGCAACTGAATGTGCCATCGAAGTTGGTAGTTTTTCCAAAACAGCTGGATTCTCTGGATTAAGATTAGGTTGGTCTGTGCTTCCGGTTGCCCTAACCCTTGAAAGCACTGTGCCAGGAGAATTGAATGAAATGTTTAGAATTGGTCAATCTATCCGGTTTTGGGGTGCTTCTAATATAGCACAACAAGGGGGCATTGCGGCTTTGTCCGAGCAGTGCCAACAAGAATGCCAAGAAATTGTTAACTATTACCTAGAAAATGCCAGAATCCTCAAGGAAGGTTTAGAAGCTTTTGGACTGACTTGTTTTGGTGGCACTAATAATCCCTATATATGGGTCAAAGGAGCGGAGGGAATGACGTCTTGGGATGTTTTTAACCAACTGTTGTTGAAAGTAGGGATTGTTGGGGTACCTGGTAGCTTATTTGGTCCGAGTGGCGAAGGTTTCTTACGTCTAAGCACTTTATGTAGCCGAGAAGATATAGAAAAGGCCATGGAGAAGCTTTAAATCAAGCTTTAAGATCATGTTAGTTTGAACACTTATAAATAGTAGGTAATAGGGAACAGGGAACAGGGAACAGGGAACAGGAAACAGGGGATGATGATGGAGATTACCTACTACAATGAAGCTATATTTTTTTTAACTGATTATCTGAACATGATATAAATTAGTAAACAGCCTCTGAGGCTTAATTCGTAATTCTGTTGCGTTCGCGTAGCGTGACATGCACGGGCTTTGCCCGACGCTGCGCGAACGGTCAATCGCGTTTGGCTTGCTCTCTATTTTTATTAGTGTTTCGTTTATCTTATTGACATCTTTTTGAAGGCTGTCTAGCTTCCCGTTTATGTCTTTTAAGACTTCCTCTAAGGAGTAAGTAATTGTTATGGGTGTCTCGCTCATGGGTTAAACTCCTAATTTATTATTGTTCATTTCATATACCCTTGAGTTTTGTTGCAAAATCTTGAAATAATACCAACTAATTGTATACTAGCTTAGTTCGGTAATACTGCATCCAAACAATTTTGATGAGGTAATTCTAACGTTTTTGGCAGTTATGAGGTACAGTAATCTTTGAGGCTGACTCTCTGTCTTGATGCAGCGCGGTCATGGGGGGAACCCCCAAGACCGCGCTGCATCGCTTAAAACCATTTTTACTATTGCTAGCATGCCTATTGCCTTTTGCATTAAAAGAATAAGCAATGTTGCTCAAAAGTTGCTGATAATTGCTATATATGGATGACTTGGTGAAAAACTATCTCGCTGAAAAAAAACTAAACGTTGCATCATGGTCCGAGCTCCGGGAGTGTCGGAAAACTGGGGGGAAATCCCTACACACGACCGTCGAGTTTATGCCTGGACAGATAATCTGTAAATTTGGCGCAAAAAAGATCCTAGATCGCCCTAATTATTTAACCGTCCAAATTGGCGATTGCCAACATATTATGCTCGATCCAGAGTTTTTGCAGTATCTCAATCATAGCTGCGCTCCCAATGTATTTTTCGCTCCGAGCGATCGCGTTCTGAAGGCCATAACTAAAATTAAAATTGGCGAGAAAATGACTTTATTTTATCCATCAACGTAATGGTCGATGGATAGAGTATTTGATGGTATTTTTCAAAGCAAAAATTGCCTAGGTAGTATTCGAGGTGCCGCCTACTTACCCTTACTTTAACAAAATACAAAGTCGCAGAGCATATACAGCAGCGCTTGCTTAAACGACATTGATTTCCTAAACTTTGCTTGATCAACAGTTTCAATCAACAGTATAAAATAAAATTAGGAGAGCTACCACTATGAATAAATACGATAACATTGCCGAGTATTATGACTCCACTATGAAGAGTGGGTATTACGACTATCCGAAAGAAGCTCAGTCCCTCGACTCTATCCTCAAAGGTCGGAAAAAACTTCTCGAAATAGGGGTTGGAACGGGATTGCTTGCAGAAAAACTGCTGGAATTAGACCCCAGCTATGAGATAACTGGAATAGATTTTAGTCCTGCTATGTTAGACCGGGCTAAAGCTCGTTTGGGAAATCGGGCAAAGGTAGTAGAAGGTAATGTGTTATCAATGGATCTGCAAGAATCTTTTGATGCCATATATTCCCATGGGGGTCCGGCAGGTGTATGTCGGGTTGGTAAGGATTACCACTTATACAGTTTTCTGCCCAATTTTGAGGACACCGTTAAAATGTTAGACAATATTGCCCGCCATTTAGTTGAGGGAGGCTTGTTTGTCCTTAATATTCAATCAGAAGAAATTGATGCAGATGGCGAGCAAGACATTGGCAACGGCATTGTTTACGCTCAGCAAAAGCATCTCGCTTTCCTAGAGAATCAAGAAATGTACTTTTGGGAAACAGACTATCGTTTCAAAAAAGAAGGTGAAATAGTGGCTAGCGATCGCCATAAGTTCTTAATGGTGTACGGCCAACTTCTAGAAGATACGATGAATGGGGCAGGTTTTAAGTGGAAAGAGGCGACTCCCGACGATTTATATATGGTTTATAAAAAAGTGATGTAAAACCAAGTTTGAGTGCGACGCAACGAGTAAAACTTATTCACAACAATTAAGATTTGGCAGTAGCATGATATCAAAAGACGATAACAACCAAGAAATAAAAGATGGGTGGCGAGATGATGTAACTGAATTTAGAAATTGGATGAAAATTATTCCAACTATTCCTGAGAAATTGTTTAAGATTGCCAGTGATATTCCCACCCCGGCACTTGTGTACGACCTAGATGCCATCACTGACACTGTAACGGCTTTACGAAACGACCTCAGACAAATTCCAAATAGTGAGCTTTGTTTGGCTGTTAAAGCAAACCGCTGCCAATCTGTGTTGCGTCATATGGCTAAACTTGGCCTAGGAGCAGACATTACCACCATACAAGAGCTAGATGCTGCCATGGCAGCGGGGCTGTGGCCAATCTACTCTACAGCACCAGGCTTCTCAGTTGCCGACCTTAAGCGTTTGGCAACTGAGGGTGTGATTCCAGATTTATGCAGTCTGTCTCAGTTGCGTGTCTGGTGTGAAAGCGCTAACCCAGACAAAAGAGTTGGGCTTCGACTTCGCCTTCCTTTTCACGAAGATGCTAAGGCTAAGAATGTAGTAACCAGGTGGAGTAGATTTGGAGTTGATCCAAAAGATTCCGGTCTACACAGCCTAATACAAACCCATAAGCTTGAGGTCGTCCATCTTCATGTTCATGAAGGTGAAACTTTTTCAGAAGCAGATCTACATCAGACCCTTGATTTGCTAGTATCTTGCTTGGAAATCTTTCCTAAAGTTGAAGTGCTCAATCTCGGCGGCGGTTGGGCTTACCTGTTCCATCTGCAAAAACCTGAAGCACAACGGGTTTGGGATCTAGTAAATAAAACCATTACTCGTATTAACAACCAGCGCCAGCAACCCGTGCGGCTTGTGATAGAGCCAGGAATGCTATTGACTATGATGGCGGGCTACCTGGTTGCGGAGGTCAAAGCAGCAGACGATCATCCCTCTGGGCATCGCATTGTGGTTTTGGATACCTCTGCTTGGAACTTGATGTTCTGGGCACCACGTCCAGCAGTTGCTCAGATCCCTTTCCGAGAAGGACCGATGTTCGTCCATGACCTCGCAGGTTGTACCTGTTATGAGACAGATTATTTTTGTCTTAACGAAAAGATGGCAAGAATAGAGGTTGGTGACCGCGTGATCTTGAATGCATCGGGTGCCTACACCAGCAGTGTGGCACGGAGTCTGCATGGACTACCAATACCGAAAGAGTTTGTCATTCGCGACAACCGTCTATGTATGGTTGACTGATCAAACCTGAAATAACAAAACCACCGACAGCCACCACAAAACCGCCAACTGCTGTGACCAAAATGCCGATCAATGTCCAAATTTGTGCCTTGGTTGAACCTTTTAATGCTTTGAAATCGGTTGCGTTCGCTAGCCAACGCCCTTCGGGCTAATCGCCTTTGGCGGAAGCTTCGCTTCATCGCGTAGCGTCGGCTTTGCCGAAACGCTTCATCGCGTAGCGTGACCTACGGCCTCAGTTTCCGCCAAAGGCGATTGGCCGTAGGCCACGCTACGCGAACGCAAAAATCTTTTAAGTCACTCCCTGCCAGAAAGCGAATTTCTAAACCTCGGTTAACTGTTTGGTTGATTGTTTGACTAGTCTGACAAGCACCAAGGAGCAAAAGAACAGAAGAGACCGGAACCAAAGAGAGTTTCCAAGAGATTGAAGGGAAAATCTTGGGGAGATTGCTATAATTAAACATTACACATCCCTTAGTTTTTGAATCTAATATCAATCACCACTTAAATCATAACACGTTTTCTTAACAACAAATCTGTTAAAATAGTAGTTTTTAATGAGATGTGATAAGATAGAATAGGCTTCCAGTATTTGGTGAAAAGTTTTCCTATGGTTCAGCAAATTACTCCCACCACCGATGACATCTTCTATCCCGAAAGTGACGGGAAACCCATGGCCGACAATACCCTTCAATTTGAACTAATTACTACCATTAAGTATGGCCTAGAAGTCCACTTCAAAGATGACCCCAATGTCTTCGTTGCTGGAGATTTGTTGTGGTATCCAATACAAGGAGAACCCAAAATTAACCAAGCCCCCGATGTGATGGTAGTTATCGGTAGACCCAAAGGGCATCGGCGTTCTTACAAGACCTGGGTTGAAGATAACCTTAATCCCCAAGTCACCTTTGAAATAGCCTCCGAAACGAACACCATCAAGGAATTAGAAGAAAAGAAACTCAAGTTTTACCAGACCCATGGAGTAGAAGAGTACTAAGCACCTACACAGAATTAATTTCCTACTGCCAATCTCTGTAAGCCTTAACCTGAAAGGCTTTGAGGATTTTAAAATGTGTAATTAATTTTGTGCACCTGCTTATCTCTATGACCCAGATCGGACAAAACTAAAAGGCTGGTTGCGTTCATCAGAAAAACTAGAACCAATCCCCCAGATGGGAGGTTGGGTGAGTCCCCGTTTAGGAATTACTTTTGAGTTAGTAGCATCTCAATTGGTGCTGTATTATCCCAATGGTGAGCCTTTTGCTAGCTATTTGGAAATTAGTGAGCAAAGAGATATGGCTCAACAGCAGGCAGAACAGGAACGCCAACGGGCAGAGCAAGCTGAGCAAGCTTTAGATATTGAACGAACCCGTATGAAAGCATTGTTAGAGCAATTGAAAGCCAAAGGAATAAATCCCGAGGATTTTGACTTGTAATCTCTAGGAATTCTGCTAGTAATCAGGTACACAGGATTTTTTCCTGTTACCTATCTCCTTATCTCCCTATCTCCCTATCTCCCTATCTCCCTATCTCCCTATCTCCCTATTCCCTATTCCCCACCCATAGAACGCCAATTCCCAGAAGGAATAAAACTCGCCCAATAATAGGGATGCTGATAATTTCCACCCCCTAACATTTGCAACTGAATCTTTCGCAAAGCCTCAGAACGCCCTTGGTTATCCTGCAATCCTTGATAATAAGCTACCATTAGATCCTTCGTAGCCAGATCATCCACTTTCCACAAACTAATTACCTGGCTTTCTGACCCAGCAATCACCAACGCTCGACGCAACCCATAGATTCCTTCCCCAGCACTGATATTGCCTAAGCCAGTATCACAGGCTGATAATACCACCAGCTTTGTACCTGATAAATTTAATCCCGTTGCTTCTAAGGCTGTAAATATGCCATCTTCTAGTTTATTTTCTGGCTTATCAGCCTTAATTCCTGCTAATGCTAACCCTGACCAAAGTAAGGAATTATCCCCTGAAGTAAACTCTTCTGAATTAGGTCTTTCTTGGAAAAAACCATGGGTAGCAATATGTAGTATTCTGGGACGATTAACCTGTTTCAATGCTGGTTCATTAGCTTGAGCACCCAACAACGGCTCCACACCAAGCATCTGGGCGATCGCATTTACTTCGTCAAGAGTACCTGGTAAAGGGGAGAAGTTAAACTCGGAAGGATTAAAGTCACGTAAGCTGCGGGTTGCTACTATCTGGTTTTCTTCCCCAAGGGCACTAATTTGAGCAGAATTATCAAAATCTGGTGCTCCCAAAAGTACTGGTTGGGTGAGCTTGGGATTGGAATTGGATAATCTCAGTAAATCCCTACCAGACGTGAGGTAGGTAAAACCATAGCTTTCTACTAAATAACGGTTGTCTTCATCTACTAAAGCTTCAAAGGGGATGAGGTTGAGGTCGCTGTCTGGAGACAGTAAAATCCTGCGGCTATCTCCCAACAAAGGACGAACTTTTGCCATCAGTTTATCATTTACTTTACGGGCTACTTGTTTGAAATCAGGGATGGTAACTCCTTTGTCTCGCAGGGAAAAACGAAATCTAAACAGTAGAGATTTCAACGCATCTACTTCCCCTAAATCAATACCTTGGGGTGAGCCTTGAGAACGGAGTACATAGACCGCATAACGGGGACTACCAAAGCTATCCTCTTGGGGATTGTAGGGTTTGTATTCTACAAATTCCACCAGTGCCGTATCCTCAGGAATCAGTTGTTGAATGCTTTCGATGGTGACTGGTTGATTGATTTGGGCAAATTCACGACTGCGCCGACTAATTTTTACGACTAGTTCCTGTTCTTTATTAGTTAGTTTATTGACTTGATAACGATATTCTTCAAGGGAAAGCTTATCGGATCGGTTGTAGGTGAGGTTAGCGAGTTTGGTGCGAGTATTGTTTAGTTGGTCTAGTAATTTTTGGCTTTGGAAATCTAAGCGTTTACGCAACAGTTGCTGACTATGGGTCAAGAAATCCAGTAAACGACCTTTGCGACGCAGGATAGTTGTTAAGGCTAGACTAGCTGCTCTTTGATCATCAGGATCTGAATTTAGGTGTAGAGAAATGGCTCTATCTCTTGTGCCAGAGATAGTTTTCATGTACTCTCGTTTTTGCTTTTCAGCACCAGCGACGAGATTACGTTCTAGATTAAGTTCTTGGATGTCTAATCCCGCTTCGAGAAACTCTAGGGCTTGCTCAATGTTTCCTTGACTTTGATGTAAACCAGCCAGATTATCCAGATTGGTAGCCACATATGGGTGTTCGTTACCCAGCAACCGTTTCCTGATCTCCAAGGCTTCGGTATACAACGGTTCCGCCTGTTGGTACCTTCCCATGGATTTGTAGAGTCCCGCCAGATTATTCAGACTGTTTGCCACAGATGGGTGTTCTTCCCCCAGCAACTTTCTGTCCATCTCCAAGGCTTCGGTTAACAAGGGTTCCGCCTTTTCGTAGCTTCCCATTGAATAATAGAGTGCTGCCAAATTATTCAGGGTAGTTGCTACATCAGGGTGTTCGTCTCCCAGCAAGCGTTTGCTCATCTCTAGAGCTTGGGTATAATATGGTTCCGCTTCTGAGTACCTTCCCATTGAATCGTAGAATAAAGCCAGATTATTGAGGCTGATTGCGACAGATGGGTGGTCATCCCCCAGCAAGCGTTTCCTCATCTTCAAGGCTTGGTGATACAATCGTTCTGCCTGTTCGTACCTTCCCATGGCACGATAGAGTCCCGCGAGATTATTCAGACTGGTTGCGACAGATGGGTGTTCTCCCAGCAAGCGTTTCCTCATCTCTAGAGCTTCGGTATACAAGGGTTCCGCCTGTTCGTACCTTCCCATGGATTTGTAGAGTCCCGCCAGATTATTGAGGCTGCTTGCTACATATGGGTGTTCGTCCCTCAGCAACTGTCTATACATCTCCAAGGCTTGCTTATACAAGGGTTCCGCATCTTCGTACCTTCCCATTACATAGTAGAGTCCCGCCAGATTATTGAGGCTTAATGCCACATCAAGGTGTTCGTCCCTTAGCAACCTTCTCCTCATCTCCAAGGCTTGCTTATACAATGGTTCCGCATCTTCGTACTTTCCCATTGAATAGTAGAGTCCCGCCAGATTATTGAGGCTTAATGCCACATCAAGGTGTTCGTTACCCAGCAACCGTCTCCTCATCTCCAAAGCTTGAGTTAACTTGGGTTCCGCCTGTTCGTACCTTCCCATTGCATCGTAGAGTAACCCCAGATCATTCAGGCTGGTAGCTATATCAGGGTGTTCCTCTCCCAGCACTTGCTGTCGAATCCTTAAAGCGTCCTGGGCTAGAGGAATCGCTTCGGAGTATTTCCCTTGCTGATACAACTCAGCAACTTGTTGAGTCAGTTGCTTAGCTTTGGCTAGTTGTGCTTGTGCTGATTCCTGTTTTTGGGCAATGGTAGTTTGTCCCACTGTGGGCTGGGGCGTAATTACCCCTACTGAGATCAAACTAACTAGAGCTGTTACCCAAATTGTTGGCCTTTTTGATTTAGTTGAAACCATACCGATACCCCATACCTTCAATCCAGAACCGCCTGTCAAATTTTACTTTTATTCTCTTCTAGTTGACGCACCTTTGATTCATCCCCTAAAGCCCGATAACTAACTTGGGCTTTTTCCAACCACTGTAAAGCTTCCTCTTTACTGTCAATAATTAAGCTGATAGTTACTAAACTCTTTTGTATTTCCGCTTGACTGTTTAAATCTGATGCTGCTTTAGCTAGTTCTAAACCTTTGAGGTAACGCTCCTTTGCCAGTCGAGTTAACCCCACTTGTGTGTAGGTATCCCCTAGCATTTGATAGGTAGCTACCAAATTATTACCCTCTTTGATGCTTTGTTCTAGGATATCAATCGCATCATATTTCAAGTCTTTGCTGAGGTAAAAATGGGCTATTGCTAAGGTATTTACTTTTTCACTTAACTGTTTTTGCTGGAGTTCCTCTACTTCTTTTAATAGGGTGTTGGCTTTCTTTTCATCAAGTATCCGAAAACCAAATACCCCTTCCTCTATAGAACGTTTACCTTTGTCAGTCTCAACCATTAACCAATAATAACCAGGTGGTAGAGGCTGTTCTCCTGAATAAAGAATTTCTGTCTCCCTACTCTCGGTTTTCCAGTCTAGATCTGATGCTTGTCCACGAATCCTAACAGAGTAACTTTCTGCACCTTCAACCTGATGCCAGCGTAGGGTGGGTCGGTTGTCGAGTAAGGATGTGTTCCTCGGACTTAATAGGTAAGGAATGTTTTGATTATTTGCTGCCCTAGTAGGAGCGGTATAATCCTCTGAGTGAATTATTCTACTATCTCCGGTGGTAGGACAGCCTTCATTAACGATGGATGTTTTTCCCGGTTCAGGTTTCCAGGTTGTCCAGTTGGAACACAGCACTTCAACGGTAGCATTTGAGTCTACCAAGAGCCTATCTTCCCCCCTGAGTACATTACCAATAGAAGCTGGTTGAAAATTTGACCAATTGGGCTTCTGGAATTTGACTTGACCTGGAGGAGCCAAAGCGATAATTAGATTAAAGCTTCGTATTTGAGGCAGGGCAGGTTTGACGAAAGGGACTGCCACACCTAGCCCCAATGCAAAGGCAATTAAGGTTTTCCATTGTTTTGACCACATGATTGGTTTTCCTCCTTTAATTTTTGATGAGCTAAGCCCAGCCACAGATCCTCATCAGGATTAGCACTTGACCCCAATTGACAACATTTTTGCCACTGGGTAAGGGCTTTGGTTTTCTGGTTTTGTCCTTGATAAACCTGAGCTAATAAGCAGTGGGCTGAACCGCGATTGCTGATTTTTTCAATACCTTCTGGACTACTGCCTAAAGAGACCGCGCTCCGGAGAATTGGTTCTGCTTGCTCCTCTCGCCCTTGCTTGAGTAAAGCCCAACCCAAGTTTTTCATCAGGTCGTATTTAACTTTGATGCTTGCTTGCCCAGCCCCGGCTAAACCTTTGAAGAGTAAGGGGATAGCTAAGGAAGGTTTGTTATTAAGAATATGCAAGCGACCTAAGTTGTTATAAGCTTTAATAAAACCGCCTTTTACGGCGAATTGGTATTGAGTTCTGGCTTTGTCAAACTGTTGTAAATTTTCGTATACTACAGCTAAGTTGTAGTGAGCTTTGACATTATCAGGATTAAGAGCTAAGGCTTGCTGATAGTGGGCTTCAGCACTGGCGAGTTGACCTTGGTTATAGTTTTCAAAACCTCTTCTATTGGAGAAATTAGAAAAATTGGGCAGATAAAAGTGAAAACCTAGTAAGATTAGCAGTAATAACTCCGTCGCCCCGAGCTGGGCTTCCGCATGAAAATGCTTGGGAATACCCAGTCTGATTAATAATTTATCAAATTCTTCTTGTCCGGTTTCCGTTAGTTCGCTTATCGCTTGTAATAAGGTCAAAAGACTGGGAAAAGCAATTGCTACTGCTCCCGCAAATCCAGTGCCTGCTATCAGAAAACGAGGCAGAAGGTCGATTAACAAGCCAAGATTCGCCGTCCAGCCAGCAATGCTCAATCCTCGCCATAACCAATCCCACCATTGCCAGCGGGCAAGCTCCGCTTCTGTGTCTAAATGCCACCACCAAGCTGTGTCTGGGGGTTCCAAACTAGTTCGCCAGCTGGAAAAATCAATAACGTTGCTGATCTGCCAAGCTTGTTGTTTGAGGCGCACATCTAAGTCAACAAGCTTTTTTTGTTGGTGATAAGAATAGTGAAGGTTTGTCTGACCAGCAGCGTGAACAAAATCCCTAGCATTTAAAACCGCGATAATTTGCTCTTCAGACATTGGTGATGCTGAATATTCCAAGTTATCAAGGGCTTTTTCGTAACTCTTTAGCGCCTCATATAAGGGAGGAGTAGTCATTTACTTGGTGGGTAAAAGATATAGGGTTTATATTTGAGTTGTAAACATAGGATTGATGGTAAAAGGGAGCAGGGAGTAGGGAGCAGGGAGTAGGGAACAAAAATTCTCACAATTCATTGAGCATTACTATTCTGGAAACCATAAAATATCCCCTTACCTGATCTAGAGGGAATTGCAGCTGGATCACATTTTTGTTTTTTATTGTAGAGCGCAGGCTCTGTAATAACAACCGTTAACATAGACGTTACACTTCCCACTCTCCCCACACTCCCGACTCCCGATTCCCGACTCCCGATTCCCGACTCCCTATCTCCCTATCTCCCTATC
>WTKN01000184.1 GCA_011524395.1 Moorena sp. SS36440bin_2
ACAATCACAAACAATAACAAACAATTAGATGGTGAAAGCTAAGGGATTTCAAAACTTACACATTGTCCTATCAACACATCACCTGATCACCATTTATAGTTCAAAGAAATGAAATTGGTGTATAGCGTTTCTTATACTTATCAGGTACACTCAAATTTCTTACCCCCACTGCCGACTCCCTCGGTGCCCTTGACTGCCGACTGCCGACTGCCGACTGCCGACTGCCATTAACCCAGGACTAAAATCCCTTACCTAAGGTAGAACTGTAATAAGTTATACTCAACCCTAACTGTTGGGAAAACTTTAAGTAAGAGTTTGTAAAATAAATTCTCGTAGCCCAACTGTAGTTGGTAGTTGAAAGATGACAGATCCACAGCCTTCACCCCGCATTGCACCAGCACCACCGCCTTTGAATATAGCGTCTAGAGCAGCATCTGCTCAAGGCAATCAATCGAGACCTGCACAACCAAGAGCCATGGCTCAAAGAAGCAGTCAAGGCGGTGCTGCAGTAGCCTCACGCCCTCGGCCTGTGGCCACAGCACCTCAGAATTCAGCCACTAACGTCCAAGCCAAACCATCCGCCAATCAGCACCAGAAGAAACCCCAAAGTATCGGTCTGCCCCCTGGACAGTCAAGCTTAGAAAGCATTGTCCGTCAGGCTTTTGAGAAAGGAGTGTCTGATATTCATCTAGGTGTTGGTGAAACTCCCCGTTTCCGGAGTCGCGGTGAAATGGAGCCAACGGAGTATCCAGTAACAGATAACGCAACATTTAACTGTTGGCTCAAAGAAGTAATGAGTGATGAGGAAATCCGGCGCTTTAGAGAAGAGTTGGAATTTGATGGGGCAACTCAGTACGAGTTTAGTCGGGTCAGGATTAATGTCTTCGATAGCCTTCTTGGTCCTGCAATGGTCTTGCGGATTATTCCCCTGAAGATATTGACCCTTGAGGAGTTGCGGTTGCCTGCAATCTTGAAAGATGTCTGTCACTACCATAAAGGTCTCATTTTGGTCACCGGTCCGACAGGTTCCGGAAAATCTACCAGCATGGCCGCCATGATAGACTATATGAACAAAGATATGGCGCGGCATATAATTACCATTGAAGACCCCATTGAATTTATCCACCAAAGTCGCAAATCTCTGGTTAAACAGCGGGAAGTAGGAATGCATACCCGTAAATTTGACCGGGCCTTGAAAGCGGCTTTGCGGGAAGACCCTGATGTGATTCTGATTGGGGAAATGCGAGATCGAGAAACAGTCAATACAGCTCTCAAGGCTGCTCAAACTGGTCACTTGGTCATGGGTACTTTGCATACCAACAGTGCCGTGAAAACCATTGAGCGGATTCTCAATCTCTACAATCCAGAAGAACAGGCTCCCATGCGGGTGGCCATATCAGAAGCCCTAGTAGGAGTGATTTCCCAAGGGTTGTGCCGTACTACCGATGGCAAACGTGCTGCTTTTCATGACATCCTGATTAATACTGAATCCATTAAAGATTACATTCTCAAGGGCAAATACGAAGAAATTGAACAACTGATGGCGGCCAGTGAATTTGACGGTATGGTTACCGTAAATAAATCCTTGTTCGCTCTTTATCAAGAGGGGCGTATTACTGAGGAAACTGCCTTGGAAAAGTCACCCACTCCCAACGAGATCGCAATGATGTTGCGCGGTCGGATCTAGGGATTAGTCACGCTTATATTAGGGATTAGGAATTAGGGATTAAAACTTAACTCCTAACACCTAACCCCTAAAATATAAACTATAAAAATAACACTTATAAATTATAAAAATAACACTTATAAACTATAAAAATAACACTTATAAATTATAAAGGAAAACCATTAGTATCAAACTAAATTGACGACATAGTACTAGCATATGCTGGATGAAACCCCCTTGCCCCAACTGTTTAAAGGTATTGCTATATTTACACCAGGGGAAGATATAGTGTATAGCATTGACTTTAATAAGCAGAGTCACTGGCACCTGCATCTGTGTGCAAGTTTACAGGAAATACTGGGGTTACCAGAGCCACCTCATTTTTTAGTCCCCGGATATACTGCCACCATTGATCGGTGGATTGACCCTCAAACCAATCAGTTGCGCATGTCAGCAGAAATTAATTGGTTGGTGCAACATCATCAGGCATTGTTAAATGCAGTATTTGGGACTGAAAACCTGATGTGGCAAGTGGCTCCTTGGGAGGAAGAGTCCTGTGACCCGGCGGTGCTAGAAACTTATCGCAATCAGTTTCCCCAACTCTGGCAAAACCATGACTTGATCCTGCGCATTGACCGCCCAGAGCCATTATTCTACTCTGATACAGAAGAGGTTTTGCCAGAAAGGGTTACTAACCAAAACTCTGGGAGATCTTCACCTCAGGAGCATTTGAGAGCTATGGAAAAGCTGCCGGGTTTATCTAAGTCTACCACTGATAGTACAGACTCACTGACTGCCACCGATGTCAGCAAACCTGATTCTTTATCCAGGATTTCCCTGCCTGATGTGCCTCACTCCCAGGCACAACCTACCCATAGCTATGTCCTGCGTTTGTTTGTTTCCGGACATAGTGCAGAAACTGAGTATACTCTCAAGAGTCTATACCAGTTGTTAGAGAATCATTTAGGTCATCCCTATACCCTAAAAATTATTGATGTTTTCAAGCACCCAGAACTGGCAGAAACTGATCATATCTCGGCTACACCGACACTACTCAGAGTATGGCCCGAGCCTGTCCGGCGGATTGTCGGTGATTTGAATGATATTGATCAGGTATTGCAGAGATTAACCAGCAATATAGTTGACTCCTCACCACTTCAGCAATAAGCTTTTAATTGGTAATTTTAATCGTAAGCATTCAGCCGTCAGCTGTCAGCCGTGAGCTAAAAGCTGTTCGCGAAGCGTGGCCAACGGCCAACGGCTGACAGCTGACAACTGCTATATGTCACTTTTGTTGTTACTTTTGTTTAGCAGCAGCTTTCTTCTTGGTCTTTTTAGTTTTTTTGCTAGCATTGGCAGCTTTTTTAGCCGCTTTGGCCGCAGCGATCGCTTTTAACCGAGCTTCTTCTTTTTCCTGGGCAATCTTTTCGAGATAGTAGTGGTAATCTCCTAAATAGGTACAGAATTCGCCATCCCGGATTTCTACTATTTTGTTTGCAACTTTCGAGATAAAATAGCGGTCGTGGGAAACAATAATTACTGTACCATCATAGGTACCGAGTGCTTCCTCCAACATTTCTTTGGCTGGGATATCCAGGTGATTAGTCGGCTCATCCAGAATTAGTAAATTAGCAGGACAAAGGAGCATTTTGGCTAAGGCCAGGCGGGCTTTTTCGCCTCCACTAAGGGACTCAACCTTTTTATATACCGTGTCCCCAGTAAACAGAAACCGTCCCAATAGGGTACGCACTTCCTGATTTTTCCAGTCTGGGACTTCATCATGGATGGTTTCCATGACCGTTTTGCTTAATTCTAGGGCTTCTGCTTGATTCTGCTCAAAGTAACCAGGAATGACATTGTGTTTGCCTAGTCCTACTATCCCTTCTGTGGGGTGTTCCATTCCCATGATCATCCGGAGTAAGGTGGATTTACCGCAACCATTGGGACCGATGAAGGCAATGCGATCGCCCCGCTCAATCAACAAGTCTGCTCCCAGAAATAAAATCTTGTCATCATAGTCATGGACTAAATCCTTGATTTTGACTACCTCAACACCACTACGCGGGGCAGGAGGGAATTGGAATTTGAGGGTTTTGAGATTAGCAGTGGGGGCTTCTATCCGTTCAGTTTTTTCTAATTGTTTCTCTCGGCTTTTGGCTTGGGTAGACCGGGTTGCACTAGCACGGAAACGCTCAATAAAGGCTTGCTGCTTTTCTATTTCCTTTTGTTGACGCTCGTAGCTACTCAGTTGAGCTGCCTGCATCTCGGCTTTCTGCTGCAGATAAGCTGAGTAATTGCCTAGGTAGTTAGTCGAGACACCCCGTTCGGTTTCCACAATTTGGGTACAGAGGCGGTCAAGAAACTCCCGGTCGTGAGATACTATTACCATTGGGGTCTTCAGACCCTTGAGATACTTTTCTAACCATTCGATGGTTTCCAAGTCAAGATGGTTAGTCGGCTCGTCCATCAGTAGGACGTCTGGCTTCTGGAGCAGGATTTTGCCTAAACTCATGCGCATTTGCCAGCCACCACTGAAAGCACTCACTAAGCGATCGCTATCGAGTGGCTCAAATCCCATTTCCGGCAATATCTTGTCAATTTTTGCTTGTAAGCCATAACCATCGAGGGCTTCAAATTGGCGCTGCAACTTATCTAGCTTTCTAATCAGCCCTTCCAATTCTGCTTCATCAGCCATTTCCATGGCGTTTTGCACTTGTAGGATTTCCTCGTTTACCTGGTTAGCTTCCTTAAATACCGTCCAGAATTCTGCTGAGACCGTGCGGGTTGGGTCTACTTCAAATTCTTGGGTGAGGTAAGCAATATGAAGACTGGCAGGACGGATAACAACGCCGCTGGTGGGTTCCATCTCTCCAGCAATAATTTTCAGTTGGGTAGATTTCCCGGCACCATTGACGCCAACTAAGCCAATGCGATCGCCTGGTTTAACTTCCCAGTTGACATCCTTTAGAACTTCGCCAGTGGGGTATACTTTACTAATGTGTTCGAGTCGCAGCATTAAGATGTCTCCAAGGAAAATTTTAGCTGGGGACTTTTAGTCCTGATCCCAAGTTGCTGTCGGGTTTACTACAGAAGTTTGGTTAACAGGGATGGCCCTGTTCTTTTGACCATTAGTCCTTCTCAGTTTTCCCATCTACAGCAGATTATCCCTGGAAACCGCCACCTACAGTAGACATCTTGCATCAATAGTGTCAAGCCCCGATTATCCCCTGTCGTGATCATCCTCTACACCCGTGACCCCTAACATTGCGGTGCGCGCACCGTCGGGCAGAATTGAATTTGGGGGACTTCCACTCCCATTCCCTGAAAAATTGGGGGGCTAGGAGGGCAAAAGCATGATTGATCCAAGAAGTCTAGTGATAGAGTTTACGATCCAGGATGTTTTCGGTTATCGTAACAAAAATTCATCATGAATGTAGTTCCTATGAAGGCTAATTACTAGTATTGTTGGGAATCTTAGGGAATCTACTAGCCCAAACTCCCTGTTTCCTACTCGCTAGGTCCCGATTGCCTACTCCCGATTGCCTACTCCCTAAAACTAGACACAAAATATCCCCAACCATTAGGATTGAGGATAAATTAGCAGATTAGATTATTCAGGAATAAAAGACAAACTCAAGCCATCAGACAGAGGTGAAGCATCGGCAGTATAGCCTTAAAGCTCAACCTGGAAGTAAACATCCACCATGTCGATGGTGTTACCGTTCAACAGAGCATTACTATGCTCACCGTGAATATTGCCCATAGCATCAGTGCTAAAGACATTGGTGTAATCTGTATTTAGGTCAGTGATGCCCGTAGAGTCAAGGGAAACTAGCTCACCTTGGTCAGTGATACCGTTTTCGTTGCTGTCTTGCCAGAGCTTGAGTTCCCCAAAGTGAGCATCATTTTGATTGACTAAGCCGTCACCATTAGAGTCGAAGGTCTCAAGTTTCGCAAAGCCATCACCGACACCGCCACCGAATAGCTCATCACGGGAGGAAATCAGCCCATCGCCATCTTTGTCAATGGCCAGGAAGCCATCCTCACCAGAGAGCCAACCGGTGTTGACTGCAGTACCAGTGTTGAGCATGTCGAACTTAACCCCTTCATCAATACTTAGGGTTTGGATGCCGTCACGATTGAGGTCAAAGGCAATTGGTGAGTAGACAGCGTAGTTATCTATAATCTCAATTGTTTTGTGGCCGGTGTTTACATCATTGTCGCCGATCTGGTCAATGGTGAGGCTGAAGTTCTCTGTAGCTTCAGTGGCTGTAATGCGAGAAAAATACTTACCAAACTGGATTTCCTTGAGAGCATCAATGGTGAAGGAATTAGAGGTATCGCTGCCAGCATCAATCTTGACCACAAGGTGATTGCCCTCGGCTCCAGATACTTGGAAGTCATCGGTCAGACTGTTCACCCCTACCGGTAACTCATCAAGGTCTCCAGAGAAACCAGTGTAACCTTCATTCCACCAGTAAAAGGCGTTATTACGGTCGGAAAGAGTTGCTGTGTACAATTGACCTTCTTCGCCAAGTTGGACATTCTCGGTAACTGGATTGCTTAGGTAGTCAACCCGATCTAACCTGAATTCATCTGCTAGATTCGCTGTCCCGTTGTTGATTTTAATGGTTACAAAAGTGTCTTCATGAACCACACCATCTAGCTTGACTTGATAATGAGCGTTACTGCCTTCAGTGATGGAGCTTGAACCAACAATGGTGCCACTGTTAGGTACAGGGTTTGGATTCTCTACCATCACCGAGAGATCTTTATCGGTAAATGCTCCATCTAAGTCAGTGACTTGTAGTTTGAGATTGTACTTGTTGTCACTATCGTGATCAAGAGGATTCTGAAAGTCGGGAGCATCTTTGAAAGAGAGCTCACCTGTATCTTGATCAATATTGAATAAGTCTTGATCCTGACCACCCACAATGGAGTATTGTAGCCCTCGACCTTCACCATCGAAATCATCAGTGGCATTGATATCGATTACGTTGATGCTATCCTCCATGATCGAGAGCACACCATTCTGAGGCAGATTGGTGAATGATGGTCCTTCGTTAATCAGCTCTTCTGGGTCAACGGTAAACAACCAATCAGAATGATAGACGTATTGATCAGCATTGGAGTGGTTCAACCAACCCCAGCCAGAAATGCCCTCAAAGCCTCGATGACCCTGATTGTCGGTTTTATCCCCAACCTGGAAACTGAAGGAATTGTTACCAGCCTCATCACTGAGATCAAATTCAGCTTGGTTACCATAGAGTTGCTTGATACTACCTGTATTAATTCCAGAGAAACGCTCATTGACCGATAAATCATCATCTCCAGTGAGAGTTTCTACGTTATTGTAACTAAAGTCAATTTGCCACAAACCTGGGGTATCATCGTAGTCAAAGTTGTTATCTACATCTAGATTACCGAAAGCAGTACCAAATATCCGGATTTCGTTTCCATCTACACTCATCCGCATATTGGCATCAGGATGCTCGAAATCAAACACACTGATGTCACCGGTTTGGTACATACCATCAACAAACAAGCCAGTCAGAATTAGACCATGAGGATTGCCGTTACCAAAATCAGTACCATCTGGGTGATTGGAAAGCTGGTAAGTGCCATCTTCTAGAATTGGGGGTATCTCAGTAGTATCATCGTTAACCATCACCGACAAACCTTTATCGGTAAACGCCCCATCTAAGTCAGTTGCTCGTACTTTGAGTTTGTAGTTGTTGTCACTATCGTGATCAAGGGGATTTTCAAAGTTGGGAGCATATTTGAAAGAGAGCTCACCTGTATCTTGATCAATGTTGAATAAGTCTTGATCCGGACCACCCACAATGGAGTATTTTAGTCCTCGACCTTCACCATCGAAATCATCAGTGGAACTGATATCGATCACGTTCGGGGCGTTCTCCATGATAGAGAGTATGCCATTCTGAGGAATATTGCTGAATGATGGTCCTTCGTTAATCAGCTCTTCTGGGTCAACGGTGAACAACCAATCAGAATGATAGACGTATTCATCAGCATTGGAGTGGTTCAACCAACCCCAGCCAGAAATGCCCTCAAAGCCTCGATGACCCTGATTGTCGGTTTTATCCCCAACCTGGAAACTGAAGGAATTGCTGCCAGCCTCGTCACTGAGATCAAATTCAACCTGGTCACCATACAGTTGCTTGATACTACCTGTATTAAGTCCAGCAAATTGAGCATCAATCGAGATATCATCATCACCGCTGACATTATCAGCGTTATTGTAACTAAAGTCAATTTGCCACAAACCCCCCGGGTCGTTATCGTTATAGTCAAAGTTGTCATCTACATCTAAGTGACCGAAAGCAGTACCAAAGATCCGGATTTCATCTCCATTGATACTCATCCGCATATTGGCATCAGGATGCTCGAAGTCAAACACGCTGATATCACCGGTTTGGTACATACCATCAACGAACAAGCCAGTCAGAATTAGACCATGAGGATTGCCATTACCAAAACTAGTACCATCTTCGTGATTGGAAAGCATGTAAGTGCCATCTTCTAGAATCGAGACTGGCTCAGACTGAGAAGGAGTTACCTGTACCAACCCAGCATCAATTTTATTGTTACTTTGACCAGCCTTTAAGGTAATCACATCTGTCATACCAGTGCTGGGATTAATAACATCAGAATCTTTCCACTCCTGGTCACCAACATTAGGTGTGGTGAACTTTAAATCAGATGGTAAATCAGAGAAACTGACTTTGTAGTCCCCTGCAGCAAGGTTTTTAAACTTGTAGTGACCATTGTGATTAGTGGTTCTGACCTTGGTGATATCATCGCTAGTGCCAAATATGCCATCCCTACCAGCCCCGCTCAGAGTAACCTTAACACCTTCAACCCCTTCTTCTCCTTGATCAAAAATGCCATTACCATTAGCATCAAGCCAGACTTTGTTCCCGATTTGACCAGTTTTAAATTTGACAGAGTTGGAGTTAAAAAAGCATTTAAATTTGCCAAGATCAAAGGCTTCATGTCGATCATTATTAAACCATGGCTTGCCGTCAAATACACCGATTTTGCGATTGAAATAATTGTGCTGAAAACTTCTGGATTGTAGGAAGCTGTGTTTATTTTGTTGGCGGTAACCAAAGAATGTCATTGTTTTAAATTCCTTAGGATTGTTTTACTGAACTGAATTAATCTTGTTTATGGTATTTGCCTATTCTAAGATTCGGCAATCTTGCAAATATATAGTTGAATGTGTTGGTAGTTTAATTATTTTATTATTGGTGTTGAAGTCTATTGATTATAAACTAATCAGATATTGTGATTAACTTGTGAGAGAATATCAGATGATTGCTGTGCTGTTCATTTCTTCAATGGTAAAAAAATAAATCAAGGGGTGTCAATATAAATCTGGATACTTTAGGCATAATTTACATAAACTTTAAGCTGAGCTCATATTTGATAATGACCGTTATTTTTTTTAAATAAAACCGTTATAATGTGATAGGATCCTGAGTAATTATCAAAATAATAAAGCCTAAATAAAGGCGTTCCATGACAAGCCTTGATTTAGGTAAACTTATCAAATATTTTGTTTTATTTTTATTTTTTTATAAACTAAAAATAGTTTTAAATTTGTATAATTACTATAAAGTTAAAGAGTCAGGTAATGCGCATAGCGCGTTATCTGACTCTTTAGGTTAATGAGTGATGAGTACTTTCCCTACTCGCCTTCTGTTTCCAAAGCTGAAGTTCTGTGTTTGGAATCTGATGACTAGACAAACTCAAAATTGTTGCTAGTGAGATCAACGTTGGTAGTATTTTCTAGAACAGCGACCATGTCATTTTGATAGAAGAGCTCGGTATTGCCATTGACCTGCTGTGTCTGGTAATCACCGATAGAACCATGGAGCTGAATCACATCTCCCTCTCCGGAATTGAAGTCTTCAATGACTGCATAGTCATCTAAACCTGCTGCTACATAGTAAGTTTGGTTGACATCACCAAGAATAAATCGGTCAGCACCAGCACCACCCTGTAAGACATCAACAGTATTAGCTCCAGCAGAAATTGCGTCAGTACCCTTGAGAGTGTCATTACCATTGCCACCATAGAGAATGTCATCACCCTCACCACCCCTCAGAATGTCATCACCCTCAAAACCACTCAGAATGTCATCACCCTGAGCACCGCTCAAACGATTGTTACCATCATCACCGCTCAAATCATTGTTACCATCATCACCAGTAATAATCTTTTCGGGGTCAACGGTGAACAACCAATCAGAATGATAGACGTATTCTTCAGCATTGGAGTGGTTCAACCAACCCCAGCCAGAAATGCCATCAAAGCCGCGATGACCCTGATTATCGGTTTTATCTCCAAGCTGGAAACTGAAGGAATTGCTTCCAGCCTCGTCAGTTAGATCAAATTCAGCCTGGTCACCATAGAGTTTCTTGATAGTACCTGTATTAGTTCCAGCAAATTGAGAATTAATCGATAAATCATCATCATTGCTGACATTATCAGCGTTATTGTAAGTAAAGTCAATTTTCCACAAACCCCCCGGGTCATTATCGTTGTAGGAAAAGTTGTCATCTACATCTAGGTGACCGAAAGCAGTACCGAAGATCCGGATTTCGTCTCCATTGATACTCATCCGCATATTGGCATCAGGATGCTCGAAGTCAAACACGCTGATATCACCGGTTCGCCACTCATTATCAACGAACAAGCCAGTGAGAATTAGACCATGGGGATTGCCATTGCCAAAACTAGTACCATCTGCGTGATTCCAAAGCTTGTACGTGCCATCTTCTAGAATTTGGTTGTTGCTTGGTACCGGTGGATTATTATCATTGGCTCCATTAATCGTAATACTGAGGTTGGAGCTAGCAGAACCTCCTTCTCCATCACTGTTAGTGTAGTTGAAGCTATCGGTTAAGGTTTCACCTTCATCCAAACCTTGAACCTCAGAGTTGCTGTTATCTAATGTATAGCTGTAAGAACCATCGGTATTCAGGGTTAAGGTACCGTAATCACCAACAAAATCACCAACAGTGGTTACAGTTAGATCATCTCCATCAGGGTCATTATCGTTGGTGAGCACATTCCCCTCAACCATATTGGGCACGGCATCTTCAGTAATGCTATTGCTATCGGTTGAAGCACTCGGAGCAGGGTTGTCCACATCCCATGAGAAAGTAGTTTCGGTGCTGCCGCCATTGCCATCATCTGCGGTGACCGTAACTGTGTACATACCATCGCCGTTCGATCCACCTTGAGAGGCACTGTTGTCAATGGTGCCAGTGATTTCACCAGTAGCTGAATCGATGGTTAATCCATCAGGTAATCCAGAAGCACTGTAGGTCAGGGAATCTCCATCGGGATCGCTAAAGGAGGCATCTAGGCTAATACCACTGTCAGCATCTAAGTTTTCTTGGTCACCAATGTTGGGTGCTACCGGTAGGTCATTAATATCACCTACGTTACCTACCAGTTTGCTACTGTCCTCGCGATTCTCACCCACACTGGTAAGACGCACACCAAAATCTTGGTTTTCAAACAGATCTAGCGTTAAGTCAACGGAATTGTGGGAGAGGATAAACGTGGTGGATTGAATATCATCGTTGCCAATCCCACTAGTACCGATCTCGACCCCACCGTCAAAATCGGTATGTGTTCCATTCATGTTGAGGCCACCACCAAGGTTGCTGACATTGTTGACCTTAAACTTGGAGTCAGTGACGTCGTTTCCTGAAACAGAAAGACCATTGACCAGGGATTCATCGGAAATGTTGAAAAATAAACCCCGCAGATCACCAATTGTGCCGTCAATCACATCAACTCTGAGTCGAATGGTGCCATTGTCAAGCTCGGTCAAGGTAATCCTGGCGTTAGCAGCAGATCCTGTAACAGTTGAAATATCAAAAGATTTGGTACTCATTTTATTGCCCTCCAAAATACTTATTCCGAATCTTGAAATGAATTAACCTTGTTTATGATATTTGCCTATGCCACTTGTTGGAAAAAATCTCTGGCAAATAGTTTCGTTGAATGTGTTGGTAGTTTTATTATTAGTGGTGAAGTCTATTGATTCCAAACTAATCAGAGATTGTGATTAATTTGTGAGAGCAGATTATATTGATGATTGCTGTGCTGTTCATTTCCTCAATGGTAAAAAAACATTTCAAGGGTTGTCAATACCATTTTCTTGAGTTTTGGGATAATTCACATAAACTTTAAACTGATATTATAGTTTATGAAAACGGTAAAAATTACTTTTAATAAAACACAGTAATAATACGATATTAGTATGATTAATTATTCATCCCTAAAAACAATCATAAACATCAAAAAAAAAAGGCGCTCCCTGGAACGCCTATACTTATAGTGTCTTATCAATTTAATTGGTTGAATTTTTAATTATGTCTATAGCAAAGGGAGCAGGAAGCAGGAAGCAGGAAGCAGGGAGCAGGGAGCAGGGAGCAGGGAGCAGGGAGCAGGGAGCAGGGAATAAAAATTATCACAATTCACTTAGGATACTTATTTTAAATACTAATTTAAGTAGGTGGGTTTAATTATCCGTAAAATAGCGATTGAAATTCACAATGATGAAAACCTCTTGAATACAGGCTTCCAGCTTCATTATCGGATTCGGAGTTTTAACGTTTATTTATGCCCACCTACTTAATGGTAAAACTAGTTTTACCATTAAGTAACCGATAATAGTTGAGATAGTTTTGGGAATTATACGGAATAATTTAAGGTAAACAAAATAGATAAAATTAGGGAAGATATTTCAATGCTATATTACTCTAATCATGATGCGCTGATTGCTGATAGTGGTAGGGAAAATGATCACATTAAAGTAACTGTGTAAACACGGAAATAGGGATTGGGTCAGGGGTAACATGAATGAAAGGTTTGAGCACTGAACTTCTATATTTAGTATTTCAGCTATATGTATATATTGGCGTTTCGATAATGTATAACTTTTTGTAAAAATTATGGGTACCTAATGGTTGTTAGGTATAGCTAAGGGAACAGGGAGTAGGAAGTAGGGAGTAGGGAGTAGGGAGCGGTGCGACACTGCACGAACGGCCAATCACAAGGCTAGTTAGCTAAATTATGGGTATGGAACGCTAGGAGCGCAACGGTAAAATCACAGCGGTGGTGAGAGAAATTATGGGTTCCCTTAGCGTGATCTACGGTGAATCGCAACGGTAGTGATTCACGATTCCCGTTCCGCCAACTCCATCCAACGCTCAGTTGCGGTATCAATTTCCTGAGTCAATGCCTCTAAGGTCTGATAAAGTGCCTGGACCTCACTGGTGTTTTTGGGAGGGGATTGATAAAGGGTTTTCTCCAACTCAGCTTTCTGAGCTTCCAGTTGGGGTATCTGACTTTCGAGTTTCTCAAATTCCCGCCTTTCCCAATTAGACAGCCGACGGGGTTTGTTATTACTCGATGATTTTTTAGGATTGGGCTCGACCTTAGAGGATTCAGGCTTTTTACCTTGAGTCTGAGCCATCTGTTGGGCTAGTTTTGCTTCTTCTTCTCGCTTTTTATCGATATAAAGGGAATAATTACCAGGGTACTGACGTATATTACCCTCAGATTCAAAGGCAAAGATTTTATCTACGGTGCGGTCTAGGAAATAGCGGTCGTGGGAGACTATAATCACACAACCATTAAACCCCTCTAGATACTCTTCCAGTACAGCGAGTGTTTGTACATCTAAATCATTAGTGGGCTCGTCAAGAATAAGTACATTGGGAGAACTCATCAGTACTTGCAACAGAAACAAGCGACGTTTCTCGCCGCCTGAAAGCTTATGAATTGGTGCATACTGTTGGGTAGGAGGAAATAAGAAACGCTCTAGCATCTGTGAGGCAGTAATCAATGTGCCATCAGCGGTTGTCACATATTCTGCTACGTCTTTTAGGTAATCAATTACTCGCTGATTTTGATTAAGAGCTTCGAGCAAATCCTCTGAATGCTGGTCAAAGTAACCGATATAAATGGTAGAGCCAATTTCAACGTTACCAGAATCGGGCTGAATGCGTGCAGTAATAATATCCATTAGGGTAGATTTCCCGACCCCATTCCCACCAATGATGCCAACTCGGTCATCGGGACTAAATTCGTAGGTAAAATTTTTGACCAGAATTCTACCGTCATAGCCTTTAGAAACATTGTCTAACTCAATCACTTTCTTGCCAATTCGACGACCAGGGGTAGAAATTTCTACTTTACCCTGAGCTTGTTTAAACTCCTTGGCTTGCATGTCGTGAATACGGTCAATACGAGCTTTTTGCTTGGTACTGCGAGCTTTTGGCCCCCGTTTGAGCCATTCTAACTCTCGGCGCAATACCCCTTGATGTTTCCGTTGAGTACTGATGGCTGATTCTTCAGCTAAGGCTTTTTTCTCTAAATAGTAGGAATAGTTGCCAGAGTATGTATACAGGTCTCCCCGGTCAATTTCGATAATGCGGTTGGTGACCTGGTCTAGAAAATAGCGGTCGTGAGTAATCAGTAAGATTGCGCCACGATAACTATTGAGGTAACTCTGTAACCACTCTACGGACATGGCATCGAGATGGTTTGTGGGCTCATCCATTAACAATACTTCTGGTTCCGCTAGCAAGGCGGCTGCTAATGCAATCCGTTTACGATAGCCACCAGACAACTGACCAATGGGAGCATCAAAATCAACTATTCCTAATTTACTTAGAATAATTTTTGCTTTTGTTTCTAGTTCCCAAGCTCCTGTGGCATCCATCTGCTGGGTTACACTTGAGAGCTTTGCTAGCAGTTGGTTATCCTCGGGATTGTGAGCCAATTTCTGGGAAAGTGCTTCATACTCACGAATCAGAGTCATCTGCTGACCACTATCAGCAAATACTTGCTCCAAAACCGTGTTATTGTCATCTAAGTCTGGTTGTTGGGGTAAGTAAACAATTTTAGTTTTGGGATTAATGGAGAGTTGACCAGCATCAATGGGCTCAAGACCAGCAATTATTTTTAATAGGGTGGATTTGCCTGAACCATTAGTGCCAATTAGACCAACTTTATCCATAGGATCTAGACTAAAGGTAGCTTCTTTGAGAATTTCTTTAATCCCAAAGTCTTTGCGAACGGATTGTAGGGTGAAAATACTCATTAAAAATTTATAGGAAAGGGAGTAGGGAGTAGGGAGTAGGGAGTAGGGAGTAGGGAGTAGGGAGTAGGG
>WTKN01000223.1:0-2758 GCA_011524395.1 Moorena sp. SS36440bin_2
TCTTTTTCGTAGGGACGAAGAAAGTAAAGTTTGGAACTGAAGCAGTGCATTATAGACATAAAATCATCCATTAATTCCTGTTGGGGGGACTTGTAAGTGTTATTCAAAACCACTACCTGGCATTTATGGAGAGAGCAAAACCACTCCACAAAGTCGAATCCAAATCGGCAAAGCCTGTCTTTGTGAGCGATCACGATGGTCTTAATCTCTGATTCTGCGACTTTTTCCATTAAGTTAATGAATTTTTTGCGTTTAAAATTCAACCGAGATCCATACTCTCAATAGCACCGACAATTTGGGTAGTTCCGACCTAGATACTCGATTTGAGAGGTTAGATCCTCTGACTGAGACCTAGTAGAAACCCTGGCATAGAGAACGACAGAACGAGAATCTATTCCATCTATCAGTTGCTCTATCGAACTTGCTAAATAACGACGATGCCCTCCAGGTGACTTAATACATTCAATTTTCCCGGCTTCTGCCCACCTAGCCAAAGTCCTGGGGTGATATCCAAATTTTTTCTGGGCTTCAATTGGAGTGAGGTACATGGGTGTCCATTAAATACTGTTTTATACGGTATTATATCGTTTTAACGGCATCTAATCACTTGTCTATTAAGTAATAGGTAATGGGTAATGGGTAATTGACCCAACTATACTTGATATCATCCTTAAGAGCAAGGAGACTCCCGTTATACCCGTATGGTTAGCGGGAGAGGGGGCTTATAAAGTGCGGACGCAGGTTCCACACACAGCCCGGAGACGAAACCTTAAAATAAGGCAGCCTTAATCATGGAGGCGCGCTTTCCGTGATGGCGAACGCGCCCCGCATGACCTACGGTCAAGGGATTGCTCGCTATCACGGGTCGCACCTCTTTTATGCATAGCCGACTAACCATAAAGGCTGCCCCAGCGAGCAATCCCTCGCTGGGGCAACTTCTGACCCTCAGGAATTGCTTCCACATGTCCAGTTGACATCTCACATTTAATAGTTTAGAATGTGAGCATGACTGAAAAAGCTTACCGATATCGTTGTTACCCAACACCTGAACAGGAGACTCTGTTGAGGAGAACTCTGGGCTGTGTAAGACTTGTTTACAACAAAGCTCTAGATGCTAGAACCAAAGGGTGGTACGAACGTCAGGAAAGAATAAGCTACAAAGAAACCTCTTCAATTTTGACAGGTTGGAAAAAAGAAGAGGATTTATTTTTTCTGAATGAAGTAAGTTCTGTTCCACTCCAACAGGGATTAAGACATCTTCAAACAGCTTTTAATAATTTCTTTGCAGGTCGTACTAAGTATCCAAACTTTAAGAAAAAGCGTAATGGTGGTAATGCGGAATTCACCAAATCCGCATTTAAATGGAGAAATGGCCAGATCTATCTGGCTAAATGCCAAGAACCTTTGCCTATTCGTTGGAGTCGTCAGTTACCGGAAAACTGTAATCCGAGTACCGTTACAGTTAGCTTAGATCCGTCTAATCGTTGGCATATATCAATTAGGTTTGATGACCATAGAGACTTGAGATTGCCTTCCACTGATAAGCAAGTTGGCTTTGATCTGGGAATTACAAGTCTAATTACAACTAGTGACGGTGATAAAATTACCAACCCCAAACATTTTAAAAAGCTCAAGAAAAAACTAGCTAAATACCAAAAGGCTTTGTCGCGGAAACAAAAAGGGTCTAACAATCGGTACAAAGCCAGGTTAAAGGTAGCCAGTATCCACGCAAAAATCAAAGATGCTAGAAGGGATTTTACTCACAAGCTAACCACTCGACTGGTCAAAGAAAACCAATTGATTGCATTTGAGGATTTAGCTGTGAAAAATCTGGTAAAAAACCCTAAGCTAGCTCAGGTGATTAGTGATGCTAACTGGGCAGAAATAATTCGTCAGATCAAATACAAAGCAGAATGGTACAACCGTCAAGCTGTATCAATTGATAGGTGGTTTCCCAGTAGCAAACTTTGCTCTGTATGCTTGAATCGTGTTGAGTCTTTATCCCTGAGTATTCGGGAATGGGATTGTCCATCTTGCCATACTCACCATGATCGCGATATCAATGCATCAATTAATATTTTGGCGGCAGGGCTTGCCGTGTCAGTCTGTGGAGCGACCATAAGACCTGAAGAGAGTAAGTCTCGGAGGGCTGGTGCTAGGAAGCAGAAACCTAAGTCGTGAGTCTTAGGAATCCCCCGCTATAATCGCGAGATTTAGCGGCGGGAGGATGTCAACCGAGGATACTACAAGCCGGGGGGTGCTTCTGGTGCAGCCTTGAGGCAAGCGTTGCTAACTTTGCAACCGGAAATTTATGGCTCCATTGCTGACCCACAGAAAGTGGAATTGAATGGTCTCGTTTATGTGATCGATCGCTTACCCTGCGCCATGGAAATGTGTAGTTTTGTGAAACTGGTAGCAGCAGAAGGGTATAGTCATAAGACCTGGAAGTCCAGCATCGAGCGTTTTCTTACTTAAGTACTCTTTTAGGACGCACCTTTGAAGAAACGAAACACGCTTAGCATCAGCACTGAAACATACCTTGGGAGAAGACAAAAAAATTTAAGACATTGCCCGTGAGTTAAGTTTGCCAGAAAACGCCCACCTCAACCAAGAGGTTAGGGAGTTTGCCTTGCAAAACAGGATGTTTTATCTGGCCGATAGAGCTGGGACAAATATCCACGTGCAAATTTTTGATACGGCTATGTTTCCCCTGGCTTTGCTCTCTCCTGAATTACCCATTAATCATAACATAATTGAA
>WTKN01000223.1:2858-14717 GCA_011524395.1 Moorena sp. SS36440bin_2
GAAAAGCGGGAATATTGGTGGGACACAAGGGCGACTTAATGCTACCAACGGCACACATCTTTGAAGGAACAGCGGATAATTATCCTTTTCTTAATGAGCTAACTAGTGAAGATTTTAAAGATGATGGCATTCCCATTTATGAAGGAGCGTTGGTGACAGTAATGGGAACCTCTTTGCAAAACTCTGATATTTTAGCTTACTTCAAAAGTTCATCGTGGAATGTAATTGGCTTGGAGATGGAAGGGGCACACTTACAAAAGGCAATTCAAGCTGTTTCTATGATCCGAAAGAGTATCGATGATAAGGTAAAGCTGCGTTATGCTTACTATGCGTCTGATAACCCCTTGTTGACGGGCAGCACCTTAGCTTCCGGGGGATTGGAACAGGTGTTAAGCCGACCTATTTAATCACTATGAAATTTCTTAAGAAAATCCTTGGGTAGTTGATGTAGGGTGGGGAGTGAACCAGACCGATTCACCAAGAAGCGCGATAGAATTACTTGACACTGCCCACCAACGGATTAATCACTTCATAGTTTTTTAAATAAAAAACAAAGTATTTTACAGTATCTTTTAATTTAGAATCCGTGGCTTCACTGATGAAGTTACTGCTTATACAATTCATAATCATGAATGAACAGTAATAAGATTCGAATATAACCAAATGCCATCAAACCTGTTAATCTAGTGTTATGAACTGAGGAAAACTCTGATCACAGTTATCTCAAAAAAAACTATTATCATGTATCTTTTCAATCATTACTCTCTTCGACATTTCGGATTGGAACAAGGAATCGATACCAAACCCTAGAAGAGGATTTAAAGGGTTGATATAACGCCTTGAATCTTCATGTCAAATCAATTCGTGTAGCTCAAAAATCAGGAATAAACAATGGCTGACCATCTAAATAATAAGAACAACAATAAGTCCTACGGAAACGGAAATAACACCGTTTATGCAAAAGGCGGTAATGACACTGTAAGAGGTGGTAAGGGTAACGACAAGCTCTATGGTGACAGTGGCAACGACACGCTCTATGGTCAGGACGATAATGACACCTTATATGGCGGTACTGGTTTTGACTATCTAGATGGTGGCGATAATTCCGATGTTTTATATGGAGGAGATGGCTGGGATACACTAAAAGGTGCTACAGGTAACGATAAACTCTACGGTGAGAATGGCAATGATATTCTCTATGGACAATCCGGCAACGACACTCTAGAGGGTGGCAGAAATAATGATAGTTTAGACGGTGGCGATGGCAAAGATAGCCTATCCGGAGATGATGATAACGATACTCTGAGAGGAGGTAACGGCGATGACACCCTCCGTGGAGGTAATGATTATGATTGGCTTTACGGACAGACTGGTAATGATTTGCTCTATGGTGATGCAGGTAATGATTATCTAGATGGTGGAGATAATCAGGATACCCTCTACGGTGGCACAAATAACGACACCCTAAGAGGGGGTGGAGGCAATGACGCTCTCTATGGTGATGAGAATAATGATATTCTCTATGGACAAGATGGAGACGATTCCCTAGAAGGTGGTATTGGTAATGACACCCTTGATGGTGGAGATGGTTCAGACACCCTGCGTGGAGGACTTTATGACGACACCCTAAAAGGGGGTAAAGGCAACGATAAGCTCTATGGTGATGAGAATAATGATAAGCTCTACGGCGAAGCTGGAGATGATTCCCTAGAAGGTGGCAGTGGCAATGACCTCATGTATGGTGGCTCTGACAGAGATACAATCAGGGGTGGAAGTAACAACGATACTATATGGGGAGACAATGGTAATGACCGCCTATACGGGGATAGTGGTAGGGATACACTGTGGGGTGGTGATGGTGATGACAAGCTTTATGGTGGTAATGATGCAGATGAACTGCACGGCGGCAATAACCGTGACACATTATGGGGTGGTAGTGGAAATGACACTTTGTCCGGTGGTGAGAACGATGATAAGCTCTACGGCGGGTATGATGACGATGAACTTAAGGGCGGTTTGGGAAATGACACCTTAAATGGCGGCATGGGAAATGACACTATTATGGCTGGTGGTGCTGGCGGTAGCGGTAGTGATGTGTTTGATGGGGGCAGCGATTTTGATTTTGTTGACTATTCTGGCGCAGCCGCTGTTTCAGTCGATTTGATAAATGGCACTGGAAGCGGATCATCCCTTGGTACAGATCAGTTGTTAAATATTGAAGGGGTGATTGGTTCTGATCACAACGACACTATTCAAGGAAATAGTTTTGACAACGAGCTGAAGGGTAGAAATGGTGCTGACTACCTCAATGGAGGAGGTGGTCATGACACAATTTATGGTGGAGGTGGTGACGATCTCATAACTGGCTTGTGGGGTAATGACACAATTGATGGTGGAGGTGGAGATGGACACGATGTATTCGAGGAAAAAGAATACACCAGCCACAAAAGTAGTGCTGATTTTGTTCTCACCAGCAATTCTTTAACAAGTGTTGATGGAACAGGAACCGATACCTTTAGCAATATTGAGGAAGTTCGGTTGTACAGCGGTTCAGGAGACAACAAATTTACCAACAACAGTTTTACCGGGTTAAGTGTTGCTGCCTACACTGGAGAAGTTCAGGACTACACTATTGATTCTGGCAGTGGTGATAATGTTTGGACAGTTGCTGGAGACGGAAACGATACCATCACAGGCTTCGACCAGATTCTTTTCGATCACGAAGATAATCCCAATGTCAACAGTATCTTTAGTACCGCTCATGGTGCCACTTTCGTTTCCGCAACAGCAGGTGTAGATAATGGCACTCATACTGTAACAGGTGGAAATTATGGCCCCACCAATTACCTGATTGGGATGGAAGGTTCAACGGATCCTACTCTCAGCTTTGACACAGAGAAACTGACGAACTTCCTGGCTGATATTAGCGAAAAAGACAAAAGCCTTGAAAAGCAACGTTTAGGTGTAAAGTTAGGTCTTGCTGTTGCCAAAAAAGCTGTTCCCGGTGGCGCAGTGGTTGCTCCAGTTGCTCAAGAATTTGCAAATTACTACTACTTTGATCAGCAAGAAGCTCAGAATGAAGCAGAGAACATTGAAAAGGCCCTGAGTGATGAAAATTATGCACCGGACAGTTGGATCGATTTTGCTCAACCCAATCGGGATATGATTGAGATTACGGACTTCCAAATTGGTGTCGATACAATTGTTCTACCTTCTGTTACCGATGACTCCAATGTCTACTATCAAATGGAAGGAACAACTGGCGGGGTCACTGTTTCCATCAAAATTGGGACAAATGAAGCAGAAGATTTTCTCTTTATCGAGAATAACTACAGCGGCGACTACGGCATGACTGATGCAGACTTTGCTAATATTATTCTGGATTTAGCTCAGGGAAGTGATGGCAACTACAATGGCTCAACAATTTCAACATTCAAGCAGACAGTAACCTATGTTGATCCGAGTGATTGGACAGGAAAAACAGAAAGTGGTACCTATGCAGGGGATCACATTATAGGGGCAGAATACACTGGAATTTCTACTGCTGAAAATGCAGGCAGCTACACCCTGATTGGGAAGTATGGAGATGATTTGCTTGAAGGTGCTAACAAAGATGACTACCTGTACGGTGGCTATAACAGCAGTAACATCGATGTAACTCCATTCACCTATGAAAATGATGGACATGATGTCTTATTAGGATATGGCGGAAATGACACTTTGACAGGTGGCTCTGGTGATGACGTTTTGACAGGTGGCTCTGGTAATGACGTTTTATACGGGGGCGAAGATGCAGATACCTTTGTATTTGACTCTATAAATGGAATAGATATAATCGGAGATTTCACTGGGTCTGAAGGAGATACCATCAAAATTGATCAATCTGTTTTCGGTATCAGCAGTCTAAGTGATGTTAGCTTCAATTCTTCTACCAATGAGCTATTAGTGAACAACACTGTTATTGCAGAGCTTGTAGATCAGTCTGGCTTCAGCCTTGCTACAGATGTTTCCTTGTTCTAGAGAATTATCTGAGGTGAGTCCTGAAAATTCACACTCCCCGCACCTTGAGGCGCGGGGATTCTTCATAAACCCGGATAAAACACATGTAGGGTGGGCAGTGAACCAAACCGATTCACCAAGTCATAGCATTTGTAGGCACTGCCCGCTAAACTAATCGTTATACAAAGATCAGATCCCCTTGGTTATAGCCACCAGACACAATCGCAACAATGTCAAAGCCGAAACTAGGCGCGATCTCAACAGAGTCGAAACTATCCTCTGTGGTGAGCTGAGATTGAATACCATTACTTTTACCTCCAGCAATATCCTGAGCAATCTGTTCCGCTGAAGCAAGACTTTTATCAGAAGAAGAGAAGCCGTTATTAACAGCGATAAAGTTTGATCCAAAGATATAGTTAGCTTTTTTGAGTTGGATTTTATCCGTACCGGATTGGAAATCCTTAAGTAGAGCGTAATCATTCAGACCCAAAAATCCTTTTCCACCGACATAGTAAGGATTTTTGCTATCTCCAATCACAAATTTATCAGCACCAGCTCCTCCGGTTAAGACATCAATTTCATTAAGACCTGGCTGTTTACTGTTGGGATCGACACCTACGATGGTATCATTACCACCGGCACCAGTAATATTGTCACTTCCAGCACCACCAGTAAGTTGATTACTGTTGTTGTCACCAATAATGGTATCGTTGCGACCAGCACCCTTGACATTCACAAAGTTTTGGACAGTGCGATTGAGAACTGGACCATTAACAACATTAATCTGTAAACTGTTCTGTTGCAGATTTACGTTCACAGACGCACCACTACCAGCAGAAGAGGCATCAATTGTATTAGCTTGACCGGCATCCCCAATAATCGTCTCCACTCGGATCAGCTCATCCTGACCAAGACCACTTTTGTTAACAATTCCGGTAGGTAAAAGAGTAATGGCTCGACCGAGACCAGTGTAATCAACAGTATCGTTACCTTCCTCTCCATTCAGGACATCATTACCACTACCGCCAATGAAATGGTTTTTGCCAGTTCCCCCGAATAGGGAGTCATTACCAGAGCCACCATCCAAAATATCATTACCTGAGCCCCCAAACACAAAGTCGTTACCTGAGCCGCCAGATACAAAGTCGTTACCTGAGCCAGCGATAACAATGTCATTTCCCTCTTCACCAAACACAAGGTCATTGCCACCAAGTGCTATAATAATGTCATTTCCGCCACGTCCTAAAATTAAATCGTTGTTGTTACTACCTATTAAAAAGTCAGGATTGGGAGTACCAATAATAAAGTTAAAAGGCCCTGAGATTAGAGATTTCGACGATAAGCTTTGTAAGCCTGAATCATTAGGAACTAACTGTTGTATCTGGGTCAAATTTAACTGAATCGGTGTACCAGCAGACTTAGATAAATCGGGGCTAGGAACTAACTGATCCTGAATAGATTGTGGCAGTGACTTGATTAAATCTAGTTCTGATTCGGGAATTAGGTTAGATAATTTCTGAGTTTCAGTTACTAACGTAGCCATGGTTAATTCACTCTTTTTTTTGGTATGAATCCACCCTAGCGATCGCAGCAGCTATTACATACCTAATGGTGATTACCAGTTGATTAGGTTTTAGGATTAGGTCAAGGAGTATAGCCTTAGCAAAGGGAAAGGAAATAGGGAACAGGGAATAGGGAAAGCAATAGAGAAAAAATAGGTTTATGTAGCTCATTACTATGAGAAACGCTATAGGTTATTAATTAATTATTAATAATTAATTAATAATTGTTACTTGTGACTTGTTACTTGGCAGAACCAGCTGGAATAAAAACAAATCTATAGCGTTAATTTTACCGATGACGTACATTCAATTGTTTTACCTCTACTCCCAGGAAGTGCGCGTCCCGGACTCCTTAATACTTACTCCCTACTTCCTACTTTATACTCAGTACTTCCTACCCCAAGGGCGAGGTACCTCACCCAATTGAGAACTGCTATAGTACCCATAACGGGTACTGTCAAATTTTCTCAAATAAAGTAAACTAGAGTTATCAGTCAATCGGTTATCGGGGCTGCTTAGTTTAGTAATTAAATTAAACTCAACCTAAATTAAACCGAATTTACCTGGTAATTACCAATATCAAATGCTAAGATTTAATTAGCTTTTTTTAAAAAAGTTAGCCTTAAAAATTTAGGGATAGTAATCAGGGTAATTTGCTTACGTAGAGATGTAACAAAAACTGATTTTTTCAAAAAAAGTAAAACAGCATAGTTATCAGCATCGGGGACATCTACGTTTCGCAAATCTATCTAGTAAACGCTCCCAATAGCTACATCATTAACTAGTTTATTAATTAGTTAATAGGTGCTTATTCGGTGCTATTGATTAGGATTCCCTACTATGAACTCTAATACCAATCGATTTGAAGATGAACTGTTTATCAAAGCAGCCAACCTGTGGAATTTACAAAAGTTGTATACAGAACTGGCACATAAAAAAACTGTTGCTACAAATAGGGAAATCAAATTGACCCCAGTGGAAAAAGCATGCTTAAGAGGTTTGCTGTGCGGCTATCCTCCCAAAAAAATTGCTGGTGCTCTCCATTGGAGTTGTGGGTCACTTAGCGTTCAACTAACTAAAGGTTTGTATCGGTATGTAGAAACCTTAACTAATCGGACATCCAACACTCTCAAAAGTTGGAGAGATATCTCTATATGGCTCGAAGCCGCTGGATACAAAACTCCTCAACAGTGCCAAGATTGGGGTGAAGCACCACAAATTTCTCCATTCTATGGACGCACTAGAGAACTGAACACCCTTAAGCAATGGATTAGTCTCAAGCAAAGCCAATTGGTAGCAATACTTGGGATAGTAGGCGTTGGCAAAACATCCTTAGCTGCCAAGCTAGCACGAGAGATTCAGGAAGAGTTTGATTATATTATTTGGCGATCGCTATCCCCTGGCCAACCCCTTAAGCAACTGCTGACACAACTGATTCCATTTCTGTCTCACCAGCCGTCATCGGAGTTACCAGAAGACATCAACCTGCTAATGTCTGATTTTATAGAGTGTTTACGAGAGCATCGCTGTCTGGTAATACTCGATGATGCTGAACAGATTTTAAGCGGTGGCACTTTAGTTGGACAGTATAAAGGGGGATATGAGGATTATGGCCAACTTTTTAGACGAGTAGCACAAGAACGACACCAAAGTTGTTTGCTCCTAATAAGTTGGGAACCACCGCTACAAATGGAGTTACTTGAGAAAAAAAACTATTCCACTCGTTCCTTAACCCTAAACGGTTTACCAACAGAAGATGCTCGGAAACTATTAGTAGCTAATGGTTTGTCTGAACAAGAGCAAGACATAGAACTCATTAAACGTTATCGAGGCAATCCCTTAGGGTTAAAGCTAGCTGTGACAACGATTAAAGACTTTTTTTTTGGTAGTGTATCAGAATTTTTAAGTTGGGATGATGTGATTGTTCCTGAGCCAATGAAAACAATCTTAATCGAGCAATTGAATCGCTTAGATGAGTCAGAGAAGAAGGTGATTGCTTATCTAGCTAGGAATCCTAACCCCATTTCTATTAAACAATTGCGCTATAGTATTAGTTTAGACTATAATTCACAACTTATTTCCGTTTTGCAGTCTTTGGAAAGGCGCTCACTGATGGAAAAAATTTCCCATAGTAATCGCACATTTTTCACCACAATTCCTATAATGAAAACGGTGATTAATGAGTATGAAGGTTGTTTGCTGTAAGAGTTCGGTCTAGGGTAGGTTGAAGGTTGAAGGTTGAAGGTTGTTGGATGTTAAAGGTTGGATGTTGAACGCGCACCCGTGGCCAAAAGGCCAACAACCTTGGCCTTTTGGCTTCGATTAAGGGTACCTTGTTCGCGTAGCTTGACCCAAAGGCTAAGGTTAACTTTAAACAGTCAACCTTCAACAAAAAATTACTGAGGTACAAATTATTTTTTTAATCTTGCCTCTTGCCTCTTCCCTGCTCCCGTCTTGATGCAGCGCGGTCATGGGGGAAACCACGGCAGTCGCTCATGGGGGGAACCCCCAAGACCGCGCTGCCTCCCCAAGACCGCGCTGCATCGCTGCTCCCTGCTCCCTAAAACCCAAAGATTTGTACCTCACAAGTTGTATAATTGCTATATTAACTCAGTGATCGGATCTACTGTAGAAAGTATTGGTTCAAGGTTAGAACCCAAACTGAGTTGAATCTGTTCACGGTACATACGGGCAAGAGCACCAGTGAAGCCAGCGTTGTAGTCAAGAGCGACTTCATTAA
Organism: Moorena sp. SS36440bin_2; assembly: GCA_011524395.1. Classification (GTDB taxonomy): domain Bacteria; phylum Cyanobacteriota; class Cyanobacteriia; order Cyanobacteriales; family Coleofasciculaceae; genus Moorena. The sequence goes on from WTKN01000223.1 coordinate 11,160, forward strand.
TGACATAGTTAGTTCGATCATCGACATAGGCATTATCGTCTGGTTCAGAGGGACCACCCACCAATGCACCATAGAGAATGTGGAGGTTGTCCGTTGGTGATTCGATGTCATTGGTGGTGGAACCATGGGCTCCACGATGGTGGGGATTCTTGGGAGAATTGTGGCCAAAACCGACGACATAACTGAAATTGTTGGGATTATCCCCAAGAATGTAGTCAATTTGATCAGCCGCAAAATCGGAGTAACGACCATTACCATCATTAACGGTATCGCTATAAATACCAGCAAGGAAAGCGGTATTGGCAGCAAATCGTAGGGAACCCCAGTCATTGAACCAAGCTAGTCCACCGTCAGTATATTCGATACCTTCACCACTATCGTCACTCCAGTAGTCCAGCCAGCGTTCTACTTCGATACGGTACCTATCCTGGTCACTTTCCTGAGCAAGGAGGATGCCAGTACCATAGACTTTTTGATCCCAGGATTGAGTCTGTGTCGGATCAATACCTAGGTAGTAACTTTCGGCTTTATCCAAGTAAGTCTGGTCACCGGTTGCTTTGTACAGCCAAGTTGCAGACCAGGCAAGTTCGTCTTCGTAGCCACTCCAAGAATTGTAGAAAATAGCAGCATCGGGGATAGAGTCAGAGTAGTTACCCTGATAGGTCTCGGCAAAGTCAAATAGGGCTTTCGCGTTCGTCAGTAGTTGATTAGCGTAGCTGCTGTTTGTGGATTGGAAGGCAATTGAGGCAGCAGCTAAGGCAGCAGCGGATTCACCAGCTAGGTCAGAACCGGGATTTAAAGGATCAATTTTGAAGGCTGGTCGCACCATGGTCATGGTTTCCGGCGGTGCCCAGACGCTGTGGTCGATTTCACCGGATCCCACCTGTGCCCAGAATTGTTCGGTTTGACCGTGATTGTCTGTGATGTGGGCTTTGAGTATGTAATCGGTACCCCATTTAATGGCATCCAACGCCTCATCCCATTGACCCATGTGCTGGTAGGCATCTTGATATTCGATTGCCCCCCAAGCTAGCATAGTCATGGCAGCAGCCATGGGAAAGCCGAACTTGACGTGGTCCCCAGCATCGTAATAACCGCCAGTAAGGTCAACTCCTACATCAGCACCATCGTTGAGGGCAGAATCCCCGCGCCATGGGATGCGATTGTCCTCAGGAAGTTTACCGGAGCGCTGAGCTTCATAAAATAAGAAGGACTTTTCGACAGCATCACCATAGTTGAACTGTGTTGATAAATTGGTTGAGACATTGGTGTTGATGATACTAGGTATAGTCTCACAATTTCCATTGGATGGGTTGATTTGAACAGGAGTAGATGCATTAATTCCCATTAGTAATTCAAATTAGTAATTTCTGATACAAAGCAAGTCAAATGACTCCTGTTTAATACTGGAAAAATTAAACAGGTAAAATGACAATTTTTTGTGGATTATTATGTTATTTTTTAATATAAAAATAATGAAACAGGGTAAATAACTCCTGTTTAATAAAGGTAAAACGAAATAGCTTACAATTCTCCGTCAATCAATGATATAATAGGGCATCATATTTGATTGACAAAGCCACGTTAGATTTGAGTAAAACTACTCTTGATGGCGACACCGAAATAGTTTGGTTTTGCAACGATAGCTAATATTAGTTTACAACTGTCAAAATATTAGTGTTAAAGAAAACTAAAAGATATTGTTAATTTTTTGTAAAGAATTACAATCCCTAACACATAGCATATAAGTTTTAAATTGGGTGAGGTACATGTTTCTAGGGACTTCGGAGCAGGGAGCAGGGAATAGGGAACAGGGAAAAGAGAGTAGTGATGCAGCGCTATACTTTATTAACTCTTGCCTCTTGCCCTACTCTTGCTGGATCTCCCCATCTCCCCATCTCCCCATCTCCCCACACTCCCGATATTGTTAATCTGGAGGACACAGATGAATATGATGAATATCGAGGTGCAGGAAACGATCTTCCGAGACCAGACTATTTTCCCAGTTGATTAACCAAAGTAATTTAAACTATGCTCAATTGCAACAGATTAGGTTGTTTGTGCCAGACCAGCGTATCTCTCGGTAAGGTTCAGCGGTTGAAGAGAGTGATTGTATTAATCACAATCTTTGCTTTACTCGAAATGGTTGTGGGCTTTTTTAGCCACAGTTTAACTCTGAAAGCTGATTCGGCTCACATGTTGGCAGATATTGTAGCAATGTGTATTGCTTTGCTTGCTGCATGGTTGGCTCAACGGTCTTCCAAGTCTCGAAACCAAATAACCAATCAACCCATTGAAGTTTTAGCTGCTCTGATCAATAGTATCGGTCTAGTGGCTATGTCTGTATGGATTGGGCGAGAAGCGATCGCCCATCTGCAAGGGACACCTGAGGAAATCCTCAGTTTGCCGATGCTAGTCACTGCGTTAATTGGCGTAATGATCAACAGCATTAACCTCTATTGGTTAGGAGAAAATACTGAGCAAGATATCAATTTGCGTGGTGCGTTTTTGCATGTACTGGCGGACGTAGTTGGCTCAATCGGCACGATAATAGCTGCTTTGGCAGTTGGGATTTTCAACTGGTCTCAGGCGGATGCGATAATCAGCTTTAGTGTAGCTATTTTAATTGGCTTAAGTACTCTTCCGCTGCTGGGGCAAACCCTGCAACGAACTAGGACGATGGCGATACAACCCCTCCCTCAGGATTCAGGCTGGCTAGAGTTAGGAAAGACAGATTTGGTGTCTTTGATTAAACTCAAATAGGATTGAAAATATCTGGAGAGCTATTGATTTTAACATGATATTTTTCGGGAATTTTTAGGTAACCATTTAGTGCTCAGTGGTCAGCGGTCAGTGGTCAGCGGTCAGCGGTGAAATGATGGGTTTTAATTTTACACTCTCATAGCAATTATTTGTCAACTTACTCTAGTAGTATTTGCTTAAAAGCTAGTTCAGCTCCCAATCTTCAATTCTTCGTCCGGGAAGTGTGGGATGTGTGGAAGGTATGGGAGGTGTGGGTGGAGAGGATAGAAAGGGAAGTATGCCTGAAAGGGCTAGGTTTTGTACCTCACGGTCAAATGGTTTCACAACTTGCTTTCTGATTTGGCCTACCCATTTCTAATTTCTTCCGGATCGAGACAGAGTAATCAAGGAATAAGAAATAGTAGATGCACCCTGACTCATCCCTCAGCTACCGGCTAGGGATTTTTTTTTGTTCAATTTTGTCTATCTTTTATCAATGAGTAAGGGTTTCTAATTTCTTCCGGATCGAGACAGAGTAATCAAGGAATAAGAAATAGTAGATGCACCCTGACTCATCCCTCAGCTACCGGCTAGGGATTTTTTTTTGTTCAATTTTGTCTATCTTTTATCAATGAGTAAGGGTTTCTAATTTCTTCCGGATCGAGACAGAGTAATCAAGGAATAAGAAATAGTAGATGCACCCTGACTCATCCCTCAGCTACCGGCTAGGGATTTTTTTTTGTTCAATTTTGTCTATCTTTTATCAATGAGTAAGGGTTTCTAATTTCTTCCGGATCGAGACAGAGTAATCAAGGA
>WTKN01000256.1 GCA_011524395.1 Moorena sp. SS36440bin_2
CCGACCAACCATAAAGGCTCAACGTAATCAGGTTTCGTCTCCGGGGGGGACCCCCGCGTGAAGGCGCTGCCTCCCCAAGACCGCGCTGCATCGCTGAGCAAAAGTTGAGTTGACATACTGGTGAGGCTCCTAGACTTCCCTATGGTGTCAGACGTGAGATTGGTGCAGGTTGAAGTGCTGGCACCCATAGAACGGCACAGATAAAGGGGTATACGGAAAAGGTAGAAGAACAATAGGAAAGCTAATTCCTGCTTCAGACAACCACTTTCCCTTTATATCAAGGGGCTAAGGGTGATTATAGCTATTGTTTGAGAAGGTGAGGAAGAGTAGGAAAGTTACCTGTTGCTCACCTTACCCTTGACCTCTGTCTCCTCATTCGACCTATTAATTTTACCTGATTGGGATACTTCCCTTGAAATCACACTATTTCCGTTTTCTAGGCAAATAGGCCATTGGATTGGCAGCTCCCCGACCTCTGGGATGAACCTCAAAGTGTAAGTGAGGACCAGTGCTATAACCTGTGCTACCCATAGCGGCAATTCGTTGACCTTGACCAACCTGTTGTCCACGACGCACAAAAATTCGGCTGTTGTGGGCATAAAGGGTCAGACTACCATCAGGATGCTTGATTTCCACCAATTTACCGTAACCACCTGAATTCCAACCAGCACTGACCACAACACCAGGGGCTGCTGCCATAATTGGTGTCCCAATGGGAGCTGCAATATCAATGCCCTTGTGCATCCGTCCCCAACGCCGACCATAACCTGAGGTAATCACACCATTACTTGGCCAGATATATCCGTTAAAGCGGGTAGGGCTATCTGGCAAGTACATATCTGGTTTAGACAGAGGTGGCACTCCTGGTGAAACAGGTTTTCCTACCGGTATACGAATCATTGGGTTAAATCGTTCCGGTGGGGCAGGAGCTACAGCTATCCTTCTCGGTTGTGATACCTCAGGTGGAGGCACAGGAATGGCAATAGAACTGCGTCTAGTTTTCTGAGGTGGCTGAGGTCTTGGAATAGCAATAGGAGCCTGTGGAGCTGTCGGTGGCGGCGGTAATAATTGCCACTCTTTTGTACCGGTTGCTTGATTATTCTCAGGATTGAACTGGGGAGTGATCTCGACAGATTTAGACTCCTTATTTGAGGGATCAGCAACTGCCTCGTTCGTAGTCACTCCTAGGTTGATTGGTTTATTTTGCTCTGGGCTGGTTTTATTCTCCCGCATTTCTTCTCGCATCTTGAGAATATCAGCCCTTAATTTTTCAACATAGGAGTTGCGCTGAGAGTTAATAGACTCTAAGGGTTGATTTTCAATAGAGGAAGTAGCCTGAGCTAATAGACCAAGGTCTGAAGTCGATTGAGTCAGAATCGTCTCAGTTACCGGTTTTACCTTAGGTTTTTCCTGTATAGATACGGATGTGACTTGATCTCGACTAGTAGAAGTATTAACAGAGATAGTTCCTAAATCTAATGGTCGCGCTATTGCTGGCTTCCAAGATTGAGATTTCCGGCTGTTGCTAGATAGCAAGGTAACAGAAGACTTTTGCTGATCGAATTTCCCAACTTGAGGAATTTTCAGCTGTTGATTAATTTCAATGAGGTTAGGATTATCTAGCTTATTGGCTAAGACTAGCTCTGAGCGGGATAAACCATAGCTACGGGCAATAGAATCGAGGGTTTCACCAGCTTTGACCTGGTGAAAAGAGTTGCCAGTAGATGACAGCCTAGTTCCCAGCACCACTGGCTGTGGTACATTGAGTTGGTCTATAGTTACCTTGGTTCTAGCCGATGCAATTTTTGGAGTACTGACCTTGACAAATGATGGTTTGACTGCTGATATGACAGTTGTTTCTGGAGTCGGCACTGGAATGACCACTGGTAGTGATCTAGATCTAGTTGATTGGGTTAAGGCTGGTGATACAGCAACTTTCGGCATTGGCTGTGGGAGCGCCGCCGGAGTTGTAGGTACAGTAACAATGGGCTGCGATGTTTCTGTTACTGAAGCCTCAGGTTTTAGCACTGCAGGGGGTAAAGTGTGTGGGCTAGAACCGAGGGTCCCTGATGCCACTTTATAAGACTTATTAAACTCCTCGGACCTCAACTGAACCAGACTTTTGCTCAGACGGTTTCGATGTTTTTGGAGGCGCTTGAGGGCTAGGTCTTGTCTAGCTTTTAAAAGATTATTGGTCTTGCTGGAAACAGCGTGGGATGCCTCCGTTGACAGGTTACCCAATTTTGAGACTGGTGCAGATGCTAGCAACTGTTTTGGGTGTAAACCCTCAGAGTTAGATGAGGCTTTGACATCAGCACCCTTAACTTCACCAATGGTAGACTTCCTCGCTACTGGGAGAGTGTCATCGGTTTTGAGCTTGTTAAAGTTCGCGTTCCCGTAGGGTCGGCCGTAGCCCACCGCAAATTCTGGGGGTGAGGCTGGCTTTAATTCCACACTCCCTTGTTCCTGCTTAGCCGAGTTTGGCAATGAGGGGCTTGAAATAGCGGTAACTTTAAATTCGGCTGCTGGTAGATTCGTCCCACTTGGCTCAGGACCAACTGGCTCGAATGCCATTGCTTCATCACCCTGTTGAGGTAATAGTAAGCCAGATGCCCCCATGGAAATCGCCAATCCAATCATGGCTGCTGAGGTACGAGCCTTACGGTTCACCTCAAGGGGAATTGCTGCACCGACCGGATGATTACTTGCAGGTAGTTTTGATGCCGAATCCGATGACTCTGCTGCACAGGTCGGAACATGATTGACCTTATCAGTAAGTGTTCCTTTCAAAAAAGTCCTCCTGGTGTTTGACGAGCGCTTAACAGTTCCTGATTTATTTTTTACCAGTCAATGATGTGACTCACTGCTAAAGTGTGATCCAAATCACATCTATTTGGGAGACTTAGCAAAGATTACCGTGCTTCTTTGATTTAGACAAGCTCACATGACTACTAAAAAATTTCTTCTTTCATGGCAATAGCCTAGATACACCTTGAAGCTATTGATAAGTAGTTATCCTTAGACAACTAGGTGGACAACATCCCATAGCAGAGATATTGTCGGGATTTATCACGGCTGGCCTTCAGGATGCCTGCATATGCTGCATATATATGCATATAAAGTAACTGGCTAATCAACCTTGCTCCGGGAAACCACCCTCAGTAACCCAAGAAAATCCAGCATATTTGCTGATTATTCTCTTTGAGCGCCATAAAAACAGCGATGGGAATCTCGAAGTAACTAACTGGTTACAGATGAACTCTACGCGAATTTTGGGTAAGACAACAACCGTAGAATCCTGTATCAACCGGGAGATTAATCCTGGTGGGTTGCTAGTTGATGGTGCGCTCACAAAATCTTTCAAATCCTCCTTTTCTCTATTGATAGCTGCTTTGGTATATTGATCACTCGCCATTTAATATCAGCAAAATCTATCGGTAATTTCTCGGTAATCCTACTCTTTATGATAGAAATTTCTTATATGTGTTCGGTAATTTCAGTATTCTAGATAGCTGAATTTTTGGTGAGTAATTTTACACACACTAACTCATTCAAGCAAGGTGCGTCCGGTCAGCTTTAGGCTGAAAGTCCTTGATTTTACGGAAAGATACCTGCTTTTGAGGTCTTTCCCTGATTAAAACAGACTTGTCCGACAAAACGTTTTCACAGAGTTTAACCCAATATAAAGATCTAGTGATGGATTGATCAGCTAGGGAATTCACTGAGAAGGATTGTTTTTCACGAAAATTACACATTTCTACAGACATTTGCTAATGACACCATCAGTAGAGGTAAAATTACGCATGTGAACTCTACTGATGGTGTTTAAACCCCTGAAGGGGGATAAATATGTTTTGAGTGGGCCGATCTGTTGCTCCCCATTTAATTTTTCTATGTTAGTCCGGCAAGATTAGGACTAGGGAAACAGCGACTTTACTCGCCGTCGATATTTTTATTGACACGCGATTTAAGGAGTGATATAGTTAAATGTTAAGGTTTTATTAAAAAAAACGGTTAAGCCTTAAAGGTAAATCGATACAACTAAATCAATACCACTAAAGCTATAAGAAAAATCTATACAAGAAAATGTATACAAAATAAATATATATATAAAATTTATACAAAATATACAAATTGGGCTGGCAAAACCAACTAGACTTCGTAAGTCCTAATTATTAACACACAAAAAACCTATTCCAAGTAACCCAACTGACGCCTGGCCTCAAATAAGCCAAGGGCAGCACTGACGGAGAGATTTAAGCTGCGAACTCCCGGCTGGGCCATGGGGATATAGACCTTAGCCTGACAAGCATCTAAGACATGGGGAGGCAAACCTTGAGTTTCGCAGCCAAACAATAACCAGTCCTTGGGCTGAAACTGAAACGTAATATAGTTGTATGTTCCTCTCTTGGTAAAGCCAATCCATCGCCCCTCTTGCTTCTGGTGATAGCTGATAAATGCATCAAGGGAATCATGATATTTAAAATCTACATAGGGCCAATAATCTAGTCCTGCTCGTTTCAAGTAGCGATCGCTAATTTCAAAACCCAATGGACCCACTAAGTGCAATTGAGTAGTGGTGGCGGCGCAAGTTCGGGCAATATTGCCGGTATTTGGTGGAATTTGCGGGTTAATTAAGACAACTTTTACCATGAAACCCTAAACACGTTTGACCCTAATCTATATTCATACCAAATCTGCGTCTAATACCAAGTCTGGTTGAATACCCAAAATTCGCGCGGAGTGTGGGGAGATGGGGAGATGGGGAGATGGGGAGATGGGGAGATAGAGAGGTTTTTATTAAGCAATGCAGCGCCGCCAAAGGGGGAAACTCCCATGAGCGACTGCATCAAGACAGGGTAATTATCCTGACATGATATAAAACCCCTGATTAGAAAACAAATAAGCGATCGCATATTGGTATTTTAAGTGGTGACAAATAGCTTTAAAGCTTTACTGGGTATCGGGTGTGGGCAAACTGTGGACAAACTGGTGTGGGAAAGCGCACCTAAAAGATTTATTTGAATGAGCTCGCCGGGATTCAGGTTCGAGGAAGATTCGGTATAGATCCTAGGTCATATTACTATAGGCATACCTAAGGTCAATATTTGTGTCTGTATTTCAGATCACCTCTACCTAGTGATATAGATCATATATGTTTTTCTTATATTAGTTTTTGTTGAAGCATATATTAGATATTCTTATATTTCACAGCATTTCACTTGGCAAAAAAATTATTCAATTGAGGCAGTTTTCTTTACAAACACTATAAAAAATTTAAAAAAATTCATAAAAAATGGCATCTTAATTGGAGGGTAGGGAGAATCAGTATTCCCCCTACCCTCATGATTACAAGTTTAGTTATTAAGTTGTAATTGAATAATAAAGCTGTTAGTCAGTTAGGCTACCATAGACTGGCACAATTGATCTTCTAGTAGCGACTCTTGCTCAGCCATGGATTGAATGGCTTGAATCATCACTTGGCGAGGCTCAACACCCACTGAATGAAGTTGTAACCACTGGCCAGCGGTGTTTCCTTCCCGTAGAATTTTCTTAATTGGTGAGAGGAAGCAACTAAAACCGTGTTTTTTCGCTACCGGCCAAACCTCTTGATACAGTTCCTCAATCCAATCTCTGGCCAAAATTAGTCTGCCATCCTGCCAATGCCTCAGTTGCGCATCCAAACTGGATTGAGCTGCAGCGATTTCATTGGCATCGGTGAGGGCAATCAACTCAGCTGAACGGTTATTTGCAGGTATTGTACTTATCTCCAGGGGGTCAAGACTGGGATCATTAATCAGTTGGATCAGGCGTGCTTCCAATAGTGCCATGACCGCTAACAGGGCAATGGGATCGACCATTAAATCACAGATTCTCAGCTCTAGGCGGTTGAGATCATAGGGGCGTCGGTTGCCATTGGGGCGCACAGAGGTCCACAGATGACGGACATTAAGCATGGTACCAGCAGCAAGTTGCTCTTCATTCCACTGGATAAAGTGACGATGGCTTTCAAATAAAGGAACATCAGAGGGAGTTTTGGGAAACATTCCCCAGCGGGTGGAGTGATAGCCAGTGGTTTTACCGTCCAGAAAGGGGGAAGATGCACTCAGGGCTAGATAAAGTGGAGCTTCCATTCGCACTAGACGACAAGCTCTCATCAGGATTTCTGGGTCAGAGATGCCCACATTGATATGGATGCTGGCAGTGACAACTTTAGTGCCGTAGGTGGTCTCAATGTAGGAATAGTAAGGATTATTGGGGTCAGAAATGTAAAAGCGATCGCTTCCACCTAAGGATAGGGTACTGCCGGGAATTAGTGTATAGTTACCCAAGCTTTTTAAATACTGTCGCAGCTGCTGTCGAGGACGCACTAAGGCACATAAGAGACGGTCATAGCAACATAAAGGAGCAGTGGTGTATTCTACATTGCGCTGATCTGGCTCTCGGACAAATCCGTCGAGGGATGCAACAATCTGATCGGAAAAACCGACAATATCCCCTTTGGGAGTGCCGGTATACATTTCTACTTCAAAGCCTTTGGATAGCAGCACAGTTTTTTTATGGGGAATGGTAAATTGAGAGTCGGGTGTAGCGTTGGCCGTAGCTCTAGGGAATGTATCTACCTTATCTAGCTATCAATCCTATTGATTACGACCAAAGAATTCCTCTGTCTTTAGTGTGCCATTAAAGCTGACACTGGCGATAGACCTGAAGAGCAGCACGGTAGAGTAAAGAGTGGCGATAGATCAGGGCATCGAAATCATTACCGTAGCCACCACCAATAACACTAGCCACTGGGATGCCCGCTGCTACACAGGTACTCAACACTTGCATATCCCGACGGTAAATTCCTGTGTCGGTCAGGGCTAATTTGCCCAATCGGTCTTCTACATGGGGGTCAACTCCAGCATCGTAGAGGACTAAATTGGGTTTGAATCCTGAGAGTAAGTCCGGAAGATACTTGGCTAGGGTTTGTAGATAGGCATCATCATCCATTCCCTCTGGTAGGGGAACGTCTAAGTCACTTTTTTGTTTCTTGCTAGGGAAATTGACTTCACAGTGCATGGAAAAAGTGAAGACACTGTGGTCGTTTTGGAAGATAAAGGCGGTACCGTCTCCTTGGTGGACATCTAGGTCAACAATTAAAATTTTCTGAACTAGTCCCAGTTGTTGGAGGACACGGGATGCGATCGCTAAATCATTAAAGATACAAAACCCTGAGCCATAATTGGGAAAAGCATGATGGGTTCCACCAGCAGTATTGAAGGCTAACCCTTGGCTTAGGGCGAGTTTAGCGGTGAGAATCGTGCCCCCTACGGCAGTACAAGTTCGCTTTACTAACGCTGGACTCCAGGGTAGGCCAATGCGTCGCACAGCTTTCGGGTCTAGGGTACCTTCACAGTAAGCCTGAACATAGTCACGGGTGTGAACGAGGTGGAGCCAATCGAGGGGGGGACGCTCTGGAGTGTGGAATTGTTTAGGAGTGGCAATGCCTTCTTGTAGCAGTAGTTGGTAGAGTTTCCCAAATTTAGGCATGGGAAAGCGATGCCCGTCTGGCAGAGGTGCGACATAGTCTTGGTGATAGACGATTGGCAAGTTCATGATCAGACCGGGTTTTCCAACTCGCTACACTTTTTTTTTAAATCATCAACCAAGTCAAAGGAAGCATAGCATGAATGACCCTTGGAATACTTTTAAGCAACAGCCTTGGCTACCTCTGTCGAAAGTAGCTGCTTTGACCACTGTGCTGGTAGCTGTTTTAGAGAACCTGTTGATATGGGGCTTGACTCAATCACAAATTTTCCGTCCCGTCTCCCTGCTACTATTTTCCAGACCCCTAGCAATCCTTTGGTTTATGGCTGCTGCTATAGGAGTTGGGGTTTTAGGAGTTTATGTATGTGAACGTTGGCAGTCCCAGGTATTCCTGAAGACCTCTAGTCTCTGGGCTTTAGTGTTGTGCCTGATCGTCGGTTTATTGCTCAAGTCCCAACTTCCACTTCCTTTTGGACTAGTTGGGTTTTCCATGAATGCTGTGATTGGAGTAATCCTAGGGGTCTTTTGGAAAGGTCGTCCTTACTGGCGTTATTGGAATTAGTTGGAAATTTAGAATTTAGAATTTAGAATTTAGAATTCAAGATAATTTATCAGGTGCGAATGTATATTTTTTTGTTCTTCATCCTTCATTCTTCATTCTTCATTCTAAATTTTGCACCCACTGTAGCAGCTCTAGATTCCACTGCTTTTGGATACTAAACCTAACGGGATTTTACTTATCCCTAAACTGGTTCAAACAATTGGTCAAATCCACCTCGCTTTCACAATCTAACAACGCTTCGCCTAAATCCTCCAACTGGTCAAAGGATAATTCCTCAATTTGATTTTGTAATTGGGGATTGATCTGACCTAAGCGACGGCTAATTTGACGGATAATTAAATTAAGTTCATTGCGCTTTCCTTGTTCTAATCCTTGTTCTAATCCCTGTTCTAATCCTTGGCGAATAATTCGTTGATAAACTACTGACTCTTGCATCATATCCTCCCGAAAATAAGCTTGAATTAACTGCTCATCAAATTTCACCCCAGCCAACAGTTGCACACACGCAGATAGGTTACGCTGCTGTTGTCTATCTTCAATCATATCGATTTTGGCTGCTACCTGGGATAGCAAGGTTTCTGGCACTTCTGCTTGTGCTAACACAGCCAAGGGTAGTAATCCCGGCGTTGTCAGTAATGGTTCTGGATCACATTTCCAAATCCGAATTGGGAATGTAGAATGTAGAATTTATAATTTAGAATTGGTAATTCAAGATAATTTATAATTGGCGAAGGTATAACTTTAACTTCTTCATTCTTCATTCTTCATTGGCTCTGTGCTCAATTCGGTGTTGATAATTTCGATATCTTCTGCTGGTTGCTGGTTGAATAACCAACGGGTAAAGGCTTGAGGATATTTTTCAACTAGATATTTTAGGGTACTATCGTAAGTCATTCCATTAGGAAAAGTATGACCAAGTCAGTATATAGCATTTATAGCTAATTAATGAATAATATTGCTGATTTACTGTAACATCAAAAACTATTCGGATATCTTTTATTCTGTTCCCTGTTCCCTTTTTAGATCGCGCAAACTTTCTAGATTGTCACGGTAGATTACAGTGTTAGGATGATTTGACCCTAACTTTTTTTCTGCAATATCTAATGCCTGGACAAACAGGGGTTCTGCTTCATGGTAACGCCCCTGAGCTTGGTAGAGATATCCCAGGTTGTGGAGAGTGGATGCTACATGGGGATGGTCTTGACCCAGCAGCTGCTTTTTCATGTCCAATGCCTGGACATAAACGGGTTCCGCTTCATGGTAAAGCCCCTGAGCTTGGTAGAGTAAGGCCAGGTTGTGGAGACTAGTGGCTACCGAGGGATGGTTCTGACCCAGCAGCTGCTTTCTCATGTCCAATGCCTGGACAATGAGGGGTTCCGCTTCATGGTAACGCCCTTGAGCTTGGTAGAGATATGCCAGGTTGGCTCGACTAGTGGCTACATCGGGATGTTCTTGACCCAGCAGCTGCTTTCTCATGTCCAATGCCTGGACATAAAGGGGTTCCGCTTCATGGTAACGCCCCTGAGCTTGGTAGAGATATGCCAGGTTGTTGAGACTTTCAGCGACATGGGGATGGTCTTGAGCAAGCAGCTGCTTTCTCATGTCCAAAGCCTTGACATAAAGGGGTTCCGCTTCATGGTAACGCCCCTGAGTTCGGTAGAGATTTGCAAGGTTGTTGAGACTGGTTGCGACATGGGGATGGTCTTGAGCAAGCAGCTGCTTTCTCATGTCCAAAGCCTGGACAAAGAGGGGTTCCGCTTCATGGTAACGCCCCTGAGCTTGGTAGAGATATGCTAGGTTGTTGATACTAAGTGCCACATCGCGATGTTCTTCTCCCAGGCGGCTTCTGGTTATCTCTAAACATTGCTCATACCAGGGTTCAGCCTGATCATAGATACCTTGACCCTCAGAGAATCTTCCTAGGCCAACAAAGGGCTCTATTAAATCTTCATCCCTCAGCCAGTCAGTGAGGACTGTGGCAACTTCTTCTACATGAGGGATGGCGGAGGTAACTGCTGCAATAATTTCTTGAGTTGGTGTATCAGGAATTTCTTTTGCCTTAGCCACCATTGTCTTACAAAAGCTTTCCTTGTAGCTATCCGCCTCTGATAATTCAGCCAGCTTGGTCTGGAAAAATTCTCGAATAAGTGGATGGAGTTGATAAGTTTGCTGTTCCGTCAGTTGTAACAGGTGCAGTTTCACTAAATTGCTATCGCGTAATTCTTCCAAGTCTTCTTGTTCTTCTTCCCATTCATCTTCATCCTGAGTTTCGATAACACAAAACTCTACCAGGGACCACTCAAAAGGAGCAGGAGCAAACAGACTCAGACGACATCCCAACTGTTGTGCTTCTGGACAATCTTTCAAATCTTCCCAAGATAACTCAAAGGCTGCTGCTACTCCCAACTGGGCTGTCATTTCCCCTTCTTCTGTGGGATCAAGTAATGCCTTAGCTGCTAATTTCTTTTTCTCTAAACGTTTCTGAACTTTAGCAATGGTTAAGGTCGGATGTTCATCAAGATATCGTCCGACTAACTCCAAACCCAAGGGCAAATAACCCAACCATTCACAGAACGCTTCTGCTTCGTTTAGTTCCTTGTCAATGCGCTCTTTTCCAACAAGCTTACCTAATAATTCTAATGCTGCTTCTCGGGATAGTACATCCAAGTCAATTCGTCGGTAAGAAGCCCCTGGCCGCTGACGACTGGTGACCAGTACTTTGAACCGGGAGTCAGCTGGAGGCAAATAGGGTTTAATTCTCTGTTTATAGTCATTGCTGAAAGAAGCCACATCATCCAGCACGATCAATACTGTTCCTTCTGGCCAATGTCTCCAGCAGTATCTTACCTGCTCCTTGAACTCTAGGTCATCTGGAATGGTTAATCCTAATTCCGTACGCCCAAAACTAACAACTTGAATCCCCAGATCTAGCCCGCGCACTGGAAACCAGCACCTACCACCAGGGTAGTTATCCTGATATCTCAAAGCATATTGTAGAGCTAATTCGGTTTTACCCACACCGCCCATTCCGGCAATGGCACAAATCGCTAATCGATCGGTCTTTTGAAGTTCTTGATGGAGCTGCTCAAGTTGACTGTCCCTACCGACAAAGTAGGGAGTGCCACGCTGAATAATGTTAGTAGGTGAATTTAACGTTATCTGTTTTTTTTTGAGGCATTCCTCGATAAATTTCTTGACACCAAGATAGACCAAATTGTTTTGAGACTCTGGTTTGCATAGGTCAATATGGTTCTTTGGTATAGCAACGGGCTTCACTCCTTCAATGCCTGGGTTGGCACTATCTTCGTCTACAACCAAAATCCCTTTTACAGGCTGGGTTTCATAATAGACTTTGGTGGCAATTTCTAGACTCCGAACGTTTTCTCTATACCACTCATTTAATTCCCGTAACTGAGGGTGATGAGCTTTTAATTCCTCCACACTGACGGTGGTTCGTGCGATCAAACCAATATTATCAATTAATTTAGCGAGATGAGTTCCAGTGTGGGGAGTAGCCAGAAATACTATACCTTTAGTCTGCTCAATAATCCCTTTATAGTAATCAAAATTATTAGCACTACGAAGCATTTTTTTGACTAAAAACCCGCCCATACTGTGAGCAATAAAGATTAATGGACGCTTACCCAGATTGCAGCTATCTAACCATCCTAATAAATTACTGGCTTGATCGAAGAGCGGCATACTTCTGTTGTTTTGCCAGTGTGTCGCTTTCGCGTCATACCCAAAAGACCAGATATTAAGACCTAGTTGCTCTTGTCCTAACCAAAATGCCCAAAAATTATCATCATTTATTCCATGCTGGTGATGCCACGTGCCTCTAGCTTCACCTCCCAATCCGTGAACAAACACCACATCCATACTGGCTTCTGAGTGCTCGCACCCTGATATTTTTATCAACCTAGTTGAATCACTCACCGATTAGCTTCCAGTTAACTCTATAGCATTTACCAGTAGATACAGATAACCCTATTTTTATTTATTCTAATACAAAAAAATCTATTTGACAGGGAGCAGGGAGTAAGGATTAAGGGAAAAAGTTATCACAATTAATTTTATATACCTATCACAACTTGTCGAATATATTTTATTTTATTATTTCCTGTTTACAAGGCTATGAGTAAATTAAATCCACAAAAAAAAGGAACGCTAGCATTTTTACTATGTGCCCTCTTTGCGATTATAACTTCTACTTGGTGGTGCGTTACGGGGCGGGCTATACCAATACTTACTACGAAGTTTAAAAGGCGATCCCGCCCCTAACGCACCCTACGCACTTAATTCTTAATTCTTAATTTTATTCCAATTACTCATCAAAAAAAAATCCTAAAAACCCTTGACAACTAAATTTGTAATCGTTATGATTATATTAATAAATCTCAAAAGCAGTTTTGAATTATGCCTGACAACTTTCGCCCAGATCCACAAAACAATCCTGAAGATATCACTCCTAGTAATACTCCTCAGGAACCTTACCAAAAAAAAACCCCATTAAGCACATTCTGAAGGGGTCTCGCCGGGCAATAAACAACACCATGCAGACCCTTTATGCACGGGGTTACGCCGAAATATCGGAGTGGAGCCCCCTTCAGCCGACGGGAATTCCTGGCGAATTCATCACCATGATGACCAAGTATTTAAATTTGGGTTAAACTATTAAGTTATAGGGGGGGAAACTCCCCTGACCAAAGCATCAGGTTTGTTCACGTAGCGTGACCTTTGGTCAATCCTATGGGATCATTGTCTTGATGCAGTCGCTCATGGGGGAAACCCCCAAGACCGCGCTGCATCGCTTCTGGATTGGTTTAGAAAGTTGAGGCATAACTAAAAACTCCTAGCCGTGGAAGGTTTTCTGCGGCTATTTTTTTTGGGGTTGAAGGTTAGAAGGTTATCAGGTTGAAGGTTATCAGGTTAAAGGTTATGATATCGAAATTAGCGTTAATAACAATATCTGGTATTTCTCCATTTTTCCATTTCCCGATTTTTCCACACTTCCCTCTGTTTGCCTTTCTCTGGTGGGATTAGTGATATTATTGAATACGTACTAAATCATTTTTAGTTGACAAACAACTGTCTTGATCGAGTCACTGATATCATCTGAGAATAATTACTTTTAATAAAAAGTCTAAGACGATGGGTTACGGCGCAGTTGACACTCCCCGCTCTAAAGAGACGGGGATTCTTCACTCAACGACCCGACTTGCTGAACCTGGCCGGAACCAAGAACAGTAGAGGTCAGATCTCCTGAAGCGTTCGGATCAATGATCCAAGTTCCCGTGTGCCCCACGGTACTCAAAGCTCGTTTAAGGATGTTTATAGCGGCATTGTGGTCTCTGTCTAGCTGGCAGCCACACTTACAGGCGTGAGTCCTAGTTGATAGAGACTTTTTCACTACTTCGCCGCAATCGGAACAATTCTGGCTGGTATATGCAGGATTTACCGCGACTGTTACCTTTCCAAATTTTGTCCCAAAGTGCTCCATCCATTTACGAAATTGATACCAACCTGCATCATTAATAGACTTAGCTAAACAGTGATTTTTAGCTAAGTTTTTAACCCTTAAATCTTCATAGGCGACCAAGTCGTTAGACCGGATTACGCAACGCGCCAGTCTCTTGGCGTGCTCTTCACGTTGCCTACTTATTTTAAGGTGATGCCTGCCTAGTTTATTAACTGCTTTTCTGCGATTGGATGAGCCTTTTTTTTTCCGATAAACTCTGCGCTGATAGAATTTAAGGCGCTTCTCTTCCGTTCTGTAAAAGCGGGGATTCGGTTCAGTTCTTCCAGTGGAATCAGTATAGAAATCTTTTAGTCCAACATCCAACCCAATAGCTGTCCCAGTTGGTTCTAAATCTTCTTTGATATCAACAGAGACACAAAACTGAACATAGTAACCATCAGCCCGACGGACTATCCGAACCCGCTTAATCTGTTTATTGTCAAAACGCCATAAATCCCATGTCCCTTTAAGTTTAAGCTTCCCAATCCCCTTCTTGTCACTAAATATGATCGACTTTTTATCAGGAGAAAATTTCCATCCTGACTGTTTATACTCCACCGATCGACAATTCTTCTGGAACTTAGGGAAACCTTTTTTTCCAGGCACTTTTTTATTACAGTTATCAAAAAATCGAACAATTGATGACCATGCCCTTTCAGCGCTAGACTGTCGAGCAGTAGAGTTTAGTTCATTAGCAAAAGGAAAGTTTTTAGCCAGAACCGCACTGTATTTGTTGAGGTCAAATTTACTAACCCCTTTGTTGTCCATCCAATACCTGAGGCAACTGTTACGGATGAACTTAACTGTCCGAATAGCTTCATCAATTGCAGAATATTGATGTTTGTTTCCTTTCGCCTTAAACTCTAGAATTATCATCAGTTTCGACCTCAACTGTTTCTAATATTATTCTACAACAACCAGACTAAGATTTCGGATTTTTATAAAATATTTTTTAAAGGCGACGGGTGGATCTCAATGCATGCAATTAGACAAAAATTATAATATAATTCCCACACTGCCTACACTGCCCACCCTGCCTAAAATCCCCACACTTCCGACACTTCCGGCACTTCCCTTCTTTTTTACAAAGA
>WTKN01000089.1:0-20836 GCA_011524395.1 Moorena sp. SS36440bin_2
ATAGTACTTTAGTACTATATTAAGCTATCCACTGTGCCAGTTGCGTAAGTCCTGTTTCTGATCAAGGTGTCCTCTACTCCAGATTGAGTGTGCCATTCACCGATAACCCAAGCCTCGATGGTGATGATTTTGCCAAAAAAGCCGTCTCATTCGTCTATCCCCTGGTTTAGCATTGGCATGACTGCCATTGTTTTACTGTCACTCGCCCTGCGATTTTGGGGGTTGGGTCGATTTAATCGCCTAGTATTCGATGAAGTTTACTACGCTATATTTGCCAATAACTACTTAACCGGTACTTCCTTTTTCAATCCCCATCCTCCCCTAAGTCAGTACATCATTGCCATTGGCATCTGGATTGGCTCTCACCTGCCCTTTGGACAGGATACGGTTAACGACCTGACTGGTTCGTTACGCTCTACCTGGAGTTACCGATGGCTGAATGCCCTGACTGGTTCTTTGATTCCGATTGTAGTCGCAGCTCTAGCTTATCAACTCAATCGACGTCGCAGCTATGCTTTGATTGCTGCTCTGTTCGCAGCTACTGATGGTTTATTCCTAGTAGAATCCCGCTATGCCCTCAACAATATATATTTAGTGATCTTGGGATTACTGGGTCAGTTGTTTTTTCTGCTGGCTCTGAATCATCAGAGTGCAAAACGGTGGCTGATGCTAATCCTATCTGGTGTGTTTTTTGGTGCTTCCGCAGGGATTAAGTGGAATGGCTTGTGGTTTTTGTTAGGTATTTATATAGTATGGGCTGTCGCTTGGGTATGGCAATTATTTAGAACCTATTTTGGGCACACAACCCGTACTCGCTCCATACCATCGGGACGCCATCCATTACAAAACCTGACGGAACTGAATGTCGGGCACATCCTGCTGAACTTGGTGATTTTACCAGTTGTCACCTACAGCTTCCTTTGGATTCCTCACTTACTGATGAATCCTAGCCCTGGATTCTGGGAGTCTCAAGTCAAAATTTTAACCTTCCATCAAAATGTGGGCAGTGGCCCTGAGGTCCATCCTTACTGTTCCCGGTGGTATAGTTGGCTGTTGATGTGGCGTCCGGTTGCTTACTTTTATCAGACTGCTAGTCACACCCCTGAAGCTGTTCCCACTGACTCCCCCTTATCGGCTGGTGCGAGCAATGTAATCTATGATGTCCATGCCATAGGCAATCCTTTCCTATGGTGGCTCTCGACTACAGCAATTTTTTTGCTGCTGCTGCTGTTAACCCAACGCATCTTAGAAGGGGTGGGCTGGAAACTCATACCAACTTCCTATACCTGGATTACCCTCTATTTGATCGTAAACTACGCCGCTAACCTATTGCCCTGGACGAAAGTGACTCGCTGCACGTTTCTGTATCATTATATGGGAGCTTCAGTCTTTTCTGGATTAGCACTAGCTTGGCTAGTTGACCGCTGGCTACACAGTGAGCAAAACCAGTATCGTAGTGCTGGTTTCACCGTAATCTTGGTAGTTGTACTAGCTTTTATATTCTGGTTACCAATTTACTTAGGTCTACCCTTGTCTGAATCAGGATATCAGCTGCGGATGTGGTTCCGTTCCTGGATTTAGGGACAATTTATTACTATCATGGTTCAGAAGTTATTGATATTTTAGATAATGAGGATTGGGAAGTTTTTAAGCATTTATTTTGCTGCAAGTGGCTAGTCAATAAGAATGACAGAAGCCAAGATAGGTCTGAGCACTTCCAGAATGATATTAGTAAAAGACTTCAAATCCAAAACCATCAATTATTCAATAATTATACCGGCTGAAAACGTTATATCGATGATTTTAAATCACATCTAAGAAAACCGAAACAGCATTACAATAAGTGGCTTTAAAAGCTATCACTTAAAGCCGTTGAAAATTTGAGATTAACAATTAACAATATTCCTTTCGTTTCCAGAACAGTTTTAGTCCTGCGACTAAACCTAAGCCAAGGACACTCGAGGCTTCTGGTACTGGCTCTGGTTCTGATGGTGTGTAGTCGTAAGTAACCGTAACATCCGCTTGGGCTTTTATTGCGATCGCATTGACGATATTAGCGGTCCCGGTAACCATTGATATGGTTTCCGCAGAGAATAAAAAGTCTACGGGGTCAGTGCCACCGAATGCATTAAACACTGAATCATTTGTGAAGGTTTTCTCACTGGATACATTACCGGTTAGTCCGATAAATGAAACGGCAGACTCACCCTGAAAATCTAATGTGCCATCATAGGCATCGACTTCCGCTGAATCTCTTACTGTTGCTGTTTCTGTGAACAGGGTTGTATTATTTGCTCCGACCAATGTGAATAAGCCTTCCAGATTCCAAGTCAGAGTTGCTGGCTTTGCGTCTAGGCTTTCGCTCCGTGCGTCCCCTGACATTAGCCCGTTAAATTCTATGGTCACGGCATCAAGGGTACCGAGACTGGTGTCGAAGGGGTTGATAACAGGTGTCAGAAGCTCGTCAGTGATATTTGTCGGCATCAGTGGCACTGATGCGGATTGAACGATAGTGGCACTATACGCTGCAGTAGTAGTTGCCACAATACTGCTTAAGACAGAAACAGTAGCTACGCAAATCAGATATTTGGTTTTCATTGATGTGAAATTAAATATTCATTTACACGTTAATCTTTTTTGTTTTTTAATGGCAATTATTTTTGTTTTTCTTATTTAAAATAAAACTAATTATCCGAAAAACTTCGGATTTAAATTTTGATTATTTGTGCTAAATTATCGCGCTTTTAAATTTTGTATTTTTATTTTTGTGTAGAAAAAAAGCCCAAACCATCCTTAAGATTAGACTACAACCATGCTAGCTGATATATTGGCTACAAATTAGACGTAAATTTGAGGCTTAAAAGGTTATCTAAAATCCGCTTAATCAGTACCATGATAGTTGATTTATTTATTTTTGTTTATGGGAATAAATAAAGTTTAAAATGGCTAGGAATCACTTAACCATTAACCATTAATCATTAACCATTAAAGAATTTGGAAACTGAGCTTTCAATGCTGGCAATACTGGACAGGGTTTCTTCTGCTGCAAGTTATCTCCTTTACCACTAAAGGTATTCCACCGAAATGGTCCCAAATCGGCGGCGGCCATCCACAGCAACCGTTTAGCTCGGGTCATAGCTACGTAGAGCAAGCGGAATTCTTCAGCAGTCTTAAGCTGTGCGGCTTGTTCCCAAGCTAATGGTGCCATGGGTAAGGGTTTACCGTGAAGGTTGGCACGAATTTGAGCCCTGGCTACTTCTGCTAGGGTAAATTCTCCCAAAAACTGAGCAGCAGTAGGTACCCACGGATTACCAGGAAGGATGTCTTCATGGAGAAAGGGCAAGAAAACATAGTCCCAGTCTAATCCTTTGGCTTTGTGCATGGTGATTACAGTCAGTTGATGGGAACGCAGATAAGGGGAGTCTGTATTGTCTGGGTCTACAGGTTCAAAACGTTCTGAGGTAACGATTTCCTGAAGTACTGCTAGAGTTTCACTGATAGAACTCTTGCCAAAGGTCTGTTTTGCTATCCGTTCGGTTAATTTATCTGCTGTGGCTAGCTCGGATTGGTCATAGTTTAAGGTCTGAGCTAGGAAGGAAATTAGGTGATAATTCGGGAGTTCTAAACGAGCACGCAGTAAATCACAGGAGTAGCGGCGAGCTTTGATAACTGCTTTTGTCTGGGGTGGATCCAATGGACCAGGATAGAGGAATTGTTCGGGATAGGTGGATAGAGCATTGAGGTCTTGGGTGGGAATTAACTGACGTTTTACCAAGACATCTAGGGCAGCTTTTAGGTAATCCGGAGAATGGGGACGGTCGAGAAATTGCAGCAGTGTTAGAATTTGACTGGGAACGTGGGATTCGCGATCGCGTTTTTGGACATCATACACTTCAATCCCATGCTGGCGTTTGAGATACTCCAGTTGTTCCACTACAAAGGTTCCTTGTCGATTCTCCCGCACTAACACAGCAGCGTTATGGTTTTGGTTTTTGGCAAATAGCTCTACTACTCGCTTTCCAATCAGCTCGACTGTTTGGTAAATGTCCTTAGGAGTGTAGAGTTCTAAGCCTCTCCCTTCTGGATTTGGGTTGGCATCCGGTTGAGGGTCATTGACATCTACTCGACGAATGGTTTGAGGACGAAAGGGTAGCTCCGTCGCTGGTTCGGTTTGGGGGATAGAGTCTGGCTGTGGTACTGTTTTGGTAGAGTTTTTGCTGCCATAGGTGCTATTGACCCAATTCACGATAAAGTTGGCAGCATCGATGATAACCTGGCTACTGCGACCCGCTTGATCCATTGTTGCTAAACGTCCTATTCCCTGACAGTCTTGGCAAAACCAATTGAAATAAATTGGGTCAGCTGGGGTAAAGGTAGAGTTAATGGCTTGATTGGGGTCTCCAACTCGGATCAGATTTAGGGTATGGTGTTGGGTTGTTACCGTAGCGTGGCCTTTTGGCCAAGGTTGTTCGCGTAGTGTGGCCTTTTGGCCAAGGTTTGGTTCGGCACTAGCTGGTAATGTGGCTAGGGTTTGCAAGAGTCGGTATTGTAACGGTGTGGAATCTTGGGCTTCGTCTTCAAAGACGGCAAAAAATTGATTTTGCCACAGCTGACGGATGGGATCGTTTTCTAGCACTCTCAGGGCGGCTAGAATCATGTCGTCGTAGTCGATGAATTCACGCGATCGCACTATGGTTTGATATTGTTGATACAGTCCTGCTGCGATCGCTAATATTCCATATTCATCCGTTGTCTGTTCACTGAGGTGCCACAAATCTGCTGGTAATAACCCAGAACTTTTGGCTTCATGGATAACGGTGTAGGCCAGGTTAGGTAAGACTTCCGTTCGCAATACCGATTGTCGGCGCAACCGTTCTGTTTCTTCTCCATCAAAGCTTCGACCTTCGAGCAAGGTCAGATACCGGCGTGGATAATTAGCAATCCACTGTTCCACGCAAGCACGGATTAAGCGATGACTTTGATTGGGAGTTACTAGAGTACTACTGTCTAGATTCAATCCCGATAATTCTGGATGACGGTTAGCAATGTAGAGGGCTAAACCATGTAAGGTATAGACTACAAAACTATTTTGTGGGACTTTAAGGGTTTTTAGGTCATCGCGGATTTTAGCTCTAATACTGGCAGCGGCAGAGCGAGTGAAGGTGACTACTAGCAATTGATATCTGCTATGGAGTTGGTAATTTGCGATCGCAATTGCTGCAGCTTTTGCCATGCCAGTAGATTTCCCAGCACCAGGCACAGCAGAAACCGCTAAAGTTCCCCCTTGCCAGTCGGCCATCGGTTGTTGTCCCCGTCTTAAACTATTGCGGAGTCGTTGTAGTTCTTGGGCACGCCAAGCGGCGAGGGGAGTTTGCTGTGAGTCTGACTTGGTATCTGTATCCTCTGACATGTTGAGATTTACTGCAACTGAACTATTTTTTGGTATTGTAATTAGCGCAGGTTGCAAATCGCTATAGCTTTTGGTTCAGCTGGTTGCTCATTCAACCATTAGACCTCGGGAGTCGGGACAGATTTTCAAAGGGCACTGAGAGCTTAGAGTAGCTTAATGATTATTCATAAATTGGTAAACTGTACAGTAATTACGCAACAATAACTTAACAATTTCTGCGGTTTTTTTTTTCATAAAATATGCCAAAATTACATGGGCAGTGTCAGTTCTGCTCAGCATAGTTTTAGAAAGGTTAACTCTAAAAGACTTCTTTCGCTTTTTTCATTTCACATTTTAAGGAGGAAATTATGAAGCGAGTTGCGATTTTTTTGATGTCCTTGATGGCGGCACTGGTACTCGTTGCTACCCCAGCTCATGCGTCGATTCAAGCAGGCATTATTGAGCTGTGTTCCCCAGGCCCAGTGGTAACAGCAAATAATGACACAAGCACATTTAAAGAAGTGTTCTTCGCAGAGCCATTTCCGGAAGGCTCAGATGTGATCGTGATTCCCATGGTTCAAACCTTTAATGGACCAGATACCCCTGGTGTCAGGATCGCAGATGTAACCACGAAGGGCTTTAAGTTCAAAATGAACGAATTAGTTCGGGGTGGTCCAAGGCAGGCTCTCTCAGATGGAAAACATACAACCGAAACCATAGGTTGGATGGCTGTCAGTTTCTAATCGCTCTTAGGGGTTTTTTTTCTGACCCCTGTCCCTTGTGCTCTATCCATGGGGCACAGGGGATTTCAGTATTTGGTAGTGCAAGTGCGAAAAAGGCTGTTGATGAAGGAATCATTACAGGGCTACGGGCAATGGCAAAAGGCATGCATGGCTATTGGCAACAGTTTACTAAAACAGCTTTTCAGGTTGTATCAATGTCAAACATATTAATCCATAGTGCTATACATACTTTCTTGATTGCTCGGACCTCGGGAGTAGGAACAGATTTTCACAGGGCACTGAGAGCTTAGAGTAGCTTAATGATTATTCATAAATTGGTAAACTGTACAGTAATTACGCAACAATAACTTAACAATTTCTGCGGTTTTTTTTTTCATAAAATATGCCAAAATTACATGGGCAGTGTCAGTTCTGCTCAGCATAGTTTTAGAAAGGTTAACT
This sequence comes from Moorena sp. SS36440bin_2, assembly GCA_011524395.1. Classification (GTDB taxonomy): domain Bacteria; phylum Cyanobacteriota; class Cyanobacteriia; order Cyanobacteriales; family Coleofasciculaceae; genus Moorena. Next base: position 6,574 of record WTKN01000089.1, read on the forward strand.
CTAAAAGACTTCTTTCGCTTTTTTCATTTCACATTTTAAGGAGGAAATTATGAAGCGAGTTGCGATTTTTTTGATGTCCTTGATGGCGGCACTGGTACTCGTTGCTACCCCAGCTCATGCGTCGATTCAAGCAGGCATTATTGAGCTGTGTTCCCCAGGCCCAGTGGTAACAGCAAATAATGACACAAGCACATTTAAAGAAGTGTTCTTCGCAGAGCCATTTCCGGAAGGCTCAGATGTGATCGTGATTCCCATGGTTCAAACCTTTAATGGACCAGATACCCCTGGTGTCAGGATCGCAGATGTAACCACGAAGGGCTTTAAGTTCAAAATGAACGAATTAGTTCGGGGTGGTCCAAGGCAGGCTCTCTCAGATGGAAGACATACAAAAGAAACCATAGGTTGGATGGCTGTTGGTTTCTAATCTATCTTAGGGTTTTGTTCTGATCCCTGTCGCCTGTGCCCCATCCATGGGGCACAGGCGATTTAAGTATTTGGTAGTGAAAGTGTGACAAAGGCTGTTGCAAAAGCAATGATTACATAATAATTTCATGATTTATCGGAGTTGCTGGAGATAATTGTTAAGCTAGGCTCATCTGGCAAGGTTATAATCAACACATATGCACTCTAAAATTGAATATTTTACTGTTTGCGATGTTTGTAGTTTTCCTGAAGCTAGAACTCGCTATGGATCTCGAGCCTATGGGAAAGGAAAAGATATACTGATAATTGAAAATTTACTTATGATTAGCTGTTCTAGTTGCGGTACGAGTTAGTTAACATCACTTACTCTTAAAAAGATTGACTGTATTAAGCGCGATCGCAAGACAGTAGCACTAACAAAATCTGTGAAGATTGCTAGTTTCTCAGTTTAATATTAACGAGTCCACTACACACAGGGAATTTGAAGATCATGGCAAATGGTAAATCCAAAGTCGCACTGATTACCGGGGCATCATCGGGTATGGGCAAAGAAATGGCCAAATCTCTGCTGAAGGATGGTCTGACCGTGGTAGTGGCGGCACGTAGTGTCGAAAAAATGGCTGACCTTAGAGAGTTGGGTGCTTACCCGCTGCGTATGGACATCACCGATGAGGCAAGTATCCAGGCTGCTGTGAATGAAATTCAAGATACTTATGGCAAGGTCGATGTTCTAGTCAATAATGCTGGCTTTGGCTGCTATGGGACAGTGGAGGAAACCTCTATTGATGATGCCCGTTACCAGTTCGAGGTCAACATCTTCGGCCTTGCCCGACTGACCCAGTTGTTGTTACCAAAGATGCGAGAAGCTCGCTCCGGCAAGATCATTAATATTAGTTCGATGGGTGGCAAGATGTATACACCCCTGGGAGCTTGGTATCATGCCTCTAAGCACGCCCTCGAAGGTTGGTCAGACTGTCTGAGATTAGAACTGGCTGCTTTTAATATTGATGTTGTGATCATTGAACCTGGTCTCATCCGAACCGCATTTGGGAATGTACTTATGGGTCCAATGCTGGAGCGGTCGGGAAATGGCCCCTATGCTAAACTGGCCAACAGTGTTGCCAAGGCCACCGAAAACTCCTACAAAAGCGGTAGCGGTTCTTCTCCAAAGGTGATTGCCGATATTGTCTCGAAGGCGGTTATTGCACGGAAACCAAAAACTCGCTATGTTGCCGGTCAATTTGCAGCACCAATGATCTTCATCCGAAAGTGGTTTGGCGATTGGCCGTAGGCCACGCTACGCGAACGCATTTTCGATTGGGTGATCATGAGTAGAGTAAAGTAAAGTATGGTTGTTTGCTTCTCTTGCAAACTCCTAATCAGATTCCGATGAACGTTAGACTTTGCTGAGTATCAGTAGATGGTCTTGCAGAAGTGTTAACATTGACTTTGTCTTTTGGATGTGCTTCCATTGTCAAGCACCAAATGCACTACAGTTGCGTGTAACTACAGGTGAGAGTGATCGCAACATTGGGCTAGACAAATCATTATGGATCAAATCATAGCAAAGGTTTTCTTAGAATGCGTTCGCGCAATCGATGCCAGCGAGTTGATAAGTCGCGTTTCTTCCACGGACAAAGAGTTTAGCTTTCAAAATTGGTTTGCTGTTCGTCTTGAAAGGCTTTCCTTGAACTTCGATGAACCTTCAAGAAATGCTTATCCAGACTTCAGGCTTGTTGATTTCCCCCTTGGCTTCGAGATAAAAGGATTAGGATTTCCAGGCAGGGAAGCAAACTATGACTGCAATAGCCAAGTGCCCTCAGGTCTGCATAATGGCAGGACAATTTACTATGTGTTTGGACGATACCCAGCAAAAACCAAGGAAAAGAACTATCCAGTCTATGATCTTGTCATGTGTCATGGCAATTTCTTAAATGCAGACCATTCTTATATCCATAAAAATAAGAATATTAAAGGTTTCGGTAGCTATGGAGACATTATGATTCGTGACCGAAAAATGTATGTTGCACCTACACCATTTGCCCTTACGGATGGCACAGAACGCCAAGTTACTCTGATTGCTCCAACTGGCTTTAAATGTGGTATAGATTTAAAACACTCGGGTACTATCACACGTATAGAGACTCCAAGGCTGATCAGGGGTTATTACTTTGATATGATTGAACATACGCTTACACCTTCCTATATAGATAATCCCAACGCAGGAAAGAAACACACATTTGAAGTTTTTCGTGCAGCAAAATCTTTAAGACCAACAGTCACTCTTCGTTGATATGGAACTTTCATTCACAAGTCTTTTTTCTGGTGCAGGTGGCTTAGATATCGGCTTTGAAATGGCTGGTTTTAAACATCTATACTCCACAGATATTGATACATGGAGCGTTAAAACACTCCGTAATAATCGACCTGAATGGGATGTTGAAGAAGCTGATATTCGAGAAGTATCAGAAAGAGATTTACCTGATAGTGATGTAATTTTAGCAGGCGTTCCATGTCAGGGCTTTTCACTGGGCGGGAATCGAAAGGAAAATGACGAGAGGAATTTTCTGTTTCAAGAAGTTGTCCGAATGGCAAAGATCAAGAAGCCTCGCTTTATCGTAATTGAGAATGTTCTCAATCTCAGGACAATGAAAGAACCCAAAAGTGGAAAGCCTTTTGTTGACGTAATTTCAGAGCATTTCAAGAGTCTTGGATACTACATAAAATATAATGTATTCAGAGTATCTGGTTTTGGAGTGCCTCAAACGAGAAGAAGATTTATTTTTATTGCCAGCTTCGACCGATTTCCCTCAGCTTTTCACTGGCCCACGCCAGAGCCAGATACACCAGCATCAGCATATTTAGCTGATCTGGCTGCCAATCCATTCATTTCCCTTCCTAATCATTGTCCTGAATGGGGGTTCAAAAGCCGTGTTCATGAGGAGACTGGAAAGGCATTTGATCCTACTGAGACCCCTGTACCATGTAGATTCTCTCGAACTGGATCTGACGGACACCCAATAAGATCTTTGGATGCCCCATTTCCTGCTATTGATACTGGAACTATTTGGGGGTGGGCTCAGGGAAATGTGGTGGCACAAAGAAAGGAAAAAGATCGCGTCAATGGGCAATTTGTCAGGAATCCAAATATTAGCTTAAAGCTATGGCGTATCAGTGCAAGCCGTCTTCGACGCTTTACTAATCGTGAATATGCCCGACTTCAAACTTTCCCAGACTCATGGGTATTTCATGGAGGAAATAAACGTCATGTCCACCAGCAGATTGGCAACGCTGTTCCTGTACAATTTTCCTATCGAGTTGCCTGTTTTCTTCAAGCAGTTTACCAAGCACAGTGTTTAGGCCAACCAATGAATTTATTTACTAATAATACGGTATTACAACTGGAATTGAATTTATAACTCAATAATTTGATATGCTCAAGCCGATTCGTAGGTTGCTTTGAATGACAAAGCCTAATAAGACCCCGGGCAATTCCTAGGGTTTTTAACAGGGTGACAATGGGCAGGTCGAACTGGAGATTATTATAGGGATTCCCAGTTAGGCTCCCAGTTACCACCTTTTTACCCCGCTTTACGGATTGGCAACTATTCGCGCTTTGTAGGAGTAATCCTGTCACCCCAGTACCACGGTAGAGTAAACTTTACTATCACGGTTATTCAGTTGTCAAAAGTCCGAGACCTTGCCGCCCTTCTTTGAGTTTGTTAGCCTAATGGATAACGAAAGATTCCCACACTGTTCAACACAGCGAATAGTGATTGAGCTTTGCTCACGCTAAGCGATCGAAGGCAGCAGCAATCGTGGCATATTCTTTGGTATGACCTGTACTTTAGAATTGTGTAATCAGGTTTTAAAGGTTGATTTAAGCGTGAAATTATCAAAAGAAACCATATCAGTTCTTGGTGATATCATTACAGGTAATGGAAATTGTTCACCCTATCGAAAGGGTCACCAATTGGTTGAATTTTTTAACCAATTTATTCCTTCGGGTTGGGAGGATGAATACGGTCGAGGTTTTCCTGCACGTTGGCAATACGCTGAGGAGAAGTTACTTGAGTTTAACGATAAGCCAATCATGAAAGATATCCTGATCGCGGCTATTGATCCTCGTCATTTTTGGAAAGAAAGAAGAGATAATAAAGAGGCAGTCGAACTTCTTAATAAATATCTCGAATTTGATAATTATAAACTACAATGTTCAGGAAACAACAAATGGGATGTTTATAAATTGGATGGTTCTCAAATTGAATTATCACATCCTTATGGAAATTCGCAGGAAGTAACACATATTTTTATTGATGAGCAAATCAGTAAATGTGACAAGAAGCTTGCTGAAGGTGATTTTGATGGTACAATCACTAATGCACGCTCTCTCATTGAGGCAGTTTTGTTGGAAATCGAACAAGAGTTTGATTCTAATCCACCGGAGCATAAGGGAGACTTACCTAAACTGTATAGGAGAGTTCAAAAACACCTTAATCTTTCTCCAGGACAGGAAAACCTTGCAGAGTGTTTAAAGCAAATTCTCTATGGTCTAACAAGTATAGTTAATGGCTTGGCTACTTTGCGAAATAACATGAGCGATGCTCACGCCAGATCCTATCAACCGTCGGAACATCATGCCAGACTAGCAGTTAATTCGGCTAAAACACTATGCCACTTTCTATTTGCAACAAAGGAGTATCAAATGCAGAAAAACAACAAACCTAACAATTAAAACCCTTTGCAATAGCTAATTCCACTAAGTCAGATAGTCACCCCCGACCCCTGGCTGCAAAACCGGACATGAGAGGATCACCATCACCAGCTCCTCAACATGCTGGTGCCTGACAATCACACCAAACCCCAAGCATCCCTAGCCATATTAAAAGGGTGACAATGGGCAGGTAAAACCTGGAGATTATTAACGAGTTACAAAGCCTAGAGCCTTGCCATATATCCCAGAGTCCATATAAACTCATCTAGAATGGTTAGAGCCACACCCTAAACTATGCATCGCATCGCCGCAACTCCAGGAGGATGGAACCCTGAAGCTGAAGGGGTTATCTTCATCGAACAAACCCCAGCACCGATTATTTTCCTGACTGCTGCTGACACGGATATCCAAACCCTAGCCGCATCGGTATCCCAACTTCCCCCAGATTTCCCAGCTATCCGAGTCGCTAATCTGTTGCAGTTGCAGCAACAACTAACCATTGATACCTATGCTGAGGATATCTTGGCCAAAGCACGGATTATCATTATCAGATTATTGGGGGGACGCTCCTACTGGTCTTATGGCTTAGAAGTGGTGAAAGAGACAGTAGAACAAACTGGCGCTAGGTTATTGGTTTTACCAGGAGATGACCGACCAGATCCTACCTTAACTAGTCACTCCACAGAAACTATTCCGATAGTGAATCAATTATGGCGCTACTTTACAGAAGGCGGTGTTGAGAATTTCACTAACGCTCTGAAATTTGTCGTAGATGTATGCCTGGAGCAAACCAATAATCCACCACCACCAAAACCTGTGCCTCGGGTTGGGGTTTATCCATGGCAATCGGGGATAACTGCAGAAGCTACTAGCAATCTTAAAGTAGGTATTTTGTTCTACCGTGCCCATTACTTAGCGGGAAATACAGCACCGATTGATGGGTTATGTCAGGCTTTGGTAGAACGGGGCTTGGAACCGGTGCCAGTATTTGTCTCTTCTTTACGGGATCTAGAGGTACAACGGGAATTGTTAGGGTATTTCCAAACTCCCGATAGGTCTAGTAGTGCGATTGAGCTTTGCTCACGCTACGCGATCGCAGTGTTGCTGAATACGACTAGTTTCTCGGTAGCTAAGTTGGATGCTGAGGTACATCAGTTGGAGTTGTGGGAACGGCTGGATGTGCCTGTGTTGCAGGTGATTTTAAGTAGTGGCACTGTGGAACAGTGGGAGTCTGGGTTTCAGGGATTGATGCCTAGGGATACTGCCATGAATGTGGCGTTGCCAGAGGTAGATGGGCGAATTATTAGTCGTGCCATTTCCTTTAAGTCGGCGCAACGGTGGAATCCTGCTCTGGAAACGGATTTGGTGGTTTATGAACCGGTATGCGATCGCATTGAGTTTGTAGCAGATTTAGCCATGAATTGGCTACGGTTACGAGAAACCCTACCGAATCAGAGAAGGGTTGCTCTGATTTTAGCGAATTACCCCAATCGAGATGGCAGGCTGGCCAATGGCGTAGGATTAGATACCCCGGCCAGTTGTGTAGAGATTTTAAAAGGGTTACGGGATGCTGGGTATTGGGTTGAGAAGATTCCGGAAACTGGGGATGAGTTGATTGAGTGGTTGACCGCTGGGGTGACCAATGATCCGGAAGGATGGCAGTTACGTTTGGTACGACAGGAGTTGAGTTGCCAGGAGTATTGGGACTATTTTCAAGAGTTACCGATAGCAGTTCAAAAGGGAATCCGTGAGCGTTGGGGAGAGTTTGATGTTAACGGTAAAAACAACAAGGATGGAAACGGAGAGATAACCGAGATTTCAGCATTTCCCATTTCAGGGATTCAGTTGGGAAATGTGTTTGTAGGGATTCAACCCTCTCGGGGTTATGATCTTGACCCAGCTTTGAATTATCATGCTCCCGATTTGGAACCGACTGATGGGTATTTGGCATTTTATTATTGGTTGCGGAAGTGTTTTGGTGCCCAGGCAATTGTTCATGTGGGCAAGCATGGTAATTTAGAATGGTTACCGGGTAAGAGTGTGGCCTTGTCAGAGTGCTGTTATCCAGAAGTGGCCTTGACAGCCATGCCTCATTTGTATCCATTTATTGTCAATGATCCGGGGGAGGGAGCTCAAGCAAAGCGTCGCGCTCAAGGGGTGATTATTGATCATTTAACCCCTCCCATGACTCGTGCTGAACTGTATGGTCCTCTGCAACAGTTGGAGGGATTGGTTGATGAGTATTATGAAGCGCAGAGTTTGGATTTGTCTCGGTTGCCAATTATTCGCGATCGCATTGTTAAACTTATCCTTGAGGAGCATTTGCACGAAGATTTGGGGATTGCGGTAGACGACATCGAAGCTGGAGAATCGGAAATTACTAATCAAATTGATGCTTATCTTTGTGAGTTGAAAGAAGCTCAAATTCGAGATGGATTACATGTGTTTAGTCAATGTCCCCAAGGACGTCAATTGCGAGATTTACTAGTAGCAATTGCTCGTCATCCAGGAAAGAATCGCATCGGCTTAACTCGTGCTTTAGCTCAGGATTTAGGTTGGGATTTTGACCCCCTAACGGAAGATTTTTCAGTAGTTAAGGAGATCGCAATAAGTAATATAGAAAGGGAAGAGGTAACAGAGAAATTATATAATAAAAAAATGACTGTTGGTGATTTGGTTGAAGTATTGGAAGAAGAAGCGTCTAAATTAGTAGAACAAATCATAACTAATTCCCCATTACCAATTACTGATTACCGATTACCGATTACTGAAACAACAAAACAAGAATTAGATTGGATACGCGATCGCCTGTTACCAGCACTACAACAAACTAATCAAGAACTTACCCAATTGTTACGGGGATTAGATGGGAGATATGTACCCAGTGGGCCATCTGGTGCGCCGACTAGAGGACGACCGGATGTTCTACCCACTGGTCGCAATTTTTACTCTGTTGATATCCGTGCCATTCCCACAGAAACAGCGTGGGATGTGGGCAGAAAGGCAGCTGAAGTGCTAGTTGAGCGCTATACCCAGGAAAATGGTGAATATCCTAAAACCCTAGGAATTTCAGTATGGGGCACATCTACCATGCGTACCGGGGGAGATGATATTTCCGAAGCTCTGGCCTTGTTGGGAGTGCGACCGATTTGGGATGGGTCTTCACGGCGGGTGGTAGACTTTGAAATCTTGCCAGTGTCTGTGTTACAACGTCCTCGGGTGGATGTGACCCTGCGCATCTCTGGTTTCTTTAGAGATAGTTTCCCCAATTTAATCGACCTATTTCACAATGCAGTAGTTGCTGTGGCAAGCCTGGATGAATCACCATCAGACAATCCTCTAGCAACCCAGGTGAAACAGGAAACAGACTATTGGTTACAGGTAGGGTTGAGTCAGTCCCAAGCCCAAATGCGATCGCACTACCGCATCTTTGGCTCAAAACCAGGAGCCTATGGTGCCGGGTTACAGGGTTTGATTGAATCTCAAAACTGGCAAGATGAGCAGGATTTAGCTCGCGCTTACATTAACTGGAGTAGTTACGCCTACAGCTCATCTTCCCCCAAGGGAGCCCCAGAAGCCTTTGAGCAGCGTCTCAAACAGATGCAAGTTGTATTACACAATCAGGATAATCGGGAACATGATTTACTCGATTCAGATGATTACTACCAGTTTCAGGGGGGGTTAACCGTAGCGGTGCGGGGGTTAACTGGCAAAAATCCTCAAACCTACTTTGGGGATAATTCTATCCCTGAAAAGCCCAAAGTTCGACAGCTCAACGAAGAGATTGCCCGAGTTTACCGTTCTCGTGTAGTGAATCCTAAGTGGATTGAGGGAGTGATGCGCCATGGTTACAAAGGAGCATTTGAAATGGCAGCAACGGTAGATTATTTGTTTGCCTATGATGCTACCGCTAATTGTGTGGCAGACCATATGTATCAAGGAGTAGCTCAGGGATATTTATTTGACCCAGACGTGCAAGAGTTTGTCCAACAAAAGAATCCATGGGCATTGCGAGATATGGCAGAACGCTTACTGGAAGCTAATCAGCGGGGATTGTGGCAGTCAGTTGCACCAGAGACCTTAGAGAAATTGAGAGCGATCGCATTACAAGCAGAAGCAGTGATTGAAGGGGAAAACTTTGGCATTGTATAGCTAGGGAACAGCGGATCTGGGAACAGGGAATAGGGAATAGGGAATAGAAATATGTTTTAACCTTTACTTCGACTGCTATAGTTATACGCTTAGATCTATTTAACAGAAAATTGCTTTAACTTAGACGCTACGTCTTCTGGATTTGTCCGATCAGGAAACACTAAAATAGCCTTAATTTTGTTATTAGCTACTATTTCTGGCAAGCGATGGAATTGTTGATCGGAAATAGCAATTCCATCATAAGTTTCGGCATAATCTACTTCTTTGATAAAATTTTTATCATTATAAGCTTGAATAAAAACTCGATCTACATTCCATTTTGGCCAGTCAGCAGCAAAATATTTTTTAGCCCAATAAGGATTATGATGACAAAGATCAAAACTAACCTTTGGGTTAGCTTGTTTCATAGCACCGATCATTTCTTGTGAAAAAGTGGTTAGCTTATTAGTGCGATTGACTTTCCCTGGCAACTCGGCATGGTAACCCAGATAATCGTCCCATTGGACTGCATCAATTTTAGGATACTTTTGGACAAATTCTACTAAAATATCTCTAAAAAAATTAGCAACTTCAGGAATTTCCACATCAAGAATATAATGCTCGATTCCCGGATAGGTGCGGTCAACGCCGGGTACAACCCATTTGCGTTCAATAGCTAAATCAAAAATCGGGCTATTTTTATCTATTTTGATACCTTTTTCAAAATAAGCATGAACTTCCATGCCGTGTTTGTGTGCTTCATAAATTAGCCAAGTTAACCAGCGGTCGCGAAACAGATTGGGACAACTTTTATAACCGAACGTTTTTTGCATCACTTGACTAGTGTACATAGGACAAGCATTACCCCATACACCATGAATAATCGTATTAATTCCTTGAGAATGATAATGACGAACTTGTTTTCTAATCTTATCTTCACTAGCATTATTAGTTACGTTATAACGACTTATATAAATTCCTCTGATTGCTTTTTTCTCCCAAGGAGTTTGAGAGCTTTGAGTTGTTTGAGGTTTTTGAGGTTTTTGAGCTGTTATTGGTGTTGGTGAAGCTGGCTTATCATTAGGTTTAACAATTGGTGTTTGAGGTTTTTGAGGTTTTTGAGCTGTTATTGGTGTTGGTGAAGCTGGCTTATCATTAGGTTTAACAATTGACGAATTTGGTAAGGAAGGTGCAGTGGTTACAGGAGGCTTAGTAGGATCCGAAGGTTCTGGTTCGGAGGTGGTCGAATTTATACCAGGAATAGTTATTGGTAGATTTTGAGGAATAGCAATGGGGAGATTTTGAGGTAATTTACTAATAAGGGCGAAACCTCCTTGATGGTTCAACCACCAATAACCACCTCCTAAAACTAGTAAGATTAGAGAAATAGGAATATTTGCGCATCCACATCCACTGTTTTCATTCTTGTTATTCGACATACTAAACTTATTCCCTAGGAAGAGTTTAATATATTATAGCAATTATCCTAGTCATGACATACAAATTTATGGGTTTTATAAAACAGGTATTAGGCGAGAGTAAATAGGTAAAAATTTCTGTATATATTATAGCTATCATAAACGCTATAGTTTAAGTTATACCAAGGTTCGGAAGCCCAAAACGCTAGGTATACCTAGCGTTTTAGTACCTTAAACTAACAGTATGCCATACTAACTCTGGTAGAGGGCAACTTTCGAGGATACGCACGCAGATTCTCTAGTTGTGTGGTAACCCATTCAGGATTAAAAATTGTTTTATATATAGGATTATTAACCCTTAGCCATCCTTGTTTATTAACCACCAAACCCGATAGCAGCAATTCGTTACACTGTTCGCTGTTATCCATCGGTACATCATCTCCACCTAAAATCTTCTGATAAAGTCTCAGCAATTTGTCATAATATTCATTACTCAAAAGGCGAGCCGAGATACTTCGCAAATGTTCGGGTTCATCCTGGGATTTCCAATTATCAATAATGTGAGTGTGTACGATTCTCTCTACCCAAGATGCCTCATTACCAGGAGCAATAGTCAACCCTACCTTTACTGAATCTACTACCAACTGACATAGTTTTTGGGTCAGAAAGGGTTGTCCTCCTGTCCAAGCCAGTATCTCCTTGAGAATTGTTTTAGGTTTACCCCCTGTTTGCTCTAATCCCTTGGCAAGGGGATATGCTTGATGGAATTCAAAGCCATTTAGTTCTATGGCTTTCCCGATATTAAACGGTGTCCGCTTTTTGCCAGTGATCAAATCACTTGGCTTAGCTACCCCGAATACAGCAAAGACAATGCGCTTATACTCAGGATTAATTGCTCTTTGGTTATAGCAGAATCGGATCAGGGCAAAAAAATCATCAACGGAAAAAGGTAAGTTTAGAATAGTATCAATTTCATCAATGAAGATAACAATTTTTTCAGTAGTAAATTTGACCAGCAGGATATCTTCCAGGAAATTACTCAATCGCTGAAGCAGTGAAAGATACTCTTCCTGGTGCCACCAGGATTGTAAATTAAAGTCACCGAATAACTTCAAGCCTCGTACTAACTCAGCAACCACTCCTTTGTACCACTGAGTTGGAGTTATTGTTTCGCTACCGATGCGCGTCATATCAATAGTACTGCATCTTATACCTTCTTGTTCTAGCTGATGTCTAATTCGCACCGATAGAGAAGATTTGCCCATTTGTCTGGGAGCCATCACATAACAAAACTCACCCCTTTTTAAGGCGTTATAGAGTTGGAAATCTGCTTGTCTTTCTACATAGCTAGGTGCATCACTGGCTAGACTACCACCGACTTGGTATAGAGGGTAACTGTTAATCATAAAGTTGTTATTAATTTTTCTATGGTTTGCATAAATAAATCAACAAACTTCACTTATTTTTTCATAACAAATTACTAGATTAGTATAACGCTACTAGATAAAAAATATAATCATAGCTTGTGAATAAAGTGTGAAAATATCGTAGGTAGTGGAATTGTCAGCTTATGGGCTACGCGAACAGATTTAAGCTAGGGAAAGGATTACTCGGCTCTCGGAAAATAGAATTAGATCAAGTCCGGTTAATCACTTTGAAAATAGCCGATTTAGCAGCAATAGTAATCAAGAGGTTAGATTTTCCGGAATAGAGCCGCAACGTAACGAAAAAATAGTTAACAAAGGAATTTAACTGGGCTTTCCCTAGGTCGAGCTGAGATTAAATTCGGTTGACTAATTATCCTATGGCTGAGCGGGTAATGGGTGATGGTTAATGGTCAACTACTAATTACCAATTCCTAATTACCAATTCCTAATTACTGATTACTAATAATCGATTGTTTAATAGAAAATTATGTATCAGCACATCAATAACACCGTTTTCTTAGCTTTAGTGTCCAGCATTATGGCACTCACCAATCCAACTAAAGATGCTTATCTTGATCATGCGGCATGGCACTTACACGATACTTACTGCCAGCAGAAATCCCTTCCTCTTGGGGTAAAAGCAGCTTGTTTTGTTGGTAAACCTTTACCACCTGATGCAGTTAAGCCAGTAATCGAAAGCTACACTAGTCACCAAAACTATTTCCTTTTCAGTATCTATACCACCAACTTCTGGGGTAAAAAATTCCACACTGTTGGGCTAGGGGGAAAATTTTTGGTGTTTTAATTATGTAAGCTCAAGCGCTACGCGCACGCGTGCGCGTTCAGCTCTCAGTTATAGCAAAGGGAACAGCGGATCTGGGAACAGCGGATCTGGGAGTAGGGAGTAGGGAGTAGGGAGTAGGGAGTAGGGAGTAGGGAGTAGGGAGTAGGTAAAAGGGAACAAAAATTATCACAATTTCTACACGGATTGATATATCAGCTAATAGGCTACGCGCACGCTACTCGAACAGTTATCAGCATGTGCTTACAGCGTTTTTCATAACTATAAGGTACACAGCATTTTTTCCCTGTTTCCAGATCCGCTGTTCCCTGCTCCCTGCTCTCTGCTCCCTGCTCCCTGCTCCCTAAAAACCGATAATTTTGTACGTAACAGCAATTGCAAACCGCTGTACTTAATTCTATCAGAATTGCAGCCCTATAAGAAACTATGATCGTGGAAAATCTTCTATATCAACGGATTCATAGTCTAATTCAGAGACTGTAAACTTATATCTTTTTCCTCGTTCTAAACTCCTGGTTTTGAGAGTACATTCTTTAGAGTTTTTACCATCACCTGTTCCTACATAGCAAGATTTAAACTTTATGTTTAAAAAGTTATTGGTATAGATTTTATCGCTTCCTGATGACAATTTTTGTATCCTATCATTGATCCAATACTTTACAGAGTAGAGAGTCTGATTGGATATAAGTGTACCAACTTCAGTGGTCTTTGGCTTGAGAAAGCTTCGGATAACGCTGCTCCCACATTTGTACTCAGTAATAGTTCTGATATCAGCACACAAAGACATAGGAACTTCTGAGTTCATACAAACTGATTTCGTAATAGGATAGGAATCTCTTTGTCTGACATTAATATTTCTTTTAATTACAGCAGTGAACACTCCAGACTCAAGTACACGATCGCGTTCTTTAATCTCATACTCAAATGTATTATCTCCGTCTAAAACATGAAAATATTTACTATGATGTCTTTTTCCAAAACTCATCTCTGTTCCTTCTGAATATCTGCCATCATAGTACTCTCTGTCAGTGTAAGGATATGGGTCACTAGCCACTCCTCTGGTAATATTTTTAACAATTACACGTCTTTTACGAGCTGGGGGAGTAGTACTGGAAGTAAACCGAGCCTCCCGAGAGGACCAGCTGTAACCTGGGCACTCACCTTTATACTTAGTTTCGTTAATTTCTACTTGATTTAGTTCTCGGCTACCTAAGAACTCCCATCCGATTTCCGGTGGAGGTTCTGTTTCCACATCCTCTTCAATTCCGATTTCCGGTGGAGGTTGTATTTCCAAACCCTCTTCAATTCCTGTTTCCGGTACAGGTTGTGTTTCCGAACCCTCTTCAAT
>WTKN01000089.1:20936-23155 GCA_011524395.1 Moorena sp. SS36440bin_2
AACCCTCTTCAATTCCTGTTTCCGGTACAGGTTGTGTTTCCGAACCCTCTTCAATGGGCAATTGTTTTAGTGGCGGCAACTGTGCTAGTGAGGGTGCTCTAAAAAATATCAAAATCACACTAATGCTCAAAGCAGCGAGCAAAAAAAATTTGCTAGTTGATGTAATTTTAGGAACTATTTTGTTCCAGGAACGCTTGAAGTTAAACATAAGAACACATTACTTTAATCAAAGTATTTCATTTTTCATCAAAGACTTGTTAGATTGTGCAATTAAATTAATCGGATCAATTGGATATGAATTTGGGTCTGGATAATTTTCTGAGCACTTCGGATCAGGAATTGATCGGTTTAGGGAGTAGGGCTATTGATTCTAAACAAGTCCTTGAGTGTATTAAGGTGAGAACCAATAAGAGGCTTAACCTAAGCCATAGGATCAAATCTATGCTGATGATAGAAGTTGATGCCAGAGTTTCTGGCAATGGCTCAAATCTTTGGCAGTGCAAGACTAGCAGGGCAAATCACGGGCGCAATCAACATGAAATAGCCCTGAATGCGGGCACACCAGTTAGGAAAGTGGTTTACCATCTTGCTGATCTGTGTAAGAATTAGTGAATAGGACGGTAATTTTCTTGAGGAACTATCTGTTGAATGCTGCTATCTCCCTCCGGAATTGATTGAATTAATTCATTGAAAACGGAAAAGAAAAACATAAGAAACAGGAAACTCATGGGAATCGAAATGATAAATCCGATCAGTATGTGCCCTAAATAAGTCCTAATGGATAGCCCCATCAGATGATCAAATCCATAGTCGATATGCCAATTTCCTTGTTCATCTTTATAGACGTCTTTAACTTTCATAAGTTTCCTCGCTCATCCAAGAAATTATAAAAATAACTACAAAGCTTATAGCTGACATTCCGCCAGCCCAAAAATAATTTGATAAAGGCAATGAAAAGATAGCACCAAAAATTAAGGGTATGACAACGTAGTATAACCCGATGTAATCAAGCTGCAAATAAAAGCTATAAATTGTAGTTTATGTAGATAACAAAAACCCACAAATTACTAATTTTTTGTACCTCAAAATATTATCGCTACCCTTTAGTTTCTCAAGGTTGACACCTATCAAGAGCTACAGGTGGCGTAGTATCTAGTCACGGAGCTGCTCCCAAAATTGATTCGTTAAGGTCTATATACTAATCAGGGCTAGCTCAGAAATTTATGCAATCGGATTTTTTTCCGTAAGGGCAGTGGGCGGGAATGCTTTCCCGTAGCGGCTCCTAGCTCTCATCCCATCCGCGTTAACTGTGTAGCTGTGTTAACTGTGTAGTTGTTAATCAGATCACAATCATGGTGGCTTAGTCATCAAAAATATCCAACTGCTCGATGGTCATCTCTTGGTCGCTCATCTTTTGGCCAGTTGCGTCCCTAGCTGACAATTGTTTGCCAATCCCCTTGCGCAACCCCAGGGCAATTTTACTGTGCTTCTCAATTTGCTTCATCACCTGCTTCGCCCGATTAATCACTGAGGTTGGTAAACCCGCTAAACGTCCGGCCTCAATGCCATAAGAACGGTTAGCTCCTCCTGGCTGTACCTGATGTAAAAAGATGATTTCATCGGCTAACTCTTTTACCGTCACTTGATAATTAGCGACATTGGGCAAAATCGAGGCTAACTCATTCAACTCATGATAATGGGTGGCAAAAATCGTCCGTGCCTTAATTTCCATGGCCAGATACTCCCCCACCGCCCAAGCGATGGAAAGACCATCAAAGGTTGCTGTGCCTCGGCCAATCTCATCCAACAACACTAAAGACTTATCTGTAGCATGATTGAGAATATTCGCCGTCTCGTTCATTTCCACCATAAACGTAGACTGGCCTGTTGCTAAATCATCCACCGCACCGACTCTGGTAAAAATGCGATCGCAAATCCCCAAACTTGCTTCCGATGCTGGCACAAAACTTCCCACCTGTGCCATCAACTGAATCAATCCCACCTGACGCAAATAACAACTCTTCCCACTCGCATTCGGTCCGGTCAAAATAATCAAATCAGGAATATCCGTTTCGGTGGCAGGTTGTTCGTTACCAGGTTGGAGGTTAGAAGGTTGTTCGCGTAGCGTGGCCTTTTGGCCAAGGTTAGAAGGTTGGAGGTTAGAAGGTTGTTCGCGTAGCGTGGCCTTTTGGCCAAGGTTAGAAGGTTGTTCGCGTAGC
>WTKN01000089.1:23255-74004 GCA_011524395.1 Moorena sp. SS36440bin_2
AGGTTGTTCGCGTAGCGTGGCCTTTTGGCCAAGGTTAGAAGGTTGTTCGCGTAGCGTGGCCTTTTGGCCAAGGTTAGTGTTGGTTGCAGGTTGCTCGTTATCTAGTTGCTCGTTATCTAGTTGCTCGTTATCTAGTTGCTCGTTAGAATTTTCAACGTTCAACTCGGAAGAACCTTCAACCTTCAACTCCCCGTCAACCTTCAACCTTCCAACGTTCAACTCCCCATCAACCTTCAACTCCCCGTCAACCTGCAACTTGTTTTGACCTAAAGACGCGGAATTCGGCACAAACAAACCACTGGGCAAGGACTGCTCCACCACTGGATGCCGTCCATCTATAATCCGAATTTCCCGGCTTTGATCCATATCGGGACGACAATATCCCTGATAAACGGCTATTTCTGCTAATCCACACAACACATCCAACGCTGCTACTGCCCGAGATACACCCCGAATCCTGTCAGCTTCCAGCCCTACCTCATGGCGCAAACCTACAAAAATTTCATACTCTAAACGATTCAAATCCTCCCGCGCCGTGAGAATCCGTGCTTCCCGTTCCTTCAGCTCTGGGGTTATGTAGCGCTCTTCATTAACTAACGTCTGCTTGCGAATATAGTTATCTGGGACCTGAGCTGTCTTAGCACGAGGTACACTAATGTAATATCCAAAGGTCTTATTAAACCCTACCTTCAGCTTGGGAATATCTGTCTTTTCCCGCTCCGTCACTTCCAAATTAGCAATCCACTGCTGATCCTCCTCGGCTTGACCACGCATTTCATCCAACTGCTGATTGACCTGAGGCCGAATTAATTTCCCCTCAGTCAGATGCAACGGTGGTGACTCTACCAGATGCTCCTGGATTGTGTGCCCTAACTCTTCCAATTGTGGCGGTACAGTCTGCATCACTTTCAGATAGGGAGAAGAGCCATAAGCCGCTAGGTCAGCTAATTCCGGTAACCTCAACAGGGAATCTCCTAGGGCGACTAAATCTCTGGCATTCGCTCTACCAGAACTTGCTTTCCCTGTCAACCGCTCCAAGTCATAAATTTTCCGAAGCAGCTGCTGTAAGTCCTGGCGCAGTCCAGTATTCTCCACTAATTCCGCGATCGTATCATGTCGCGCCCGGATTCCCTTAATCTCTAGTAATGGTTGCAGTAGCCAGCGCCGCAATGCTCTACCTCCCATGGCTGTACTGGTTCTATCTAAAGCCCAAAGCAGGGAACCATTAAAGGTGTTATCTCGGACAGTAGCAGTAATTTCCAGATTGCGACGAGTCTGGTGGTCGAGAATTAAATAATCAGCAATGGTATAGGTACGTAATATCTGTAACGCTACATAATTTTCTTTTTGGGTATCTTTGAGATATTCCAACAACCCACCAGCAGCACGGACACCAAGGGGCAGATGTTCACACCCTAAGCCTTCAAGCGATCGCACTCTGAACTGTTCCAACAGTCGCTGTCGGGCTTCGGCCAAGGTAAAGTGTCGTTGGGGACGGAGTGCATAACAAAATGAATTTGGTAAACAATCCGGTAAACTCTCAGAGGTCTGGCCAGGTCGTAGCATACTCCCCAAATCGGGAGCATTGGTGGGAATTAATACCTCAGAAGGCTGCAAGCGCATCAATTCCTGAACCAGCAGGTCTAACTCTCGGTCTTGAGTAGTCAGGAATTCCCCAGTGGAAATATCCGCATAGGCTAAACCCCAATGATTCTTAGCAATTACTACTGCTGCCAAGAAATTGTTACGACGAGCATGGAGCATCTCCTCTTCCATCAAGGTACCGGGGGTAAGGACACGGGTGACTTCCCGGCGCACCTGACGTCCTTCTTTGGCTGCCACTGAGGCATCTTCCACTTGGTCACAAATTGCGATCGCATAGCCTTTTTCCACTAGCATGGTGCTGTAGCGGTCCAAAGCATGGTGAGGAACCCCTGTCATTGGCACCCGTCCCACTCCCTTACCTGCTTCTTTGCTGGTTAAGACCAGTTCCAGGGCTTCAGAAATTATCCTGGCATCCTGAAAAAAGGTTTCATAGAAGTCCCCAACTCGGTAGAGCAGCACAGCATGGGAATACTGGTCTTTTAGTTGAGCAAAATGCTGCATCATCGGTGTCAGCTTACTGCGGTCCACCGTCCGATGGTCAGTATTCTCAGGCGCAACTTTCCTTGCTGCTTCAGTTGCCCTTTTCGGAAGGTTATCGTTGGATTCGGGAGTAGATGCTTGAGGGGATCTGCTCATGTAATAAGCTAGAAATACCAATATTCTATCGTAATCGGTAAATCCAACTCATCTTCGGTTTGTTAGATTGATTTCCACTAAGGGTTTATTACTATATCGCCATAGTTTTGTCAAGACTAGGGAGTTGATTACTATCGTCAAAAAGGTCACTTAAGTTTTAAAATACTCTTGAATTAGGGTCTATACTGCTGTGATCATGAGGGTGCATTTATTTACTTCGATCTAATTTTGTCAAGTATAGTGCCAAGTGCCTCAGTCTCGTCAGGCAAACTAAAATCAAACAGAATTAAATAGAATTAAACAGAATTAAATAGAATAAAAGAGCTTGAACCCGAATTGAATTATGTCTGAACCATCAATTACTGTTACAGTCAAGCTTTTTGCTGCCTATCAAGAAACCTATGGCTTGCCAGAACTCCAGTTGGGATTTCCCCCTCAAACATTAGTATCAGCCGTGCTAGACCGTTTACTGAGTGAACACCCAGAGCTGGAGCAATGGCGTGAAGTGACCCGCTTTGGCATCAATCTGCAATTCGTTCCCCCCGATACCCCCTTGCAAGATGGGGATGAAGTGGTTCTGATTCCCCCTGTTAGCGGTGGCTAATCGATAGTAATCCCTAAAAAATAACCCCTAAAAAATAAACACAAGTTGCAGCTGCAAGTCTTTTACCTGACGCAGGATTTCAATTTTTTGAATAAATTCCCGAAAGTAAAACCGACGCTCTGATTCTGATAAATCAATCCAGAATTGAGGAATGGATACTGTCTGAGCGATCGCTTTTAAATTCACTGGCGGCAAAGCAGCTAGCTGCTGCTGCAATTGGTAAATTTCTGTCCGTAGTTTGTATGCTCGTAAATCAGCAGTTTCTTGATCAAGCACCCCACTAGAGGTTAACAGGGGTAGCTGCTCTAAATTATCTTTTTTTTGAGTAATTTTACCCTTAAGGGATTCCTTCACCCCATCCAAGCTGGGAGCATTCATAGCAGCAACAGCACGGGGTAATTCCTGACAGATTAGTTGAATAGTCTGCTCCAAAACCTGTTCATAACTAATAGCACGACATTTGGGATGCTTAGGACAATTGATCGGACGTAGGTAGAGATATTGTTTGTTTTTACGATATTGAGTAACACTAACAACGGTCATTCCCGACTGACATTCCTGACAAACCACCAACCCTGCCAAAGAACGGGGAGCACTGGCGGTGCGAGGAGGTAACTGTCGGTTGCGCCTGAGCAATCGGTCAATCTGTGCCGCTTCTTCGCGATTCAAAATAGCGTTATGGGTATCGGAAATAACCTCACCATTTTTTTGATAGCCAAGGTCTCCCCGATACACCGGATTTGTCAGCCAACGACGCCCGGTAGTTACGGAAATCCGTTTACCATATTTTTGCTCTAAATACCGTACTGCACCCCGCAAGGAACCATAAAGCAGAAACTGTTCAAAAAAATCCTTAACCACCGGTGCAGTACTGCGGTCAATTAGATAGCGGTCTTTGCCCCGCCGATAGCCATAGGGGGCTTTTCCTGGTGGGGGTAAGGCTTTGAGGCGATTACGAGCGTGTCCTTGCCTAAGGCGGCGGCTGTTGACTTCCTGCTGAATTTCGTGTAGAAGTTTCAGTAAACTAGCCCGAATCGCAGTGTAGTTGGTAGCATCCGTTAGCTGAGCAGAATTGTAAGATTGCTCTGTGGCAACCAAGCAAACACCAAGGGTTTCAATTTGGCTAATGCGATCGCTAATTTCAGCTAAACACTCTCCCAGTTCTTCCAGACGACGAATTAGCAAGTAATCAGGGGGTTGAGCTTGGCAATCCGCAACTAACTGCTGCCACTGCTGACGTTCTCCCAAATCTAGATAGACCTGATCCACCTCCAAACCCCAAACTGCTGGGTCAGGCACTGGGTCAAGTAGGGGATTGCTGTACAGGTAGGCAATGGTTTTCATCTATTTTCCCGAGCCCTACCTTAAACCCCTAAGTGGTCATCTGACTAATCTGACTAATTTCAATAATATTACCATCTGGATCTCGGGTAAACAATGCCGCACGACCAGATGAGCTCAATTGAATCGGGCAGCCTTGAGCGTCTAGACATTCCTTGGCTTCATCTAAATTTACTACGCTAAAGGCAATGTGGGGATTACGACCCCATTTTTCAGGATTTTTTAGGTCAACTCTAGGATTAGGATTAACCATTAAGTGAATTTGGAATTGACCAACTTGGTACCAAGCACCAGGAAATCTCAGCTCTCGTTCAACTTTATATAATCCCAAAATATTACCGTAAAAATGCTCTGCCTTTTCCAAATCAGAAACTAAAACAGCAACATGAAGACACTGATTAATTTCCATAATCTTTTAAGTTAAAGTTACACGTTTAAGGTTACAGGTTTAAGGTTTTAAGGTTTAAGGTTTTAAGGTTTAAGGTTTAAGGTTTAAGGTTTAAGGTTGTTTAGTTATAGGTTACAGGTTACAGGTTACAGGTTATAGAGCTACGCCCAAGGCAAAAGGCATGCATGCTAGAGGCAAAAGTTTACGTGCATTAGCTTTTCAGCTTCTATCAATGTCCTAACTTTAATGCTTAGTGCTATACAGTTTACAGCTTGATCGGTTATTTTACAAAGCTTGGCCTTTTGGCCTTTTGGCCACGCGTGCGCGTTCGGCCACCCTACGCGAACACCATTAAACCAAACACCCTTCCCACCAAACGCCTTAAACTTAATAACTTTCAACCAGCTAACCTTTAACCAGCTAACCTTTAACCAGCTAACCTTCAACCAAAAAACCTTCAAGGTAGCCAACGAGCATTAAATCCAGTTAGGAGTGGTTCCGCTTCCAGCTTCACTGGAGTATCTGAAGATGTATCATCCACTAAAGGTAATAGCCAGAGTCTAGCATTGGCAATTATTTGTCCTTCATCAGTGATCAAACCTTCATCAGATGACTGTTCAGGGACTATTTGATCAAAGAGTATACCTAAGTCATCTGGGGACAAACTCATATGAACTTCCTGTTGCTCGGGTAAAACTACCAAGCGCTTTAAAGTATACTCATTCTTGTCATTAGGTTTAAGGTTAATCGCTGCTAGGAACGGTTCTTCTTTGAACTCTTCCCCAACAATGAGTTGGCTGAGCAGACAATAGAGAATCTGGTTTTGCGCCGAGAATTCACAACTATGGACAGAACCAGTGGTGCGTAGTATCTCTTGCTCAGAGCCTTGGTTTTTGACTAGAAATAGCGATCGCGTATAGTCAGAATTAAACTTCACCATCACTGCTGCTGAACCATCCTTAGCAAAGTTTAGGACCATGCCAAACTTCGGTAAAAAGTCTAGGGGTTGAGCATTTGGTGTCAAGGGTAAAATGCCCACTCCCTGACCTTGAGCCATCGCGATAGCGTTGCTGTCAGGAGTAATTAGAAAATCTCCTCCTGGTTCATGATCTAATGGTCTCGGTTTAGCACCAGCTTGTATGGTCCACAGCCCAAATTCCGAAGGATTACTCCGACTGACCCGCTGCACCACAATCGTTTTACCATCAGCAGACAAATCAAACTTGAGATTCTGGTAGTCTTTGCTATCGAGAACCTGCTCAACTAACAACCCATCAGAGTCTGGGGATACGGTCGCTTGAGCTGGGGCACGAGTAGATATGCCCGTGGTCACAGTATATAATTTGGCGGAGAGCAAGTCCTGTTCTTGATTCTGACTCTGAACAGCAGAGAAAAGAATTCGGCTGCCATCAGGATAGAACTTAAAGTCCATAACCACCAAATCTGGAGGCGTCAAAATAGTTTTTTGTTGGCGAGTGAGATTATAGAACATTAATCGCCCCTGTTCTTCTGCCTGAACACCCACATAGGCAAATGCCCGGTCACGGGTACGGAAAGATGCCTTAAACGGTTCCATGGGAGTGTTATTGCCAGGCTTAGCGAATTGATCTACTGCCCCAGTGAGTTGGAATTGATACTCGGTGCCATAGGGTAAAGGGAGCAGGGGAGTATAAGCCATTTTACGTCCTGCCCAGCTAATTTTGCCCGGGATGGGTGGAACAATGTTCAGATTAGCTTCCACACTAGTCTGATCCATAGCACGGCTGAAGGTGAGGATAAACGCTTTATCCTCTGCACCGACTTGTTTATCTTGCCACGTAAATTCCCGTACCCTGGGCGCAGTGCGATCGCCAGTCCACAGTAATATACCAATCAGTAGACTCAGTATAACTATGACTGCCCCAGCAGTACGGTCAATGGGTTGAAGAAAGGTTTGAATCTTCACGGTTTGAGTTGCTACTGTTGACATCTCCCCCGGTTAAAACACGGGGGATTCTAAAAGGTTGTTAGGAGGCTGGTTGAAACCGAGCCTCTATCGGCTTTCGCCGACGCTACGCGAACGCCAACACTTCTTTTTCGATATGATTTTTTCAAGGAACTAAAAACGTCATATCGGTGTGGGACTGTCAAGGATCCCCTACTCACCTTGGTTAGATCAAGACCTAACTGTGTGGCTACTTTTCTTGCAATGTTTCCGGCACCGTTGCAATCAGCGTTTACTAAGCATCCAGAAGAAGTCTTATAAAGCCCACGTCTCACTCTTTTTCCTGATGGCTTCCATTCACGCTCGTTTTCACCGTGTCTAGGTAATGGATCCTCATCCAGAAAAGACGCTTTGCTAGTGTATGACTCTTCAGTAATTGTCAATTTAATTCCGTATTCATAGCAAAGTTGTTTTAATCTTTCGATTAATCTTTTAGTGGGAATTAAAACAAAATTTTGATTACCTCGCTTACCCATATTAGATGCATTTTTTTGCCGCTCATTCCATCCAATAATGAGATTTCCAATTTTATCGTTAAGGCAACGGTTAATAATAAACCTGGCAGCTTTGTTCTTCGCATCTCTCATTTGGTTGTTGCGCTTACGCTGCACTCTATCCAAATTAGCATCCCAATAAGATTCGGATTTCCCTGACTTGTACTTAGCGACCAACCTAGAATAGCCTTGGTTCATTGATTTAAGCTTTCGACCGTCGATTATCAGGCTTTTTCCTTTGGTCGAAATACCAGTTAGCCAGTTGTCTCCGCCATGATCAAAACTCCAAGCTTGAGAGTAGTCCAGATCTGGATTATGTTCAACGGCCTGCTTCCCGTCATCTATAACCCAGTCAATCCACAACTGCCCTAAGTTAGGACGAATGGTTACCTCTTTCACCCAATCTGGATCTATAAAGTCAGGCGGAGTTAACGTTATCTTGCAAATTAGTTCTGGCTTAGATTCTTTACTGATTGAAGGGTAAAAAATGCCTTCTTTGTAGGTAAGTGACTGTCTTGGAAAAGTGACACCAGCTAATCCACCTTTTTTTCTGTATCTAGGCAGCCTTGGCCTATCGACTTCCCCTTTGTAATAAGAACCTACTAGTTGGTTGTAGCTAGAGATTGATTCTCCTACTGATTTTAAAGTCTGTTGAGCTGATTGAGCCGCCATAGCCTTGTAATGAGGATTCATCTTCAAGACTTTGTCTAACTCTGGATACTTTGTAATACACTTGTAAGTCTTCCATCCCAGCCTTAACTCGTCACCTCTCCAATAAGTGGAATAAGCTTCTAGCTGCTCTTTTAACCAATCGTAATGTTTCTGCTTGATGTAATAAATAGCGCAATTTATCAAGCTATTCGCTCGCTGGCACTGAAAGACCCAAAAAGCCTCCTCTTCGTCTGTAAATTCTGCTCTTACCGGAATGGTTTTGTACAACTTCATCACCTCCTACTATAATCATAACAAATGTCTGCCTATATTGTCATATATAAATATGAAAACAAATTAGGATCACAAGTTTGCCAGAAGCAGCAGTTAAAGGAGGAGGCTGAACGGCTGGGAATGACTCAGTCTGAGTTGATTAGGAGTTTGATAGCCAGACTGCCTGAACCCACACGAAGAGATACGGCGGGGTTTACCCCGTGGCTCTGTTTCATCCGGGAGACGAAACCTTAGAATAGGGCAGCCTTAATGAATAAGTTTTAACCAAAGGTGCGCTTTCCGTGTCTTGATGCAGTCGCTCATGGGGGGAACCCCCAAGACCGTAATGGTGCGTTTTCCGCATTAAGAATTAAATTCGCCACGGGTCGCACCTGAGGCATCGCTAGGCGAATTAAATTCGCCACGGGTCTTGAAGTTACCGTAAGTGTAGGGTCGCCTTAATACAATAGTTTTAACCATGCATCCTCATAGCCAGTCATCTATAAAGGCTCCACTACACGCTTGGCGCGCGTCTGGGGCACCTCTTGTATGCATAGCCGACCAACTATAAAGACTGCCCCAGCGAGGGATTGCTCGCTGGGGTAACTTCTAAGCCGGTCTAAAGACGCAGGGTTCTCAGATTTCTGGATGTTTTGATAGCCAATCTGTCACCGCCTCAAGCCAATACCCCAGTATTCGTCAGTCCAATCCTCACTAACAGGCGGATTTACCCAAAAAATCAGATATAAGTTCAAAAATTGGTAGTTTTAGACTTATTGCATTTTCTAGTCAAAGTAGAAAAACGAAAGTGCGTTCGCGTAGCGTGGCCTACGGCCAATCGCTAATCTTATCAAATGATTAAAATCTGATTAATTGCAAATTAAGTAAAAACTTCATTTATTCTAACTCGAAATGCCTGACTCGAAGCTCCTGACTCCTGAGGTGCGCTTATGTCGAACTGACGTTGGCACGATATCGACTGAACACCCTAAGTAAAATTACTCAACAATTCTAGCCTATAGTTTCCAAAACCAATCCCCTTCAATTTATACAGTTAAGACTTTATATAGCGGTTATAATAGTAATTATAGACACAGGTTTTTTTACCTATTCCCTATTCCAAAGTTTACTACTACCTAATCCCTGTTTCCTGAGCCAAAGTTACCTTTACAATAACAATACAAATCGTCAAAGTCAGATAAGACAAATTGTCAACCTTTTTGGCTTTGTAATAAATCTTAAAAATTCCTGAAAAATCTACTAATACTAAGGGTTAGCTGGCTATAGTAAAACCAGGTGATATATGTGAAGTCAGGTATTCCTATCCTTACTCTATATAGTTGCTAGCTCTACTAACTAGAGCTAGCTGCTTGGTTTGTAAACTCTGTGATTTGAGTCAATTAATTTGACACAGTTAGTTGTTTGCTGAAAAATTAGCGGTCACTAACTATATATCTGCTCAAGTCTTAGTAAATACTCAGTTAATGAGTATTTTTATCTAGGTAAATACACTAATTAGGAGAATTGCTGTGATTTTTGTTAAAGGAATAAAGCCCCAACAATTTTATGTTATATTATTGCTGGTCAGCCTTAATGTAATTGTTTTCATGGCTCTAATGTCAAAGATGCCCAATAATTTTATAATAGCGTTTTAGTAAGTATATTATTCTTACTATTTTTGATTATTATTAATACGTTGGTAGTGGTAAATATGTAATGAATTAGCTACAGTAAGCGTAAACGTTTCGGGGGTTAAAATCACTACTTGTGTACCACTACCAACAATTCCTCATTGAAACCTCATTGAGAACAATATGCTAGAGTATCTCCCCCCACTCAACGATCACAACTTGCCGTATCCCGATACAATTCATCCAATCGTGGTTCATTTTGTGATTGCCATGGTATTGTTTGCCGTCTTTTGTGACGTTATCGGCTACTTTAGCCGTAATTATCGTCTGTATGAGGTAAGTTGGTGGAATTTATTTTTTGCGACTATTTCTATCTTTATTGCTGTTATTTTTGGGCAAATTGAAGCCGGATTAGCAGAGCCTTACACAGCAGCAGAGGGAACATTGAACCTACATACGCTGATTGGCTGGTCTCTATCTGGCATCATTGCAGCGGTAACAGCATGGCGCTACATTATTCGTTCTCGCAATCCCAAAGAGTTACCCATCCCTTTTTTGGGAGTGGGGGCGTTGTTAGTAGGGTTAGTGTTTGTCCAGGTCTACCTGGGTGACTTACTGGTTTGGGTTTATGGATTGCATACTGTTCCGGTAGTAGAAGGGACTCGGGAGGGCTTGTTGTAATGAGTTCAAACCTAATTGACCAACTAGGGAGCCAATTGGGAGCCAATGGCTTGCCTTACCCGATTCCGATTCATCCCAATCTGGTACATCTAACCCTTGGTTTATTTATCGTGGCCATCGGCTTTGATATCGTTGGGGTTTTGTTTCCCCTGGAAAAGCCAGTGTTTAAGATACTGGCAATTCCTGCTACAAGATCCAATTTTTTTGATGTCGGCTGGTACAACATGCTGGCAGCAGCAGTGGTTACTTTCTTCACTGTTGCTGCCGGTTTCTATGAAATTATGCTGGCAGACCCACCCACAGAGGTTAGAAGTGCCTGGGGATTACAGGCCATGGAAACCATGCTTTGGCATGGAGTTGGCGGAGTCTTGCTGCTGCTGCTGATTGTAGCAATGACAGTATGGCGAGGATTTCAGCGATTTGTTTGGAATAAGGATAGAGCCAGACAGGTACAATGGACCTATTTGTTAGCGGGACTAGGGATTTTCGCACTGATGTTTGTTCACGGTACCCTGGGAGCGCAACTGGCGGCAGATTTTGGCCTACACATTAGCGCCGATCGCCTGTTGAGACTGGGAGAAGATCCAAACTTACTGTTGAAATAGATAGGCTTATGAATATTCGCAGGATTTTGACCTTGGTTGTCGTTGCGATCGCATTAGCTGGGATTAGTCTATGGATGGGTCAACAGGCTTACTCTTGGTTTCCTCCGCAAGCTTCAGCTGAATCCCTGCTAGTTGACGATTTATTCAGTTTCCTGGTGACACTGGGAACCTTTATTTTCTTAGGAGTAGTAGGAACCCTAACCTATTCAGTCTTGTTTCAGCAAGCAGGCAAGTATGACATCAGTGATGGTCCACCCATTGAAGGAAACATCACCCTGGAAATCGTCTGGACAGCGATTCCCTTAGCCTTAGTAATTTGGATTGCAGCCTACAGCTACCAGGTCTACGACCAGATGTCGATTCTCGGTCCGATGGAGCATGTTCATCTAGAAATGGCAACCGCTGAGGCTGCACCCATCGAGTCAAGCCCTCACTCACAAATGCCTGAGTCCAACGAACCAATAGAGCGTATCGAAGTCTTGTCTCGTCAGTGGGCGTGGGAATTTCGCTATCCCGAGCAAAGTATCAGCAGCACAGAACTGCATTTACCCAACAACCATCGCATCAAGCTTACCCTCAAATCAGAAGATGTGATACATGGGTTTTATATTCCCGCCTTTCGAGTCAAGCAGGATATTATACCAAATCAGGCGATCGAGTTTGAATTTACTCCCATTCGGGAAGGCAACTATCGGTTGCGGGATTCTCAATACAGTGGGACTTACTTTGCAGCAATGCAGGCGGATGTGGTAGTAGAGTCCCCAGAATCCTATCAGCAGTGGCTTGCTCAAGCAGCGGTTCAACCCCCCACAGCAGCCTACAATCCAGCCTTCGAGGAATATCGTCGAGCCTCTGAAACAGCAATTAATGCAGGCTGGAAAACGGTGGTTCCAGCTGCGCCTCCTATGGTGAATTACTCCGGTTCAAATATCCAAAACAAAGGATTATGACCAATCTTTCTTCGGTTGACGCGATCGCATCCTTGGGCAAACAGCCCTCGCCAGGTACCCCTGAAGACTGGAAACGGTTTTTCAGCTTCAGCACCGATCACAAAGTGATTGGGATTCAGTATATTGTCACCTCTTTTTTCTTTTTTCTCATTGGTGGAATCTTTGCCATGATCGTCCGGGGTGAACTGATTACCCCAGAGGCCGATCTGGTCGATCGCACGGTCTACAATGCTATGTTTACCCTCCACGGAACAGTAATGCTGTTCTTGTGGACTTTTCCAGTGTTAGCCGGGCTGGCCAATTACCTAGTACCCCTGATGATTGGGGCACGGGATATGGCATTTCCCCGGCTGAATGCCCTGGCCTTTTGGATGGTGCCCGTCTTTGGGATTGTCCTAATGGGAAGCTTTTTAGCTCCAGGAGGCCCAGCCCAGGCAGGTTGGTGGTCTTATCCACCCGTGAGCCTGCAAAACCCCACTGGTGCTTTGATTAACGGTCAATTCCTCTGGCTACTAGCCGTGGCGCTTTCGGGGATATCCTCTATTCTGGGAGCCGTCAACATCGTAACCACCATTATTCGGATGCGATCGCCTGGAATGACCTTTTTCCGAATGCCTGTCTTTGTCTGGGCTGTACTCAGTGCCCAGATTATTCAATTATTTGGCTTACCTGCCCTGACTGCTGGAGCCATCATGCTGTTGTTTGATTTAACCCTAGGCACCAGCTTTTTTGACCCTGCCAAAGGGGGCGATCCCATTCTGTTCCAGCACTTTTTCTGGTTCTACTCTCACCCAGCCGTTTACGTAATTATCTTACCAATCTTTGGCATTTTTTCAGAAATATTCCCAGTTTACGCCCGCAAGCCCCTTTTTGGTTACAAAGTAGTTGCTATTTCATCCCTAATTATTGTTGGGTTGAGCGCTATAGTCTGGGTGCATCACATGTTTGCTAGCGGCACTCCCGGATGGATGCGGATGCTGTTTATGTTCTCCACAATGTTGATTTCCGTGCCAACTGGCATAAAAGTCTTTGCCTGGGTAGCAACCATTTGGGGAGGCAAACTCAGACTAACCAGCGCCATGCTTTTCGGACTAGGTGGCTTAGTGATGTTCGTATTTGCGGGCATTACTGGCATTATGTTAGCAGCCGTTCCAGTAGATATTCACGTCAACAACACCTATTTCGTTGTTGGTCACTTTCACTACGTTATCTATGGCGCAACAGTTATGGGGATTTATGCCGCCTTCTACCATTGGTTCCCCAAAATGACAGGGCGCATGTATAACGAAGGATTGGGAAAACTTCACTTTGCCCTAACTTTTATTGGAGCTAATCTCAATTTCTTCCCCATGCACCCATTAGGACTGCAAGGAATGCCCCGCCGAGTTGCGTCCTACGATCCCGAATTTGCCTTTTGGAATGTGGTTGCTAGCATTGGAGCCTTCCTGTTGGGCATGTCTACTTTGCCCTTTATCCTCAATATGGTCGGTTCCTGGGTACAAGGAGAAAAAGCACCACCCAATCCCTGGCGGGCAATTGGGATAGAATGGCTTGTCTCCTCCCCGCCCAGTCACGAGAACTTTGAAGAGTTGCCTGTGGTGATTGCCGAACCCTATGGCTATGGCAAATCTGAACCTTTGCTTTCTAACCCTGATGCCCTAGAAGTTAGCCATGAACCCAACTGAAATCGATCCATCACTCACCTCTGGTTTAATACCGAGTCAGACCCATACCTCTGATCGGACAGCAGAACATAGCCATGATGAAGCGGGCAAGAGCATGTTTGGCTTCATCATCTTCTTGCTCTCGGAAAGTGTTATCTTCCTGAGCTTCTTTGCTGGATACATTGTTTACAAGACTACCACAGCCGACTGGCTCCCTACCGGTGTCACAGGGCTAGAAATTAAAGAGCCAGCTATTAATACTGTAGTGCTGGTGTCTAGTAGTTTCGTAATTTACATTGCCGAACGATATCTCCATGCCAAAAATCTGTGGGGCTTTCGGGCATTCTGGCTCTTGACCATGGCAATGGGAAGCTACTTTTTATATGGTCAGGCAGTGGAATGGAGCAGTCTCCCCTTCGGATTTACCGATGGCGTATTTGGCGGCACCTTTTATTTGCTCACCGGGTTTCATGGTTTGCACGTGCTCACAGGAGTCTTGCTGCAATTGATTATGCTGGGACGCTCCTTCATTCCCGGTAACTACGACAACGGTGAGTTTGGGGTTGCTGCCACCTCCCTGTTCTGGCATTTTGTCGATGTGATCTGGATTATTTTGTTTGTGCTGATTTACATTTGGCAGTAGCGTTATTCTTAGGTTGGGTGAGCGGAAGCGTAACCCAACCAGGTAAGGCTTTCGTCAGGTTTAGTGAGATTTCCAATAAAAAAATGCTCTATGAAACTGACATCATCAAATGGGTTGAACAACAAGTTTACCTGATCAAAGAACAACGATATAGTGAAGTAGACTGGGTGAATCTCCTAGAAGAGATTGAAGACTTGGGTAAACGAGAGCGAGACCGCTTTTTATCTTCTATTCGTTTAACGATTCAACATCTGTTGAAATGGGAATATCAACCTGAAAAACGGTCTAGGTCTTGGGAAATCACCATCAAACGAGAGCGCAATAACCTTAAACGCTATCTCAGAGATACTCCTAGTTTAAAGCGATACTGGGCAGATTTATCAAAAGTTTATAGTGATGCGAGAGCCGACGCTGCTAATGAAACCGGAATTTCCGATTGGGATTTTCCTGACCACTGTCCCTATTCCCCTGAGCAAATCCAATCAGATTGGTTTCCTCCAAATTAGAGGTCAAACAATGGATACCCAAACGACCTATCGAGAACTAATAAAACAAGTTATTCTAAAATACGCTCAATTTCGCCCCTCTCATGGAGACATCCGACTTGATCCCATTTTTGACGAAACACGAGAGCACTATGGATTAATGCAGGTAGGATGGTCACAGGGAAAAAGAATCAGAGGAAACCTAATATATATTACTCTAAAAAATACTAAAATTTATATTGAATATGATGGAATAGAAACCGGTATCACTACTGATTTAATTAATGCTGGCATCAATAAAGAAAATATTGTTTTAGCTTTCTATCCTTCCGAAATGCGTCAGCAAACTGAATTTGCCGTCAATTAAAATTTATTCGTGTTTGATAAAATCAAGGCTATAACCAATTTAATTTTAAATGACCATGGATAGAAAAGACAGGTTGCCGCTTCTAGGATTAGGGTTGACTATTAGCTTAATATTAGTGGGTTGTAATCCCTCTGATGATGCGTTAGAAAAATCTCGTTATCAACCCTTGAATCTAGCTGAGATAAAAGGTAAGGGAATAGGAGATGATCCGCAAGCGATCGCATTAGACTTATTTGGTAATAAAGAAACCGTCGAGAGTGAGTTTACTGAAGAAATAAAGGTAATTGATCA
This sequence comes from Moorena sp. SS36440bin_2, assembly GCA_011524395.1. GTDB lineage: Bacteria > Cyanobacteriota > Cyanobacteriia > Cyanobacteriales > Coleofasciculaceae > Moorena. The sequence goes on from WTKN01000089.1 coordinate 38,549, forward strand.
GCAAGCTTTTGAAAAAATCGTGATTCTGACCCAGATGAATCTACCTGATGACAAAATTAGGGGCAAGCGTTATCGACTTGAGTTTAAATTCGATCAATCTACCGGTAAATGGAATTTAAAAGAAGCAGGTCGTCAACAGTCCTGTTATAAAAGTGAGAAACCTAAAGATTGGACAATTGAGCCTTGTCCCTAGCTAAACTTGTCGATAGCGTTTATCGTAGTTATGAGGTAAGCATTTATGTCAATCAGCACCGAAGCTATCAAGCAAGACCTGGATCTACTTACTGCTGAACAACTTCAGCAAGTCGCTGATTTTATTGCATTTCTTAAGTTTCAAGATAAACGTCGTCGGATTGTTCTTGATCCTGCTCATTTAAAAGCCCTTGCTCATGAGTTTGCTGAGGAAGACTGCGCTCTTGCTGAAGTGGGAATGAGCGATTATGCCGCAAGTCTTGATCAAGAAGATAAGCTATGACCAATCAATATCAGCGTGGGGATATCTGGGTAGCTAATCTCAATCCAACTCAAGGTTCTGAGCAAGCAGGTATTCGTCCTGTCATTATTTTTCAAAATGACATTGTTTCCCAGTTCTCTACAACAATTATTGCAATTCCTCTAACGACAAATCAACGCCGCGCTTCATTACCAATTTGTGTTCAAATTGCACAAGGAGAGGGTGGATTAGCTCAAGATTCTGTTGCACTGTGTTTCCAAATGCGAGTGCTTGACAAAAGTCGTTTAATTCAACAACTGGGGCACCTGAGTCCTAAAACAGTTGCTCAATTAGAAGAAGTGGTTTTGCTAACACTTGGATATGAGCTATAAATCCTGCTTTCCATAAGATAATCCACCTATCCAAAACTGCGATCGCGTAGCGTGGCCTACGGCCAATCGCTAATTTTCTAAGGTATGTTAATTAAGTAACGCACCTATCCTCAAAAATATCACAAGTCAGTGATCATCTGTAACTCCTGAACTCCTGCAAGCGCACTACACATTCAGAGGTTTGACATTGTCTTGATGCAGTCGCTCATGGGGGAAACCCCCAAGACCGCGCTGCATCGCTCCTAAACTCCGAAACGTGAGTCTAGCTGACTTCTGACTTCTGACTTCTGACTTCTGACTTCTGACTTCTGACTTCTGACTTCCCACTTCCCACTTCAAACTTCGGACTTTTACTATGATTATCGACGACCAATACTACGACTTTATTATTATCGGCACAGGGGCTGGCGGTGGAACCTTAGCCTATAAACTTGCGCCAACTGGAAAGAAAATTCTGATCCTAGAACGAGGCGATTTTATGCCTCTAGAAGAGCAAAATCGCAGTAATGTCGATATTTTTAAGCGAGAACGCTATCACGCTCCTGAAATTTGGTATGACACTGCTGGAGAACCCTTTTTCCCCCAAATGAATTACGCTATCGGTGGCAATACTAAAATCTATGGTGCAGCATTGTTGCGACTGCGGGAGCGGGATTTTGAGAAAGTGCAACATCAAGAGGGAGTGTCGCCGGAGTGGTGTTTGAAATATTCCGACTTTGAACCCTACTACAGTCAAGCGGAACAGCTTTATAAAGTTCACGGTCAGGCAACCAGCGATCCCACCGAGCCATTTCATAGTCAAGACTATCCCTTTGAAGCAATCCCCCAAGAACCTCAAATTGCGGAAATTTACAATGCGATCGCTCAACAAGGTCTGCATCCATCTTACCTACCGTTAGGACTGACGCGCCAAGACGACGACCCAACCAATGATTCCGAGGTCAGCGGAATTGTGCCAGCGTTGAAACATTCCAACGTGACCTTAAAAACCAATGCAAAGGTAGTCTGTTTGCACACTAACCCCTCAGGTTTAGCAGTTAAAGGGGTCGAAGCCGAAATTGCCGGACAATCCTACTTGTTTATGGGAGAGATTGTCGTGGTTGCTTGTGGTGCGGTGAATTCAGCAGCATTGCTATTACACTCTGCCAATGATCGACACCCCCAAGGACTTGGTAACAGTTCGGGGCAAGTGGGACGGAATTTAATGAAAAGCCTAATGACTGCTGTAGTGCAACTGAGCACTAAGCCCAATTCAGGTGCTTTTCAAAGAAGTATTTATCTCAATGATTTTTATTGGGGTGATCCTGATTTTCCTTACCCAATGGGTCACATTCAAAATTCCGGTGGATTGCTCACAGATATTATTTTTGCTGAAGCACCACCACTGTTATCAGTTCTGGCAAAATTTATGCCAGGATTTGGACTAAAGCAGTTAGCTACTCGTTCCATTGGTTGGTGGGTGCAGACCGAGGATTTGCCCGATCCCAATAATCGAGTGCGAATTGATGGCAAAAAGTTGTATATTGACTACACTCCCAATAATATCGAAGCCCATGATCGCCTAATTTATCGCTTGACTGAGGTACTAAAAACCATTGAAAAACGGTTGGATAGTTTTCAGAACGGGAAAATATATCCTCGTGGGGAAGTACCGATTCAAGTAATGGCAAACCAGTGTGGCACCTGCCGTTTTGGGGACGATCCTGCTACTTCAGTGCTCGATCGTAACTGCCGCACTCATGATGTGGACAATCTTTACGTAGTCGATGGCAGTTTCTTTCCATCCAATGCCAGTGTCAGCCCAGCTTTAACCATTATTGCTAATGGTCTACGAGTGGGGGATCATCTGATTAAACGGTTTGGGTAAGTGCTAGTGGTGCTTCAGAGCTGATTTGTAAACTCGCTGTAATCCTTGTAGGATAAGGATTGCACTAATATACTACATGTGAATTATTTAATAGCCAGAAGACAATCATAGCAACGCTTTCAGACTTCTTAGTATTTACTTTACAAATTAGCTCTTAAGTTGCTAGTATATTAAGATAATTCTCACAAAAGAATATATGCTTGATTAGGCTATAGTGGGATTGGAGCAGGTCAAAGTGGCAGAATACATGAACTATGTGGCGTTGCTCAATCTTCCAGTGAAGGCGTGATAGTTTAGTTTTGTTAAAGCCCCCTAAATCCCCTTAAATTGGGGCACTTTGGGTGTTTTGTGCTGCCCAGCGAGGGATTGCTCGCTGGGGGGCTAGGGCGGCAAAATCATACCCAAAATCAGCAACGCCAACTATGTACGATCAGAGCAACCTTAAACCCATGAGGGGGCTAGAGATTTAGTACATATGTTCGGCATTTGTGATATGATTCCTATGGGATTCCATGGAATTCCAAACCAGCCCTAATCCTTGTTTTATTAATAATATCCTCAGTAAATCATAACAACAATGAGCGACTTGATCCCTCCTCAGGGTAGGAAAACTACTGAACAAATAATTTCCGAAATCTTAGTCAACTATCAAGAGTATCGTGATCAAGATAATATTCAACATTTTTGTAAGGATGTTATCGAGAAGCGTCAAGGAATAAAAGACAAAACCAAAACCATTACTGATCTCAACAATGCGTTAAATACTATCGACCTGATTGATAGTTATCATCAAAATTTAATCAGTGCTCAAGAACAAGGAAAATCAAAAGTAAATTGGCTTGAATCTACCCTTGAAGAAATCACCGATAGAGAAAGTGTGAGAAAAAGAGGTGAAATTGTTCAAGAGATTCAAGAAGCTTTAGTTTTCACAAATAATCAGCAGTTAGCGTCATTTTCTGGTGAACCAACGGACGTATATACTCCTCTGAAGGAAATTGAAATTGAAGGCATCAACCAGCCTAGAGTGATGGAACAACAAGTATTAGATGATATTCAGAACAACTCCATGCTATCTTCAATTTCCATGGCCCAGCAGTTTGATACACTTTTAGACCCTTCAAATCTAGATTATTTTAATAATTTTTCTTTTCTGGACGTTGCTGAAAATTATTTCAATCAATACCTTGGTCAGGTAGATAATACCTTCAAACAACTAGTTACTTTAGGCACAGTAGTTGCTAGAGAAGAGGGTCACTTAGGCATACTTGAAGAAGCAGATATAGCCGAAATTGCTGCCATGATTGATATGGGACTTACGCTTCCCCAAATCGGCTATAAACTTGGCAAAGGCGAGATTACCCTGATTGAGGGTGTAGAAGATTTATATGATAGACAAGTTGCAGCTACCTGTACCTTAGTGAGTCTAAACACTAAGGCTGTCGGTTGGTTATCCGGTACAAGTATCGGAGCTACTGTTGGAACTGTATTTGGACCAATTGGCACAGCAGTTGGAGGAATGCTAGGAAGCGTTACAGGTAAAATTGCCGGAAAAAAAATTGGTCAAACTATTGCCACTGGTATCAAAAAAGTAGCCAATTTTGGTAAAAAAGCAGTAACCAAAACGGTAAAAAAAGCCTGGGCAGGAGCAAAATCTTTTGGGCGAGCCTTTGCTAAAAGTAAATTAAATCCATTTAAGTGGTAGCCCTTGACAGCAAAATCAAATTATTGAGGTGGAAAAAGATGGCAAAGACAATTAAGTTTAGTCTTATGTTGGATAATAATCCAGTCAGAGATTTAGATGGTGTTAGGGAAAATTTTAATATCGATGATATCTTGACATATTACAAAAGTGGTCTATTGCAAAAGTGGCTTGCTGTTAGGAAATTTACAGATACCTTATCAAAAATAAAGGATATATCAGCCGAAAGTGACCTAGAGATTAGCAAGGAACTAGTGAAAATTTTTGAGATGGAAATTGAATCAACTAAAATAGAGGAATCGTTGTATAGTATCCAATTCCATCAAGAATTACAGAACAAGGTAAATGATTATGCTAAGAACAATGTTAATCGCAAAGCCATTATTAAGGATTATCACCAGGGTTACTATAGAGTATTGACAGGGATGTTAGACGAGCCCGATAATATTGCGTTGATTAAAAGTAGTGTAGCACAAATTGCTAAAAACTATTTCTGGATATTTAAGTTTCACTTACCAGCCTTGTATGATGAATTTTTTGACAAAGTACCCTTATCTCTTTTTGTATCATTCATGAATCCCACTTTGAGAAGATTAGTGTTAGGGTCTGACATGATGGCTGAAAGAATAGAAAATTTGACAAATAAAATTAATCCTAATACAGCCAAAATGTTATCTGAAGGATTTTTAAAACATCCAGATATACTTAGTCTAAAATCTATTCAGCATCAAGCCGACACTAATCGTAAGTGGCAGAAACTTGTTACTCCAGAAAAAAAGTGTTTAATTCTGAATTTAACTGAGAGTGATGATGTGATGGTATCTCATTCAGAACCAAGTTTGAGATCTGATCAATTTAAAAAAGAAGATGCTGTGGGAAAAATCCTGAATGGTTTACTGTTTTGTTCTAATAGTTCTAATGATTATGTGGAATACATGATATTTCCTTCCGAACAAAATTTGGTCCTTTCAGAAAAAGAATTTGCAATTCATAAAATGTTTTATTTAGTCAGGAATCACCTAAAAATATTTAAAGGTGAGACAAAAGAGTTTTGGAAAGATATTGAACCCAAGGGTAAGCGTTTTATGATTTTAGGTATGAACGATGGAAATTATGTAAGAAACTCTGGTAAACATGGTGAAGAGTTATCAGCCGATGATGTTAATGGTAAATTTGTCATTCTAGATGGTATAGATTATAAGAGTAGAAATTCTGACCATGTAATTGGTTATTTGGAAGTTTGAGATTATATAGCATTTCTCATGTTAGCTGTCAGCTGTAAACTATCAGCCGTCAGCTTGTGAGTGATAGCTCACTAAATGCTTACCTTTCTTCCCGATTCCCGATTCCCGATTCCCGATTCCCCATTAACAATTATCATGAACAATACAAGTCATAAACTCGCCTCCTATGTTGATTCCTTAAGACCAATCATTTATATCAATCATTTTGATTTCCATGCTATTGATTTGCTGATTAAGGATATTGCTACAACAGCTAAGGTTTATGAATATAATGATGCTGGTGGTCATGTTGATTTTGATACTAAAAATTCCAAGTCTAACTTTGACTTAGAAACATTCTTGTCAGCTTTTGATAATAATGAAAGTGGAGAGAGTTTTCTGGTCCTTAAGGATATTCACTTTTATTTAGATAATCCCAAAGTCATTGCTCTACTCAAATCAATTGCCCTCAAGACCCTATACAAGGATAATTTTTATACCACTAGTTTTATTGTTGCTAGTCAATTAATGATTCCGGCTGAACTTGATAAATTGATTACGGTCTTTGAAGTCCCTATTCCCAATATCAATCAAATTAGAGCAATAATTAAACAATTTTTGCAGGATTTACAATTTGATATGACTGACAATGTCATGGAAGAATTATCCTTATCTTTTAAAGGATTAAGTAAATTTGAAATTATCCATATCTTAAACCTAGCCTATCAACAGGGTGGCTATATAGACAAAAATGATAAGCACCTAATCATCGAAGAAAAAGAACAAATTATCAAAAAATCTGGCACCCTTGAAATTCTTAATTTCAAAGAAACACTAGATGATGTTGGAGGGCTTGATAATCTCAAGTCCTGGCTCACTAAAAAAGCTAATATATTCAAAAATCTCGACCAAGCTATCAAATTTGGAGTGGATATACCTAAAGGTATGATGCTAATTGGGATGCCTGGGTGTGGCAAAAGTTTAGTCGCCAAAGCTACTTCTCATCTGTTTGAAGTTCCTCTACTGCGGCTAGATATTGGTAAACTATTTGGTAAGTATGTCGGAGAGAGTGAAGAAAACTTAAGTCGGGCAATTAAAATAGCTGAGGCGGTTAGTCCTTGTATTTTATGGATAGATGAAATTGAAAAAGCCTTTGCTGGCATTGGCGAAACTGGAGGCGGCAGTGATATCACCACCAGATTATTTGGTAATATTTTAACTTGGATTCAAGAAAAAGAAAACACTGTCTTCATTGTGGCTACCTCTAATGATATTTCCAAACTTCCGGCTGAATTTCTCAGAAAAGGAAGATTTGATGAACTGTTCTTTGTAGATTTTCCTAATGGGGATGAGCGCAAAAAAATATTTGAAATCCATCTAAAAAGGAGAAATAAATGGAATAAGATGATTGATATAATTAGCTTGCTAAAAGAAACCGATGGTTATAGTGGTGCTGACATTGAAGCTGTTGTTAAAGAAACCATAGAAAATATTTTCCTTGATCCAGAAAAAGATACAGTGACAACAGATGATTTACTTGCTGTTATTAAAACAACCAAATGTCTTTCAGAATCCCTCAAAGATAAAATAGATAAAATCAGAAAGTCTTTATCTAAGATGAATGTCAAGCCAGCAAGTGAGATTAAGAAAGTCAAGCCAGGAAGTAAAAAAAAATAATTCCTGATCACATATCTAGGGTAAGTTAATGTAATTTATCGAATTTCCAACCAAATAGATCATAAAACTAAAGGCGGCTTTATCATAATACCAAAAAAAAATCCTATCTCTTTAATCCTCTTGCCTCTTGCCTCTTGCCTCTTGCCCCAAGAAGTGTATTTACAACCGAGATCGAAATATTATAGTACAGTAACATAACTTTAAAAAAAAGAATATATCTCGGATTAGGGTATATGCGTTCGCGTAGCGTAGCCCGAAGGGCTAATCGCATGGAATTCCACACCAGCCCTAATCCTTGTTTTATCCATAATCTCCTCAGGAAATCATAACAACAATCAGCGACTTGATACCTCCTGAGGTTAGGAAAACTACTGAGCAAATAATATCCGAAATATTAGTAAACTATAAAGAGTTAACTTATAGAGAGAATAGTCAACATTTTTTTAAGGATGTTATCGACAACCGAAGGTCTGGTAAATAGAGAATAAATTATGATTTTTAGTTGAAACTTCATCAATAGCTCTATAAGGTAACCGTTATCATCCTGATATAGTAGTATCGAACATTTTTATTAGAATCATTAGTAAGTCTATGGCTTAAGTTACTAGTGGTTTAATTTTTTTATTTATTTTCTAGTGTTTATACTTAAGCTAATTTAAGAAAAATTTGGCACAGTAGAAAATAAAAGAATGAATTAGGACTATGTCAGGACTGAACCCACCTCTTACCAAACATGACTTTACTAACACTTGCTGGGAAGATGTAGTGAAAAGCAGCGAAAGTAAGGATTGTATGATCTATTGTATTGCTTTTGATAAAAAAGCAAAGGAGGCGCAAGAATTAGGAAATTTCAGAGAAAAAGCTGTTTTTGAAATTCTGGCAACCGTGACTATGGCTGAAATTAATCCACAATCAAAACAAGAGTTTTTTGCTGAGGTTTTTAAGGATATGACAGACGAGCAGTTAAATTTTCTTGCTGAAATCGCACCTGAAATATCAGATCCTGAACTTCAAGCACGAGTAGCAGATTTTCTCTGGCTCATAGGAAATAAACGAGATAGATATCGAATGGCTCAGTTGTCAATTCCTGCTTACTTAAAATCAGCAACTACCTTAGAAAACCCTGAGCATTGGACTGATTGTTGTGACAGAATAGAACGAGCATTTCGGTTGGCACGGAAAATTAACCATCAATACGAAGTTGTTTTTGCCCATATAGAAGAAGTTCTTGATCGCTATCAAGGGGAAAAACTTTGGGGGCTATCTCTAACGTTAATGGAGCTATTGGAGGAACATAAATGTGGAGAACCAGTCAAATATGCAGCTCTTGCTGAAAAAGCAGCAACTTTAGCAGAATCAAGCTCTAATTGGCCAATAGCAAGAAAATTCTGGGAGATTAAAGCAAAATGGCATTGTATGGAGAAAAACAAGAGCGAAAAGCGTGCTGCTTCAATGTCAGCCGCTGAGACTTATGTAGAGGAAGCCGAGTCTGCTCTCAAAAGAAATCCACCAAGCTACATGGCCGCATCAGGTTTTTTACAACAAGCTGTTGAAGCCTTTAGAAAGATTCCAGGCACAAAAGCAAGAGTTGAGGAACTTCACAAGCGGCTTCTTCAGTACCAAGAAAAAAGTCGCAACGAGATGATGACCATTTCTCATAAAATGGATATTAGCGAGTTGGTAGAGAAAGCAAGAAATCATGTTAGGGGTAAAAACCTTCAAGAGGCACTCTTCACTTTGGCTCTTTTGGGTGCTCCAACTCATGTCTCTAAATTGAAACAACAAGTACAGCAGGACGCTGATAACTCTTTAGGAATTCATCTTGTCCCTAATGTCATCATAAATGAAATGGGCAAAACTGTTGCGAGTCAACCAGATTCTGTTTTCTCCAGTGATCCTAAAAAAGCGGAGCGTGCAACCCATTTTTATATGTGCCTGAAAGCCATTGAATATTATAAGCTACAAGCTCAAGCATATATTGAAGCTGCCAGAGATCAGATTAATTTAGAGCATTGTGTTCGACTAGACGATATTCTCTTCATTGTTTCCAATAGCCCATTTATTCCCCCTGATCGTGAATACCTGTTTGCAAAGGGGCTGTATGCTGGACTTACTGGAGACTTTTTCACATCTACCCACATCCTAATTCCCCAAATTGAAAACTCTATCCGTTATATCATGTGGCAAAGAGGCATCATTACTTCTAAGTTGGACGACAACGGTATTCAGGATGAATTTAGTTTGAGCAAGAGTCTTGCTCATTCAGAGATAACCTCTATTTTTGATGAAAATACGCTATTTGAATTGAGATGTTTACTGGTTGAACATGCTGGTAGTAACTTAAGAAATCGTATGGCTCATGGTTTGATTTGCGATGCTGAGTTTAGGAGTCCATTGATGTCATATCTCTGGTGCCTTACATTGAGGCTTTGTTGCTTGCCTATCTTGATACATCAGCAGCAAGTTGAGCAATCAAACACAAGTACTGATGCAATCTAAGATTAGTGCGATCGCGTAGCGTGGCCGTAGGCCAATCGCTAATTTTTTAGGGTGTGTTGGGAGTATGTCCAATTCCCATAACAAATGTACTCAAATAACTTATGACCGCTACTGAAGCACCAAAACAGTTTAACCAATCACTGCACTCGACCGTAAGCTAGACAATTTATTATTAAAATTCCTGATTTCTCATAACACCAAAAAATAATCCTATCTCTTTCCCTCTCTTGCCTATTGCCTATTGCCTATTGCCTCTTGCCTCTTGGCTACTCCCTACTCCCTACTCCCTACTCCCTACTCCCTTCGTTATATTACCAAAACCCCCGCTTCCCAGTCGGAAGTACTGTTGTCCAATTAGTCTTAGCTTGAGCCAACTGTTCCTGAGTAACTTTAGCATTAGCAAGATTAGCTCCACAGAAGTTTGCTCCCCGCAGATTAGCATGTTCGAGATGAGCATAACTAAGATTTGCCCCACGCAAATCTGCTCCTGCCAAATTAGCTTTTTTCAGGAAAGCACGACCCAAATTAGCATTACGTAAGTCCGCTTGATGGAGATTCGCTTCACCAAAATTACCACTGGATAAATCCGCTCCCTTCAAACTAATATTTAATAGTTTTCCCTGGCGGAAAATTATCCCAGATAACTGGGCATTATTAAGCTTAAGTCCCCTCAAATCTTTAGCAGCAAAGTCTCTCCTACCAGAGCCGTAAGCTTTTAATAACGTTTCCGCATCCAACTTGCAATTACCCTTCGACTTGCCTGTGCTGTTACTCCTACTACCGCTCACAGCTGTAGAATCCCTGTCACTGGTTAAACCTCCACCGTTTCTACGTTCTGATCTTCGACCATTGCTCAATCCCCGACGCTCCCGGAATTCTCTAATTTTCTCTGCCATTCTTCTCGATTGAAGTGACGAGGGGGATGAATAACCATTCCCAGGAGCCAAATCCCCTGAATTGAAGTCAGAATTAGCGTCATCAAGGGGTTTTGACACTAAACTTTTGTTTAAACTCTCCAGATATGGCTCTAGGTCAAGAGCTCTAAGGATGTCTTCTGAGCACTGATAGCGATAACGGACAGAAGACTCCAACATTTTTCTTAAAACCTTAGCAAAGTGCTCACTAACGCTTACAAAAGTCTGCCAAACTATTTCTCCAGTAGAAGGATTATAATCAAGATCTTTGGGAGATTTACCCGTCAACAAATAAAGGCAAGTAACCCCCACTGCATAGATATCGCTAGCATAAACAGGTCGCAATGCCATTTGCTCAGGAGGAGCAAATCCTGGAGTTCCTATAGCATAGTTGGTCAATACTGTGTCTGAGGAGTTAGAGGGATTGGTTTGGCGGTTTTTCACAGCACCAAAATCAATCAATACCAATTTTCGGTCTTGCTCACGACGAATTATATTCGCTGGTTTAATGTCCCGGTGAATTACTTTTTTCTGATGAATATATTGCACCAGTGGTAGAATTTCACTGAGAAATTGTTTAACTCCTTCTTCCGAGAAGGAACCAGACCGTCTGACTTGCTGTTGCAGTGTCAAACCGCTAATGTATTCTTGAACCAGATAAAATTGCTGATTGTCTTCAAAGTAATCTAATAACCGTGGTAATTGGGGATGATTCCCAATTTCTCCCAAGGTTCGGGCTTCCCGCTCAAACAGATCCCTTGCCATCGGTGAAATCTCTGAGGCTGTCGCGCTTGGGCGGAGTTGTTTGATTACACAGGTCGGCTTACCAGGCAACGATTGATCTGTTGCTAAGAAAGTTGCTCCAAATCCGCCTTGACCAAGTGGTTTGATCACACGATAGCGGTCAAGTAATAATAATTTAGAATTGCACGCCTGACAAAAGTCGGCGTGTTTTGGGTTTTTTGCCTGAGTGCAGGTAGGATTTAGACAGTAGCTCATTCAGCCTTACTGATGTTGCGCATGTCCATACTGGAACTAAAACTTTTGCTCGGAGCACCTGAGCAGCAAAGATTATTTATAGTATTTTACTTTTCTTTATTTTCTGCAAAATGCCTGTTACTACCCCCTTAGTTAGACAACTATTCCGGTGAAACCTGATCCTAAACCAGGATACCTTATTTTTTGTATCCATCTAAGGGTCGAAAAGACAATTTTGAGTTAAGTAAAGGGTGATTAAAGTAAAACGTATATGAAGCTACCTATATTCTAGAGCGTTTATTTAGCATTGACCATAGGTAGTAAACTTTTGTCAAGCGTTAAAGGGATTGTAACAGTTGAAGAAAATCTAAATAAATCTAACACTATTTACCAAGACGTGTTAGATTTTAGTCATGGCACTCATACCCATCCGTAAGGCGGTCGAACTTACGGGACTCTCTGCGAACACATTGAGGAAGTACGCAGATAATGGTACTCTCAAATGCGAGCGAACCCCAGGGGGAACTAGACTCTTTGACTCAACAGATCTTCTCCGTTTTGGAAAAGCTCCAAAGTCTAGTAGATCCCGTTGTTACACCATATGCTACTGCCGAGTCAGTAGTACAAAGCAACGAGACGATCTTGCCCGCCAAGTCGCCTATCTCCACTCCCTCTTCCCCGAAGCAGAAATCATCAAAGACATCGGGTCTGGCCTCAACTACAAAAGGAAAGGGCTTAAGACCATACTGGAACGAATTGTCTGCGGAGATAAGCTCACACTTGTTGTTGCCTGTAGAGACCGACTTACCCGATTCGGGTTTGAACTCATTGAGTACTTGGTCAGTCTCAACGGTGGAAAAATCCTGGTTCTCGACCAGTCTAAGAGCTGTCCCCAGTCCGAGCTTACCGCAGATCTTCTCTCCATCATTCACGTCTTCTCCTGCCGGGTTCACGGACTCAGGAAATACGGTCAAAAAATCAAAGAAGATTCGTCTGTTCCTAAACCCTGAGCAGCGTACGCTCATTCGTAAATGGTTCGGAGTGTCCCGTTATGTTTTCAATAAGACAGTCAAAATACTCCAGAATGGCGAAGTACAAGCAAACTGGAAGGCTATTAAGACTGGCATATTAAACGACCTCCCCGAGTGGTGCAAGGAAGTACCTTATCAAATTAAATCGATAGCGATAAAGGACGCTTGCACCTCTGTTAGGGAGGCAAAGAAGAAATATAAAAAGACCTCACAAATCAACAGGGTACGATTCAGATCTAGGAAGAACCCTGTACAGTCTTGTTACATCCCAAAGTCAGCAGTTTCAGAGACGGGGATATATCACACAAAATTAGGAAGATTGACATACTCTGAGGCTTTACCCCCAGAAGTGTGCGATTGCCGACTAACCAGCAATAACGGGGATTATTATCTTGTAGTTCCCCATAAAGTAGCTGTATCACATACCGAAAACCAAGGTAGAATAGTTGCTTTAGACCCTGGAGTCAGAACTTTTGTTACTTTTTTCAGTGAGACATCTGTAGGAAAGATTGGGCACGGAGACTTTTCTCGCATCCAACGATCATGTCAGCATCTAGATAACTTGTTGTCTAAAATCAGCAAAGCTAAAGGTGGACAAAAGCGTCGGATGAGGAAAGCCGCAAGACGAATGTTTGTCAAAATCCAGAACTTAATAAACGAGCTTCATTACAAGACGGCTAAGTTCTTGGTCGATAACTTCGATGTGATATTGGTTCCTACCTTCGAGACTTCTCAAATGTCAAGAAAAGGGAACAGAAAAATCAGATCTAAAACCGTTCGGAATATGCTCACCTTTGCTCATTACCGTTTCAAAGAGTTTCTAAAGCACAAAGCTCAGGAGACGGGAAAAGTAGTATTAGATGTCTGCGAAGCTTACACCAGTAAAACTGTTAGTTGGACAGGCGAGCTAATAAACATAGGTGGGAGCAAGACCATAAGGTCAAAGGTTGATGGCAAAGTCATGGACAGAGACATCAACGGCGCTCGTGGGATATTTCTACGAGCTTTGGTAGATACACCCTGGTTGCGAGAGCAACTTGCATTAGTGGGCTAAAATTTGCTCTTAGTAGATTTTGGTAGCTAAAAAGTATCGGTTATGCCCATCACAATAGAAAAATGTTTTGGTGGAAGTAACGGCCAACTTGCACCTTATTTATTACCTTATATTAGAGTTCAGCAAAAAAATTTAGGAGTCCATGCGTATATCGTTAAACTGGCTGCGAGAACTAGTAGAGGTAACTCTGACACCAGAAGAGCTAGCTGAAACCCTAACTATGGCTGGGTTTGAGGTAGAAGATATTGAAGACCTGGGAACCCTGGCCGATGGCGTGGTGATTGGCAAGGTTCTGGAGGTAGAGCCTCACCCTAATGCAAATAAGCTTCGGGTCTGTCAAGTTGATATTGGTGGGAGTGACCCATTGAATATTGTTTGTGGTGCGTCCAATGTCCGACCAGACATTTACGTGCCGGTTGCCACCATTGGAACCTACCTACCAACTATTGATTTGAAAATTCGCGCCTCAAAACTGCGTGGTGTTCGTTCAGAAGGGATGATTTGTTCCCTAGCAGAAGTGGGCTTGGCTAAGGAATCTGCTGGCATTCATATTTTCGAGGCAGACACTATACCCCTAGGCAGTGATGCTCGTCCTTTACTGGGGTTAACCGATACCATTCTTGATGTTACGTCTACGGCTAATCGGGCGGATGCTCTAAGTATGGTGGGCGTAGCCAGAGAAGTAGTGGCTTTAACTGGGGCATCATTAACCTTGCCAGAAACTGTTGAGGTGTCTATTCCCAAAAAATCCGATGCCTTGACCTTGAAAGTATCTGAACCCAAAGGTTGTCCCGCCTATATTGGCACTGTGATTGAAGGGGTTAAGATTGCTCCTTCTCCCGATTGGTTACAACAGCGCTTGGAAGCTGCTGGAGTACGACCGATTAATAATGTAGTGGATGTCACTAATTACATTCTCTTGGAATGGGGTCAGCCTCTCCATGCCTTTGACCGGGAACGTTTGCAAGCTGTTGCTGGTGCAGAAAACCTGACCATTGGTGTCCGCTTTGCTAACAGTGGGGAATCCCTGACTACTCTTGATGGTCAAACCCGTTCCCTGGAACCACAAGCGTTACTGATCACAGCTAACGACCAACCCGTTGCGATTGCTGGGGTTATGGGTGGGGAAGCCACAGAAGTGAACGACAACACCCAAAGTATTGTTTTGGAAGCAGCACTGTTTGATCCAGTGACTGTTCGTCGTTCTTCCCGTAGTCAAAGCATACGGACAGAATCATCTACCCGTTATGAGCGTGGTGTCAATAAAGCAGAATTGGATATTGCTTGTAAAAGAGCGATCGCATTAATTACTGAGTTAGCTGGTGGTACCCCCATAACCCAGAGTATTGCTGACCAGCGCCCTGACCCCTCTACTTGGGCACGTTCCATTGAGTTACGTCTTGACCGTGTCAATCAGATTTTAGGACCAGTTCATAAGTCAGAGGAGCTTGGGCAAATCCTGCCAGAAGATGTGGAACGAATCCTGACTGCCCTCGGATGTCAACTACAACCGATAGGATCGGAAGATTCTTCCCAATGGAAAGTGACTGTACCCCCCTACCGCTACCGGGATTTAGAGCGGGAAATTGATTTAATTGAGGAAATTGCCCGTCTCTACGGCTATGACAACTTCTGTGATAGCTTACCAGACAAGACTGAACCAGGTTATCTATCTGCTGAGGAATTTTTAAAGCGAAAACTGCGATCGCAATTTCGTGCAGTTGGGTTGACCGAATTAGTCCAGTATTCCTTGGTCAAGCCAGAGGAACAGAACCAAATTTGTCTTGATAATCCCCTGTTTACAGAATACTCATCCCTACGCACGGATTTACTATCAGGGATTATTGATGCCTGTCAGTACAATATCGAGCAAGGCAACGGCGTACTCAACGGTTTTGAAATTGGTCGGATCTTCTGGCGAGCAGAAGAGGGTTTCGCAGAAGCTGATGCTATTGCCGGGATTTTAGGGGGAAATATCACCCAAGGTAACTGGGTCACGGGAGGGCATTCCGAACCCATGACCTGGTACGAGGCTAAGGGAGTACTCGAGAGAGTGTTTTCCCGTTGCGGTCTGACAGTAGAATACCAGCCAGACCACAGTGATCCCCGTCTTCACCCAGGACGCACTGCATCCTTGTGGTTGCAAGGTGAAAAATTAGGCAAATTTGGGCAATTGCACCCCCAGCTAAGCTCAGAAAGAGGTTTTCCCGATCAGGTTTATGTATTTGATTTGGACTTGGAGCTAATTTTAGAGGCTCTTGATCGCGATGAAATTCTCACTCCCCGGTTCCAAGTCTATTCCACCTACCCAGCCATGGACCGGGATATTGCCTTCTTTGCCCCACTACAAGTCTCTGTGGCAGAAATCGAACGTTCAACCCGGAAAGCTGCGGGGAATTTGTTGGAGTCAGTGCAATTGTTTGATGAATATAAAGGGGAGTCTGTTCCCGAGGCACAGAGAAGTTTGGCATTTCGGCTAATCTACCGTGCTAGCGATCGCACTCTTACTGATGCAGAAGTCGAGCCAGTACATCAGAAAGTGCGAGAAGCCCTAGAGGAAAAATTTGGGGTTAGCCTTAGAAGTTAAACCCGCTTTGAAGTTAAAGGGTTAAAGGATGAAGTATTCATACTTCATCCTTCACCCTTAATTCATCTCGTCATAAAGTTCATCTAGGTTCTGGTGCTGAGTACGCCGGGAGCGACGGCGGTATTTTTTTGTTTCTAGCTTGGGTTCGTATTGACGCCGACCAGAAGCTTTAATTTTTAACTTCATACTGGATTCGATATCAGCTTTTTGCTTCAAAGCCTCTTGCCGTGCAATCACTTCTGCTAAAAAATCCAGATAATGCTGGTACCGTTCCCAGTCTCCTCGCACAGCACAGTTTGGCTCATCCCGATGTAGGCAATTACTGAATTGACAGCGGTGTTGGGCTAAACGCTCTGTTGCTTCTGGAAAGTAATGGATTAAATCCTCAGGAGAACAAGTCAAGTCAGGCTGATTGAATCCTGGGGTATCTGCCAAAAAACCGCCTTTAGGCAACTCAAATAATTCCACATGCCTAGTGGTGTGGCGTCCTCGACCCAGTTTACCAGTCACTTCTGCCACCCGCACCCTTGTTGCTGGAATCAGATAATTAATTAGACTGGATTTACCGACACCGGAAAGACCAGCCATAACGCTGATTGTCTGACTCAACAGGTCAGTCAGTTGTTCTAAACAAGTACCATTATGAACGCTGATCAAGACTGGCTGATAACCCCATGCTTCCAGACGCTGTTGCCAATGCTGCTGTTGCTGTTGTGTTACTAAATCACGTTTATTCAGACACAAACATACCTTAAAACCAGTAGATTCTGCCTTCACCAAAAACCGACTCAGCTGATAAGCATCCAGGGTCGGTTCTTCCAGAGCAAAAACTACCAGAATTTGCTGAGCATTTGCAATTGGTGGGCGGTCGAGCTGGGTTGTCCGGGGCAGCACGTCAGCAATCACCCCTCGTCCACCAACCCAGTCAGGTTCATCTACTACAACCCGGTCTCCCACCATCACCTGCTGGCCAATTTTTTTTAACCGGGCTCTACGGGTACATAAGAGGGTTGAAGGTTGTAGATTATTTGCTTGAAGGTTATCTTCACAACCTACAACCTCCAACTTGTCAACCTTCAACTGATCTAAACGCACCTGATAGAAATTTGCCTGAACCGCCAGCACGGTACCAAGCCAACGGGTTGACAAGTTTGACGAATTAGTGTAATCTAATTCAATCATGAAGATGCTGGTGTGGACGACGCACCTTCAGAGCAAAATAGCGATCGCGTTCTTCAACACCCTCTATGGGGTAACCCTCCATAGTCAGACTATCAGGAACCTGTTCAATGGGTTCTCCTGGGTCGAGCCACACTTCTAATAGGGCACCTGGAGCCATTTTTTCTAGATAGAGTTTAGTGCGAACAAAGTTAATCGGGCAAGGGGTACCCCGCAGATCCAGCTGATCATCAGGTCTAGAACCGATCTCGGAGGAGGCTAGTCCACTCATGAGCCAAACAACCCTCCCAAGAATCCTTCTATACCACCTTTACCAGTGCGCTCACCCTTAATTTTCGCTAGCTTCTCTAGCAATTCCCTTTCCTCAGGGCTAATCCGAGTGGGGATATCTATCAAAATCGTGATTAAGTGATCGCCCCGACTGACTGGGTTACCCAATTTGGGGACACCGTGATTCTCTAAAGTTAATACAGTATTGGGTTGAGTACCGGGTGGAATAGTTAATTCCACTGGACCGTCTACTGTCTCTGCTTCGATAATACAGCCTAAAATGGCTTGTAAATAGCTAATTTTCATTTCAGACAGAATGTTAATGCCATCCCGCTGAAACTGGCTGTCTTCGTTTACAAATAGATAAACGTATAGGTCTCCTGGTGGACCAGCACGTAATCCAGCATCCCCTTCTTTAGAAACCCGTAGCCTGGTGCCATTATCCACCCCTGCTGGAATGGTTATTTTCAGTTTTTTGGTTTCTTGTTTACGACCAGCACCACCACAGGCTTCACACTTATCCTCAACGATTTGACCTTCACCGTTACAGGTAGGACAGACTGAGACTTGGGTGAAACTACCAAAAGGGGTACGAGTAGCACGCCGTACTTGACCTGTACCGTTACACGTTGGGCAAGTGCGGGGTCGAGTTCCTGGCTTTGCCCCTGTTCCGTTACAGACTTTACAAGTTTCTAGGTGAGGAATGCGGATTTCCTTTTCACCACCGAATATAGCTTCCTTGAAAGCCAGCTTCAAGTCTAGTCGCAGGTCGTCACCACGCACCGGGCCACTACGCCGACGACCACCAGTTTGCTGACCCATACCACCAGCAAAGCCGCTGAAGAAGCTTTCAAAAATATCAGCAAAGCCCATATCGCCAAAATCCGAGTAGGCTGCTCCCGCACCTGAGGAAACACCAGCTTCCCCAAAACGGTCATATCTTGCTCGAGTTTCTGGTTCTGATAGGACTTCGTAAGCCCGGTTAATTTCCTTAAAGCGCTCTTCAGCTCCTGGTTCTTTGTTAACATCTGGGTGGTACTTCCGTGCCAAGCGACGGTAAGCACGTTTAATTTCATCTTTGTCGGCATCACGTGAGACACCAAGCAGATCATAATAGTCAGCCATAGAGCGCTGATCGGTCTTCCATTTATATAGTGGGGGCTCTTGTTATTCCTCAGGTTATTGCTATAAAAGCACTAAAGAGCGCATTCCAGCATTACCTGCATCCTATATCATTGTCTATCAAAAAAATCAGCTGATTGCCACCTGCTTATGTGACCATAATCTCAAGGTTGGCTTGAGCTAGTCAAAGCCAGGAATTGAATTATCGATCTTTTAGGGAGCTGTTGCCGTAATCAACTGCTTCTTTTAGGGAGCTGTTGCCGTAATCAACTGCTTCGTAGTCAACATCTACTTCTAAGGTTTCATCCTCAAAATCAACCACAAATTCTCCTACAGCATCCGGTTCTATTTGGGTGGAGTCGTTTGAATTGGACTCTTGAACTGTTTCGTCAGACGCGATAAATTCCGGGTCTGACCCCAGGCTGGCACTGGCGTAAATGATCCCCCCAATTTCCAAGACAGTTTTCTGCAAACTTTCAATAGCTTCTTTCACCTCCTCGACCTCAATTGAGGGGTTTGTCATTATGGTGTCTAGGTACTGCTTTTGTTGATCTGCTTGCTCCTTTAGTCCTTGAGCCTGAAGGTTAGCGCTAATCAATTCCCTATGGTCTTTGATAGTAGATTCATAGTTATATAGTAAGCCATCGGCTTGGTTTTTCAGTTGCACCAATTCCATGCGACGGCGGTCTTGGTCAGCATAGTCTTCTGCCTCACGGCGCATCCGTTCCACTTCCGCTGGACTTAATCCACCCGTATTGGTAATCACGATACTTTGCTCTTTCCCAGTTCCTCGATCACTGGCAGCGACTTTAAGAATGCCGTTGACATCGATTTCAAAGGTAACTTCAATTTGAGGGACACCACGGGGAGCTGGGGGAATACCAGTGAGCAGGAATTTTCCCAGACTTTTGTTATCTCTAGCCATTGCCCGCTCCCCCTGCAATACGTGGATTTCTACGGAGGTTTGTCCATCAGTAGCTGTGGAAAATACCTGGGACTTACTGGTAGGAATAGTAGTATTGCGCTCGATAATTTTGGTGAACACTTCTCCTAAGGTTTCTATACCCAGGGACAGGGGAGTCACATCCAGTAGCAGGACATCTTCGACTTCCCCGCCCAAAACACCAGCCTGAATTGCTGCTCCCAATGCCACAGCTTCATCGGGGTTAACCGAACGATCGGTAGCCTTACCATTAAAAAACCTTTTAATAGCATCCTGGACCGCCGGGATACGGGTCGAACCCCCTACCAGCAAAATCCGGTCAATGTCCTCTGGATCGAGGTCACTATCTTTGAGCGACTGCTTTACCGGTTCTATAGTTGCGTTAATCAGGTCCCTGGATAGTTCTTCAAACTTAGCCCGGGACAACTCCATCTCTAAGTGTTTTGGTCCTGTTTCATCAGCAGTAATGAAGGGCAAGTTGATGGGGGTGGCTACCATGCTAGACAGTTCAATTTTTGCCTTTTCCGCCGCCTCTCGCAAACGCTGAAGAGCCATTTTGTCTTCGGTGAGATTGATGCCCTCTTTGGCTTTAAAGTTTTGAACCATCCAGCGGACAATCACATTATCGAAGTCATCTCCCCCCAAGTGATTGTTACCAGAGGTTGCCTTTACTTCAAAGACCCCATTCCCCAGTTGCAGAACTGAGACATCAAAGGTACCACCACCCAAGTCAAACACCAATATAAGCTGGTCTTGATCCAGCTTATCTAAACCATAGGCAAGAGCAGCAGCAGTCGGTTCGTTTATAATGCGCAACACTTCCAATCCAGCAATGGTACCCCCATCCTTGGTGGCTTGCCGTTGAGCATCGGTAAAATAGGCAGGAACTGTGATCACAGCTTTAGTCACTGAGTCCCCAAGAAAGATTTCAGCATCAGCCTTGAGCTTCTGTAAGATCATGGCCGAGATTTCCTGAGGGGTATACTCTCGATGGCGAATCTTTACATCTACCGTCTCATCACGACCCTTAACACAGGTATAGGGGACACGGGAACGCTCTGTAGCGGTTTCATCCCAACGACGTCCGATAAAGCGCTTGATACTGTAGACACTGTTTTCCGCATTGGTGACTGCTTGACGCTTGGCCAGTTGACCCACCAGGTGCTCCCCTGACTTGCCAAATCCCACAATACTCGGTGTGGTTCGCCCACCTTCCGAGCTAGAAATGACTATGGGTTTACCTCCTTCTAAGACAGCAACACAACTATTGGTTGTGCCTAGGTCGATGCCAATAACTTTTCCCATAGGGTTGCGGCTTAACGGTTATGTTAAGTTATTTTAGTTTGATTTTTGGTTGAGTTAGTCAGAATAATAGAACTTCCTTTGGTGCGTTCGTCCCTTTTCGTAGGATGGTCAGAGACTTACACCAAAGGAAGGTTAACCACTCAATCGCAGCTAATTTTCTGCCTCAGCAGATTTCTGAGCTTCCGAGGTTTCCTGTGGTTCTGCGGCAGCAGCTACTTTCACCATAGCGTGACGTAACACCCGCTCCCCAAGTAAATAACCCCGCATTAGCTGTTCTATCACTACTCCTTCTGGATAGTCATCCGTTGGTTCTCGCATAACCGCTTCGTGGAGATTGGGGTCAAACTCTTGCCCTTCCGGTCGCATCGCAGCAACCCCAAGGCGCTTGAGACTGTCTACCAGCTGTTTATAAACACCTTGATAGCTTTTGTGAATCGACATTTCCCCATCATTTTGAGGCTTAATTTGGGTGCGCGCCCGTTCAAAATTATCTACGACTGACAATAACTCAGTGATGGTGTTTCCTTTAACTTGATGTTCCAAGTCTTCTTTCTCTTTACTTGACCGTTTACGGAAATTCTCAAAATCTGCCGCAATCCGGATGTATTGAGATTTAAAGGAATCACATTGCTGAGTTCGCTCTTCTAGTTGAGCTTTCAGAGCCTCATTTTCCTGCTTGATGGTTTCTAGAATTTTGGAATCGTCCTCCGTAGGTGATTCATCGGTAGCTGCTTGAGCTACCTCGGTCTGGGCTTCTTGGTCTACCGACTCTGACTCAGATGCTTCCGCAGCAGGGGATTCAGTTGGTTGTGCTGCTTCAGAGTTGACCTCTGAGTCAGAGGCTACGGCTACCGCTTCCACCTCAAGATTGTCTTCAAGTACCGTGGTGGACTCTTCGTTTGTCTCCTGCGAAGTGTTATCTGACTGTTTTGCTTCGTCAATCATGCTCCACTCAT
Source organism: Moorena sp. SS36440bin_2 (assembly GCA_011524395.1). Lineage (GTDB taxonomy): Bacteria > Cyanobacteriota > Cyanobacteriia > Cyanobacteriales > Coleofasciculaceae > Moorena. The sequence goes on from WTKN01000089.1 coordinate 60,678, forward strand.
CCCAATTCAATAGACTGCTAGTTTATCTATTAATTCTTACTAGCCAACCAATTTTCCAGCAAATTTTTTAAACTAACCAGGTTCAGTTTAAGACTATAGCATGGCTTTCTAACTTGATTGAGAGTTGTTACGACCTTACACTTACCTCAACTGTGTCGTCTGGCAAGCCCTCGGTTAGCAACAATGCAGGTCTTGGGTAGGGTCGCCGATCATATCCTTATGGCCTATACGCTTACGCTCGCCACCTACTGTGGTTTTTCCACGGACTGTCTTTGATGGTGCTACTTCCGTTTGCTGGTCTTGTTGCATACTTTGGCTGGCCTTGTTGCATAGTTGAACGTTGTGGCTAAATCAGTCATTAACCAAAATCTAGCATCTGTGATTGTTAACCACCTTGAGCGAGTAGGGGTTGATAAGAATTATACAGGGAATGAGTTTGCTGAGTTCTTATGATGTATAATCCTATATTTAGCTACGACGAATTATCCGAGTCCGTCAATCTAACTAAAAGGTACAAATAAGGGAGTGGCAGCCACTCCTATGTTAGTTAACATAAGGCTTTTGGGAATATTGTGTAAAGTAAGGAGAGCTTCTATTCCGTCATGACTTACTCCTCATCTCAACGACGCGCCCTAGTAGTCCGTAACGATTTTTCTCCCTTTGGTAATAAACTTATTCAGGCTGGTTACGTTAATGTTGACCAGATGCAGCAAGCTTGGCTGGAAACTCGCAAGTCCGGAAGACCCCTGACGGAAGTCATCGAAGCAATGACCGGACGTCAGTTACCACCTGATTTGATCCGCCAATACAAGAAACAGCAGTTGTTTGAACTGAAAGTTCTGTTTGGTGTTGAGTCTCTAGATCCGGAAATTAGTGATATTTCTACTCAGCAAGTCGGTGGCTTGATCGAAACCCTGATTCCCATTGATATTTGCCGTCGCTATCACCTGCTCCCCATATCTAAGCATGAAACTGAGCCACCATCGGTTTTGGTGGCAATGGTTTCTCCTGATGATCTAGAAGCCCAGGATGATTTGAATCGGATTCTACGACCTCAGGGAATCAAGTTGCAACGGATGGTCATCACTAAGGAAGACTATCAGCAAATCATTAGTCAGTATCTTGACGATCAGTTGGCACGGCAAAAGCAACTAGATCAACAAAAATCCGTAGATGTAAAGGAGGATTTAGAGAATTTAGGCTCATTCGATGCTTTACAGGATGCCCCAGAGGAAGCAGAAGCAGACCTAGATTCGTCTTTGAATGAGGCAGGGGGGGCTCCGATCATCAACCTGGTCAACAAAATCCTGGCTAAGGCTTTACAAGAAGGGGTTTCTGACATTCACATCGAACCCCAAGAGGAGCAGTTGCGGGTGCGCTATCGCAAAGATGGCGTACTGCGTCAAGCCTTTGATGCCTTACCCCAGCGAATACATACAGCGGTGGCGGCTCGTTTCAAAATCATGGCAGATCTCGACATTGCTGAAAGACGCTTACCCCAAGACGGTAAAATTCGCCGTATGTTCCAGGGGCGTAAAGTTGACTTTCGGGTCAATACCTTGCCCAGTCGTTATGGGGAAAAGGTGGTTCTGCGGATCCTAGATAACGAATCCACCCAGTTGGGGTTGGATAAGTTGATCACAGACCCAGACACCTTAGAATTGGTCAGGGAAATGGCTAAGCGTCCCTTTGGATTAATCTTGGTGACGGGTCCAACGGGATCGGGGAAATCAACCAGCTTGTATTCAATTCTGGCAGAACGTAATGATCCTGGGGTGAATATTAGTACTGCAGAAGACCCGATTGAGTATTCGTTACCTGGGATTACCCAAGTCCAAGTTATTCGGGAAAAAGGCATGGATTTTGCATCAATTCTACGAGCCTTTCTGCGCCAAGACCCGGACGTGATTCTGGTGGGTGAGACCCGAGACAAAGAAACGGCTAAAACTGCGATTGAAGCAGCTTTGACTGGTCACCTAGTATTGACTACTCTACACACTAATGATGCGGCTGGTGCGATCGCTCGTTTAGATGAAATGGGTGTTGAACCCTTCATGGTTTCCGGTGCCTTGCTGGGAGTGTTGGCTCAACGATTGATGCGGCGTGTTTGTTCCAATTGCCGCATTCCTTACCAACCAAGTTCTGCGGAACTAGCCCGCTATGGTCTGTCAGCTTCTAGAGATGGGGAGATTACCGTCTATCGCGCCAATACCCTAACACCGGAGGAAATTGCTGAAGCTAAGACACAAGGTACACTCTGTCAAACCTGTAATGGTATTGGTTACAAAGGACGGGTTGGTGTTTATGAAGTGATGCGCATCACTGAGAACCTGCAAGGCTTAATCAACCAAGGGGCTCCCACGGAGAGGATTAAGGAAGTTGCTGTAGAGGAAGGGATGATCACCATATTAGCCTATAGCTTGAATTTGGTACAGCAAGGTTATACCACCTTTGAAGAAGTGGAACGAGTAACCTTTACTGATTCCGGCTTAGAGACAGAAATGAAAGCTAAGCGCAAGAGTTCTCTGACCTGTACCACTTGCTCAGCTCAATTGCAGCCGGAGTGGCTAGACTGTCCTTACTGTATGACACCGCGTTTTCAAAATTAATTTAGTTATTAGTTTATTGTTAATGTAAAAGTAAAAATTAACAATTGGCTATTTTGTTTTGAGTAATAAGTAATCACTAACGACTACTGAGGTTTTTAAGGGAGAGAAGATTATGGAATTGATGATTGAAGACTTGATGGAGCAGATGATTGAGATGGGGGGGTCAGATATGCACATCCAAGCGGGTGCGCCAGTCTACTTCCGCGTCAGTGGTAAACTCCAACCCATCGATGACGAAGCCTTGAACCCTCAAGCCTGTCAGCGATTGATTTTCAGTATGCTTAACAATTCACAGCGTAAGGAATTGGAGCAAAACTGGGAACTTGATTGTTCCTATGGTGTCAAGGGGTTGGCTCGTTTCCGTGTCAATGTTTACAAAGAACGGGGTTGCTATGCGGCTTGCTTGAGGGCGTTGTCTTCCAAGATTCCTAATTTTGACAAATTGGGTTTACCCGATGTGGTGCGGTCGATGAGTGAACGACCAAGGGGAATGATATTGGTCACCGGACCGACTGGTTCTGGGAAAACCACTACCCTAGCAGCCATGATTGATTTAATTAACCGCACAAGGGCAGAACATATTCTGACAGTGGAAGACCCGATAGAATATGTGTTTCCTAACATCAAGAGTTTGATTCACCAACGTCAAAAAGGTGAAGATACTAAGACCTTTGCCAATGCTCTGAAGGGGGCACTGCGGGAAGACCCGGATGTGATTTTGGTGGGTGAAATGCGGGATATGGAAACTATTGGTCTCGCTATTTCTGCCGCTGAAACCGGTCACTTGGTATTTGGAACGCTACACACTAACTCAGCCGCTCAAACCGTAGACCGGATCATTGATGTGTTTCCATTTGGACAGCAAGCTCAAATCCGAGCTCAGCTGTCTAACTCTTTGATTGCAGTCTTTAGTCAATGTCTAGTACCGAAGAAAAATCCTAAACCCGGTGAGTTTGGTCGGACTATGGCTCAGGAAATCATGGTAGTGACACCTGCTATTTCTAACCTGATCCGGGAAGGCAAAACGTCTCAAGTGTACTCTGCTATCCAAACCGGTGTGAAATTGGGAATGCAGACCCTGGAACAAGCTTTAGCGGGTCAGGTTAAATCTGGCTTGATCTCTTTGGAAGCAGGACTTAGTAAAAGTTCTAAACCCGATGAATTGCAACGTATCGTTGCTGGTTCTGGAGGGATGAATTCTAAGGGCGGTAGAGCAAAGGCAACCCGCTAGTCTAGAGGAAGCACCGACTGGTACCATCAAACTTTCGATTAGACTTAATCTAGAAAAAAGCTATGCCTACTTTTATTGCTCAAGTTCGGGACAAATCAGGCAAATCTAAAAAAGAAAAAATTGATGCTGCTACTCCTGAACAAGCCCGCACCATGCTAGAACATCGGTATGCTACTGTTGGCAGCGTCAAGAAAAGCATAGATATTGACTTTAGCCTATCAGGCCTTTCTGAAAAATTTACCAATGTCACGATCAAAGACAAAGCAGTCTTTTCTCGTCAGTTTGCCGCTATGGTTAATGCTGGTGTGGCTATCGTCCGATGTCTTGGGGTATTAGGGGAACAGTGTTCTAATCCTAAGCTGAAAAAGGCGTTGATGAACATCAGTGCCGAGGTTCAACAAGGAACTAATCTATCGGATGCCATGCGTAACCATCCAGATTGTTTTGATGATCTTTATGTGAGTATGGTTCAGGCTGGCGAGGTTGGGGGTGTACTTGATGAAGTGCTTAACCGATTAGCTAAGCTGCTCGAAGATATGAATCGCCTGCAAAACCAAATCAAATCAGCTATGGCTTACCCTAGTGTGGTAGGCTTTTTAGCCTTACTGGTTTTTCTGGCAATGACGATGTTTCTGATCCCAATCTTTGCTGGGATATTCCAAGATTTAGGAACAGAATTGCCACTTTTAACCCGATTTATGCTATGGTTGAGCGGCATCCTCAGAAGTTGGAAAGTTCTGATTCCTATTGTTGTTGTAGGTGCATTAGTTACCGCTTTTAAGTATTACTATAAAACCCCCATGGGTAAGTTACAAATTGATGGTTTGCAGTTGAAAATGCCTCTGTTTGGTGAGTTGAATGAAAAAGGCTCTGTAGCTCGCTTTTGCCGAGTCTTTGGCTCCTTAACTCGTTCGGGAGTACCAATCCTGAATTCCTTAGATATTGTCAGAGATACAGCGGGTAACCAGGTAATTTCTAATGCTATTAACTCAGCTAAGAATGAGATTCAACAGGGTGGGATGATTAGCCTCGCTTTACAACGAGAAAACATTTTTCCTCCTTTAGCAATTCAAATGATTAGTATTGGTGAAGAGACGGGTGAATTGGATTCTATGGTGATGAAAGTTGCTGACTTCTATGAAGATGAAGTGGAGCAAGCGGTTAAAGCACTAACTAGTATCTTGGAACCAATTATGATTGTGGTTTTGGGAGGCATGGTTGGTGTGATCTTGATATCTATGTATCTACCAATGTTTAAAGTGTTTGAAACTATGGGCTAATTCGATGCCTGTTCACAAATCTGATTACGAAGCTTGGCTAGCAGAGTATAGTAACCATGATGGTGCGATCGCACTCCTGAAATCCTATCGACCTTACCTGGAAATGATTCCTAGTATGCGCCGACCTTACGAGAGTGTGATCACCATTCCCTTGCCAGTGGTGAGAATTCGTCACTCGCCATCCTCCTTAGGACACAAAAGTGTCAGCCATGGCACGATCACCGAAACCGTAGCTTTACCCTGTGATCTAGCCATGGTAATGTGCGATCCCGAATGGAAAATCAAGATGGAGATAGAAATTGTTCTATTTATCCATCGCCCCCATGAAGACTTCTCTGACTTGCTCAGTCGCTGGCGTCAGACCCAAGTGTTACTAGACAAAGACTATGAATGGCTAATGCCTCCTGGCTATCAACACATTCTCAGTGATGGCGTCAACCGTATCTATCCCCTGTTTGTGGTGTTCCAAGAGACACCCCAACGGATTCAGCGAGGCTTACTAGGGGCTAGTCTACCATTTGTGGTACAAACGACCGATGGGATTAATCTGGAACAGGAGGAAACATCCAGCTTAGTTGAAGAGGGTAAGGAGATGGGGAGATAGGGAGATGGGGAAATGGGGAGATGGGGAGATGGGGAGATAGGGAGATAGGGAGATAGGGAGATAGGGAAATGGGGAGATGGGGAGATTTTGATTAATGGTAGTTATCCCAACACCCTATTATAGCGTTTTTAATAGCTATACAGAGCAGAGCTACACAGCATTTCTTACCTGTTCCCTGTTCCCTGTTCCCTGTTCCCTACTCCCTACTCCCTACTCCCTAAAACCAATGACTATTTCACAAACTGGGGCATAACTTCAGCAGCAGTCAATAGACCATAAATCCCTTTGTGATGTAGGGAAACTCCAGCTTTTAGATAGCCAAAGGCGGGACCACAGACATTAGCAGCCATGCTGGTTTCATCACCAAGGGTAAAGGTGTGAGTGGAAATTTTACCCTCAAAGGTGCGACCGGTGATTTGGACATTGGTACTGAGGGGTTTTTTAGGATTGCGGGTATCCACGACACCACCAACAGAAACGCGATCGCGTGAGCAAATCCCTGCTAGTTCCAGCATTACATCATCAGCGTGTTCCATATTCTCTAGGCTGATGATGCCTTTGGTTTCATCTAATAAGGCTTCGACTTCAGCATCACTCATGGCTTTGGCTCGTTCTACATCATAACCGGGAAGGTGAGCAATATCTTCTCGAATGGTGGCTCGATAGGCTTCCCAGTTAGCAATCCCTACCCCAAAGGTAATCTTGACACTGTGAATCTCGGCATAGCTTTGAGATGCGATCGCAGCAGCAGCGGTCAATAATCCTGGAGTCGCACCGCAGCCAGTCATATAGGTAATTCCAGCAGCTTGCAATTCATCTTGGAGTTGCAACAGTTGTTCTAGAGCACTAGTGCGCTTGAGAGCATCTACTAACACTCCCTTCCAACCCGATTGAATAAATTGCTTAACCACCGATGCCATAAAGGTATTCGGTAAATTTGGCAGTGCTAGGAAATATCCATCTACTGTCGCGTTTTGGATTAAGTCTTCGATACTGTTGCTACTTAAAGTGCCACCTGGTTCTAGATAACCTAAAGAACCTTGGGATTGGTAGGTCTGGATACAACGCTCAGGATTTAGCCCAGCCGCGTCATACGCATAACCTTTACGGTCAGCTGCTGCGACCCAAAGCATTTCTCCCTTGGGAGCTAAAACTCTGGTCGCCGCTTGACCTAATCCCCCAAAGCCTAAAACCCCTACTCTGATTCGCTCTAATCCATTGGGATTGGCGGTTTTGGGGTTATTTACACCTCTGACTTGTGTTTCACTCATAACTTTATAGACTGTTTCGGCCAACTGTCATAATTCATACTTCATACTTGATAGTTTGCCCAGTCCCCAGGGTAAGGGCAAAAATCAATAAAAAGGAATTATTATCAATATTATTGATATAATCATGCAATAGTGCTGAAAAATCTTGGCGTTATATAGTCATAATCCTTGACCAATATCACATTTTGGCTCAATTTTTTTTTGGCTTACCCTGGCCTAGTCCCCTAGGTTTATATATAGCCGTTTATAGCTTGTGCCCCACGGCCTCAGTCCCTTAATTAAAAACCCCTATATTTTTGTTAACAAACCATTTTTGGGTTATACCACCCCTTGACTATTCCTTAAAGTTACGAGAAACTAACAAAATATTAAAGTAAACACTCGATTTAATATAAACTTATGTTAATGTTGTTTGCGCCATGATCTGAATTATTATCATTTGATTAGTGACCAGCTATAGCACTAGTCAGTAATCAGTGATATAGCGCTACGCGAAAGGCAAGAGGCAAGAGGCAAGAGGCAATAGTTTACTAGAACTACTTTTGCTGGTTGTATCAATGTCAAACACCTTAATGCGTAGTGTGATATCAATCCGGGATTACATACTCCTGGACTGGTGCAACAACCGGTGCCACAACCTGTAAGTAGGGATAAACCGAGCACTAAAGGGATTATGGAAACATTAGAGTTTGTCATTTATCCAGATGGTCGAGTCCAGGAAAAAGTCACTGGGATCATCGGAGCATCTTGCGCAGAGGTAACAGCTGCTATTGAAGCTCAGCTAGGACGAGTCGTATCTGTTGAGAAAACATCAGATTACTTCGACCAAAAGCTTGAACTGTCCGCAACAGCGACAACTCAAGCTACGGTTAGCCATTGGTAAATTTTTCAGGACTTAGCCATTGCCCCCTAAATCCCCCAATACTGGGGGACTTTTGCCCCCTAAATCCCCCAATACTGGGGGACTTTGACATCATTACCCCCCAGTATTGGGGGGCTAGGGGGGCAAAACCAACTAAACTTCCTAAGTCCTATTTGTGTTCCAGTTAGTAAATTCGTTTAATTACCAAACATGTCTCATTTCAGCACTATCAAAACCCAAATCCGTAACCGTTCATCCTTAGAAACTGCTTTAAGTGACTTAGGGATTGATTGGCAATCTGGTCCTAGCCCTGTGCGCGGTTATCAAGGCCAAACTCGCACTGCTGAAGTAGTGATTGAGCAAGAGAATGACTACGACATCGGTTTTAGTTGGAATGGTAACGCCTACGAACTTGTTGCTGATTTTCAGTATTGGCAACAGCCTTGGTCTGTAGATGGTTTCCTACAACGGGTAACCCAGCGTTACGCTTACAACACTGTAATTAAGGAAACTGCTAAGCAAGGCTTTGAGGTTGCTGAGCAACAAGATAATAAAGATGGTTCAATTCGTTTAGTGGTTCAACGCTGGAGCGCGTAATGTCTGAGTTCTCACCGACGCCAGAGCGTTCGGGTTTAGAACCAGAGTTAGGGGGTGTCTTTCGAGATGCTCCAGAGCGGTCTGGTTTTGAGCCAGAGCTAGGGGGTATTCTGCGACAAAAAGGTGTTTACGTTGATGAAATTACCTGCATTGGCTGTAAACACTGCGCCCACGTCGCTCGCAATACGTTTTACATGGAAGAGGACCACGGTAGATCCCGGGTTTTTCGGCAAGATGGCGACCCAGAAGAGGTGATACAAGAAGCGATAGACACTTGTCCAGTAGATTGTATCCACTGGGTTGATTACACTAAGCTTAAAAATCTAGAACAGGAGCGACAATATCAGGTCATTCCTAGAGCAGGATTGCCTATTGAACCAAGTGTTGTGGCTGCCAAAATTAAGGAGAGGAAGCTGGCAAGGAAGCGTAGGAAAAAACGGTAAGCATTCAGCTATCAGCCATCAGCTTTCAGCTTTTCATATTACTAAATCCTCGATGGCTTAGAGCTGTTGAGGGTTTTATGTTGTGTTATCGCAATGGTTGGATTATAGGGAGCAGGGAGCAGGGAGCAGGGAGCAGGGAAATGCGATCGCATCCTTCCAAACTGATTCCATTAGTAGGATGATCAGCAATGCGATGGTCTTAAAGAGCCGCTACGCGATCGCATTCAACAACAACACCTTAAAAATGGATAATCTTTGATTATAGCACAGCAATATCTTGATTTATCACAACATCAAAAACTCTTTAGATCTCTTTCTTACTACTCCCGACTCCCGACTCCCTATTCCCTATTCTTCGCCTACGACCAAATACCACAGGGCATCAATACCACTGCCCAGATAGTCAGAATTCTGGTGTTGTTCAATCCATTCAATCACGGTAGGGAGAATATGATTGGATGTTTTGCCCAAGTTGCCCAAGGCTTCGGCTGCCTTCCAACGCACCAAAGAATCATTATCTTGAAGCTTTGCTATAAGGGCGTTGACTACCGTTTCTGAGCTATTGCCCAAATTACCCAAGGCCTTGGCTGCCCTGCGACGCATAGCAGAATCATCATCCTGAAGTCGTCCTAGTAGGGCGTTTATTACAGTTTCTGAGCTATTGCCCAAATGACCCAAGACTGTGGCTGCCACCCGACGTAGAGGAGAATCATGATCCTGAAGCTCTGCTAGGAGGGCGTTGAGTAAAGTTTCTGAGCTATTGCCCAAATTGCCCAAGGCCTTGTTTGGCAACCCAGGTACATGATAATCCTGATCCTGAAACTGTACTAGAAGGGCGCTGAGTGCATCTGAGATGTTGCCCAAACTCAACAAGCCTATGGTTGCCACCGAACGCACAAAAGAATCATCATCCTGAAGCTTTACTAAAAGGGAGCTGAATACAGTTTCTGAGCTGTTATCCGAATTGCCCAAGGCCAAGGCTGCCATTCCACGGACATGAGCATCAGGATCCTCAAGCTTTGCTAGGAGGGCATTGACTACATCTGAACTATTGCCCAATTCACCCAAGGTATAGGCTACTCTTCTACGCACATAAGACTCATCATCATTTAGTCGCGCCAGTAATGTTGTAATTACCTGATCCTTTTCCCCTAACTCGCTTCGATACTTCAGCAATCGTGTCTCATCAATTAAATCTGTTCGCTCCTTCAACATCTCCAGAGCTTGTGCTTGAAAATCCGTTTCATATAAACTACAAATTATCTTAAAAACCTGCTCTCTAATCTTCTCGCCAACCCGCTCATTACTACTCACCTCCAACTCAACCAACCGCTCTAAAATCTCTTCAAATAATCCACTGTCAGCACTCTGCAAATTCTTGGGGTCTTCTCCCAAACAATTACCAGCAAACAACAAATCCCGATGTAACCACTGCTCATAGTTACTATTATTAGTCAATACTGCTCGAATCGCCTTTGCCGCGTTTTTCGGTTTTTGTTGTGCTATCAGCAATAATAACACTTCGCGCCAGTGGGAGTCATGCAAATGCTCCCGAATCGGATCCAAAACAATCTCAGAATCTCTCTCATTATCCGCTTGATAGTTAATCTCTTCAGCACACAAATATTCCTGAAAGGTTTTATGGACAAAGCCATAACAATCTTGCCCCTGCTCATTTAATAAACCAGTGCGCTCCCGAATCAATTCCACAAATCTTTTCGCCTCTTTCTCGGCCTGATGGGGCTGCACCTGCTTCAAGTCTTTAATCTGCTGCTTCAACTGATCAATCAACTCATCCCGGTCAATCAGGGTGCCACTGTCGTTATCTTCAACATTTCCCTGGGTATGAATCCAATAAGCCAGGGATTCCATCAACCGGCGTAAATCATCCTCGACATCGAAATACTTCAACCGCTTATCACTACTTAAGTCTTTAGGCTGATCCCAATTGATTAACAAGGTCTCCACGGCCTTGTCATAAAGCTTATGGCGTTTTTTGGGCAATACCGCTTGATACCGATGAATTAATGCAATAATTGTCAACAGTAACGGATTTCGTGCCAATAGCTTAATTCGGTCATTATCCTCCAGAGCCTTTCGTAAACTTTGCTTGCGCCTTTCTGCTTCTGCTTGGTCTTGAAACCGACTATTATACCAGTTATCAATAAATGCTGAAATCTTCTGGTCATCAAAGGGTTGGAGTTGATAGTGGGGAAATTCTTCAGTGCGGAAAAAGTCCCGTCGATAACCAGCAGGGCGAGATGTAATAATAGCGCGATTTCTGTCAAACTGTCCTAAAAAATTCTCGATGCGCCTGACTACATCATGGCGTTTAGCCTCTTCTGCGACTTCATCCAAACCATCCAGCAATATCAAGGCTCTACCATCAGACAACCAATGCTCAAAAAATCCCACTGGTAACGGTTTCACTGACATGGTGTTTTCCGCAAATATCCGAGCATAGTCGATCAGGCTTTTATCGAGATGTCTCGCAAAGTCTCGCATCCTGATTAAAATCGGTAGCCAGTCGGTATCACCATCTAATCCTAAAATGTCAGGATTTTGCTGAGCTAACATTACTGCAAAATAGCTCATCAATGTGGTTTTACCAGAGCCTGGCGCACCTAATATTACCACTCGTCTCGACTGACTTTGAGTCAATAACTGCTCAGCCAAGAATTTCCGCCCAGTTGTCTTTTCCAATAGTGCCCTTTCTGCTTTTTCCCCACTACCAGCTGCTAACAACTCCCGCTCCCAAGCGCCAGCAGTTGATACGTCTTCCACGACATCTGGCATTACAAAAATCTGAGCTAACTTCTCGGATTTTTTTACTTCTTGCCCAGGCACAGCAATGCCAGCAAATTTAACATCATCAAACCAGTTAGCTAACTGTTGATTATAATCCTGTTTAGCTACCTGAAATTTTATATAAGTATCAGTCTTCTGAAAATAAGCATTAATAAATGTCTCTATCCAAGGCTTGAGACTGTCTTGATTTAGTTTAATAGTCTTGGCTTCTGCTTCTTGTTGAAATACCGTGCTTAAAATCTCCCGGTCTGGCTTACCTTGATTAAGTAAGGGTTTCTGTAATTCCGCTAAAACAGCAGAATTAGTAAAATAGTCGCGCAAAAACCTACTAACTCCCTTCCAGCCATCCGGGGGAGCGTGAAAAAATAAGCGCTGTTGACTATCCAGTTGTTTGTCCCATTGATCAACGGCTTCTGCTCCGGCTTTGATGGCTTTTTCGATATCGCTTTTAGTCAGAGATTTAATTATATGCTTCCCTGCTTGTCCCGCAATAATACCTAACAACGGTGACGCTACTTTCGATAGTTCTAAACTAGCCAAAAGGGACAATACTGCCATAATTTATAGGTAATTATGTTGGATAGGTTTAATTATAGCAATTTCGGGAGCAGGGAGCAGGGAGTAGGGAGCAGGGAGCAGGGAGCAGGGAGCAGGGAGCAGGGAGTAGGAAAAAAATCATAGGTAGCTCAATACTATTAGTATAAACGATAGAATTTCGAATTTAGAATTTATCAAAAAATGCGATGCTATGAAAGAGGCGCTATGGGATTTGCCTTAGGCTAGGCTAAGAGGATATTTGAAAAATTTTTTGATACTGAATTTTGCCCCCCTAGCCCCCCAACTTTGGGGGGAGACAAGAGTCAATTGGCTTCTAAAAGTCCCCCAAAATTGGGGGATTTAGGGGGCTTAAATGTAGCAAATGGGACTTCTCAGACAAGCTCTAAGCGATCGCTAATTAGAAACATCAGTAAAAAAATACTAATTTTTTTTATATACCCCCTCACGAAAAATAAATATCACAAAAAAAACAAAAATACTTGACAATATAAATAATTATTATTACTATAAAAATGTCACAAATACAACAGCAAAAAAAATTATGGACATCGAAAACTTTCTCCCAAATTTTGAGTATAATCCCAACAATCCTAATCTCCCTGAATTATTTGGCCAACCCCAGCCAGGACGGGAGCAAATCAAACATATATTGATCGGTTCTCCCAAAACCGTGCGGGTCACAATCTATAATCTTTATGGCCGTGGCTACGCCCAAGTTCATGAGTGGAGTGCTCCTCAACCTACCGGAAATCCTGGTGAGGTTATCAGTATTTTGATTCGACATCTGTTGGTAGATTAAGATAGCAAGTTGCCAGGGATTCCAATCCCTGGCCACAGGTCAAAACTCATGAGAAAGTACGACGTCTGAAGTCTAATATCTAAGTTTGTATGTTGTTGATTTGGTGAACACATAGTCAAGAATCCTAGGGCTCTTGACTATTACAAGAAATAATTCGGTCAAGGATTGGAATTAACCAGAACTTGACCGAATTTTTTTTATTTTGATTAGGGAATCGGGAATCGGGAATCGGGAATCGGGAATCGGGAATCGGGAATCGGGAATC
>WTKN01000052.1 GCA_011524395.1 Moorena sp. SS36440bin_2
CTCCTACACTACCCTTGAGATAGTTGCTACCCAGCCTGTGTTCGCTTTTCAGCTGACTTATAACCGCTTCTATCGCGGAGCGACGCTTACACAGCCGTTTGTGTCTACGCAGGGCATATGTACTACCATGGCGCTTCTTCCCAGGCATGATCACCTCCCTAGCCCCTACCTGAGCATGGCCGCGATAGCCCTTGTCTAACAGCACTCGTTCGTAATCACGACCCGTCCACTGCGCCACTTGAGCCAGCGTAGGGGCTAATGTTTTACTGTCATGGGGATTGCCTGAAAAACTCGATATCCCTACTACCACGTTGCTGCCCGACAAGCTCGCCACGGAGACTTTGCTCCCAAACTCATACTTCTTATGCGCTTTCCCCTTCGCGATGCAGCTTGTCTCTGGCGCATGTAGGCTATAGATCTTGTTCCTATCCCCTCTTTGTTGGCCCACAATACGCTCCATCGTTTGCACAAGAGGAGCATAGAGCTCCTGTTTGCCTAGGTTAGCCAACTGCCTCTGGAGATCCCGCACTTGGCGTCCTGCTAACGTGCGGAGTTTTTTTAAGGCTTTCTTGGCCTTTTTAGCCTGCCTAGGCAGGTGCGCGTAACGTTGGGCATAGTGCAAGCGTTGTACTACAAACCGATAGCTCTGGCGTAGCCGAACGCCACATCTTTTGGCGATACGATTACACTGCTCAATGACTTTCTTATACAGCTTGGCATCAGTGGGGAAGGTGACGTTTTTCTCTTGCACGGTGGTGTCTACGATGAGCTCTTTCGCTTTGTTGACCTTGTCATGATGCAGAGCAATAGAGAGGGCAAATAGCTTGGCTATTCCTTTTTCTCCTAGCCGATGTCTAAAGTGGACTAAGTCACTAGCGGCACAGGGTTGTCCCCACTGTAGGGTGGCTTCACCAGCCAAGTACTGGTAGTAGGGATCTGTTTCCCACCGCTCTACTACGCGCTCATCGCTGAGGTTATAGAGGTGCTTGAGCATGAGTAAAGCAGCCATTTTTCTGACAGGGTGGCTAGGTAAACCCACGCGTCCATAGAGAGGGGAAAACTCATCTTCTATCTTCTTCCAAGGGATTCCATGGGCTAATCGATAGAGGGGGTGTTGGGGATTGAGCAAATGGCTTAATAAGCTTTTGAACAGATCGGTTTGTGTTTGATTGGGAGATTTTCCTAGCATAGTGGCTGACTTTTTCTGCAAGGTTTTGGAGGAAAATTACGCTTTTCGGCATTGCTAATTTTTAATAGATAGTTTATTAAAGAGTAGCTTTAATGAGTATTCTACCATGGCTATGGACTTTGAATAGCATTTGCTTCTCCTCTGAAAACGTGCCAAATAATGACGTACCAAGCCGTTCATATTCTCTACCGTATAAGTTGCTGCTTTACTCTGCACATGATGCTCTTTGTAGAGCATACTTTCATAGGCAGTCCAATAGTCTGTATAATAACTCGATATCTCAAAGTCTTTTAAGGCTTTGTAAAGCTTATCTCCTGTCTCTGCACTTCGATCTCCAAGCGTAAAGCCCAATACTTGCTTGTCGGCTCTATCTACAGCTAGCCAGATCCAGAGCTTTTTTTTTACTACCTACGTAGCTACAAAGCTCATCTAGCTCAACAGCTGATATGTTTTTCCCTGACTCAGTGACCTTCTTGAGTGCTTTCCCATACTGCTTAACCCAATTGATAACACTCACGTGGCTTACACCAACTACCCGTTCTATAGCTCTAAAGCCCATGCCTTCTAGGTATAGTTGTAAGCATTGTTTTACGTAATGTTGATCAATACCATGTTTTAACTTATCTATGGAGAAATTATAAGTACATTGCTTACACTTGTAACGTTGTTTGTTATTATTCTTGCCGTTTTTGACAAAAGTTTCACATTGGCAACGTGGGCACTTCGTTGGGGGAGCAGATGTATGATTGTACATAACTAAAATACTGTTGGTGAATGTACTTAATCTAACTTGTCTCTACCTTTTTAGCAATGCCGAAAAATTATATGCAGTCTCTCCCCCTACCCACTATCATTGCCCATGCCAAGGAGTATGGATTCCTATATCCGTCCAGTGAAATCTATGAAGGTTTGCAAGCAGTGTATGACTATGGACCCTACGGGGCCGCACTAAAACGTAACGTACAAGATCTGTGGTGGAAAAGCATGACCCA
>WTKN01000096.1 GCA_011524395.1 Moorena sp. SS36440bin_2
CCTGGGGTGCAGGGGTAATTGAGAAGTTACTTTAGCTCTGAATATTGATCGAGATGCAGGATTTGAGAACATGGATCAGGCACAAAGAACAAGCCAATTTGGCCTTACAGATATTTTGGCAGTTTTTATAATGAAATCGCCCTGGATCATTCCAAGGATAGTTATTTAAGTGAAGTGCATTTCTGATTAACAAAATGACAACAAAAGTTCTGATTGTTGGATCAGGTCCATGTGGAGTTTTACTGTGTCATTACTTGTTACCTCGTGGTAACTATAAAATCGACATCTATGACCGCCGCAGTGATCCCAGAACAATTTCTTTCTCTAACTACAGAGCCTACCCCATCACCCTTAGCGAACGTGGACTGAGGGCTTTGAGAGAAATTGATGGATTAGAAGAAGTCGTTAAAGCTCAAGGGGTAGAAATCACAGGTACGATTTTTCACATCAAAAATGGCAAGAGTAAGTTTGTATCAAAAAAGAAACCGCTGATTGGTATTGACCGTACTGCTTTGGTGATTAACCTGTTAGAGCAACTAACTAAAAAATTTGACGACAGTCAACTTAATATCCACTTTAACTCTAAATGTACTCAGGTTGATTTGAAAACGAAAACTGTGACCTTTGAGAACGAGACAACAGAAGAGTTAATCGTTAATTATGACCTGTTGATTGGTGCAGATGGCTGCGGTTCAGTGGTAAGAAAGCATTTGCTGAAAACAGAAGGCTTTAAGTGTCAACAAAACTACGTTCGTAGTCAATACAAAACGGTCTTCTTACCTGGCCCATCAGAAGAAGGACACAACCTGAAACTGGGTAATATGCATGGATGGAGAACTGAGGATCGGATCACCATGTTAGCAGTACCACAACGGAATAAGACAGTTAGCGGTGTTGTTTTTTTTCCCCACGAAAACAATCAGGTAACAAGTCTTTCCAGCACAGAGGATGTGCGGCAATTCTTTAGTGATAATTTTCCAGAGATAGGTAAGAGCATCTCTGACGTAGAAGTGGAAGCTTTTCTTAAAAAACCAATCTCTAAAGTTAGTAGAGTTTGGTGCAACCGCTATCACTACGGTGATAGCGTTTTGATTATGGGAGATGCGGCTCATGCAGTATCCCCATTTATTGGGCAAGGTTGTAATTCTGCTTTAGAAGATGCTGTAGTTTTGAATAAACTTTTGAATGATTATTCTGATAACTTAGTCAAGGTAGTTCCTGAGTTTACGAAGCATCGACTCGCAGATGGTCAAGCCTTGTTAGAACTCTCAGAGTATACTTTTCCTTTATCCAAGTGGTTATTTTTTGAGTATGTTTTGAGAATGAATTTTGCAAGAATGATGAACAAAGTATTTCCAAAATATTGCTCACCTTTCTTTTTTGACATGCTATCCGAAACCACAGTTCCTTACTCAGAGATTTTGAATTCAGCTCAAGGCTGGATATCAAAGGTTAAGAAGTCGAACGATAAATTATTACAAGCTGAATACTTACACTCTCTAAAACAAGTATAATTATTCAATTGGACTCGATCTAATCGTAATACTAAATCAATTTTGATACCAAATATGTTTTAATAATGCTATATTAAAAAGCATAAACTTTATTACCTATGCTTGATGTGATTATTTAGATAAGTAAGCTAGATAAATTATAATATTAATGAAAACAAAGCTTATCACTTTCAGGCAATAGGCAATAGGCAATACTAAAGAGGATTATAAGGAAATTAGTGTCAAATCATAATGTACCTCATAACTGCAATAAACGCTATATATGAACCGGATTTGGTATGAAAACATTACTAGCAACTGCCATAAGAACTGTATTATTCACAAGTACTGCCCAAGCCGCAACATTTGTAGATACTAGAGAAGCCTTAAACCCTAATGATTTCCTAGATTGGTCTGAACTAGTTGAGGTTCCTGAGGATCTTGTAGGACCACCTTTACCCACCCTACCTAACCCATTTTCAGCGACTTCACCTGGGGGTCTTAATTTAAATTTCAACATCCCTGCTGGAGAGTTTGCGCGTATTGATCAAACTCCTTTTTTCCCTGGTGCATTTGATGTAGGGGATGCGCTTCTATTTACAGGTCTTGGTAATCCTGGTCCACTGACTATTACCTTTGATACTCCAGTCTTTGGTGTTGGGACACAAGTTCAATCCGATCCTATAGAAATTTTTGACTACATAGCAACCATTGAAGCGTTTGATAGCTTGGGAAATAGTCTAGGAAGTTTTGAACGTCCAGGTGTCAGCCAGATAAATGCTGGCGGCGGCGTAATCTTTACTGGCGTTTTTGATAGCAGTGGTGACATCAAAACCTTGGTGCTGAATGCCAAAGAAGAGGGCGTTGATGTACCTTTCGCGATTAATGCCCTGAGTATCAGGTCTGTTCCTATCAGTGTTCCCGAACCCTCAGTGATATTGGGACTTTTAGTTATTGGTATGGGGAGTATCATTTCCCGGCTCAGAGGCTTACCAGAAAACAACTAATACCAAATCCGGTTATCATAGTGTAGTTACACAAATCATCAAATCCTATCTAGGCAAGGACTTTGATTTTGTTGAATAGAGTCTCAGTCAAGGGGATTTGGTATAATATGGAGTCCGGTTGAATAGTTATAATTCTCTGGGTATAATTCTTGGGTGTTCCTTATTTGTTACTTAAAAATTTAAAATTGGCAAGTAACAAGTAACATATTACTTGTTACTTTTAACATGTATGTTTAACTTTAACAACTAGTAGTTCAGTCCCCGTTTTTGATAACGATACTTAGCCACAATCGGATAAACTACATTACGGAGCCGGTTGAGAGCTCCCACAGGACGATGAACTACTAAGCCATTCCACGGGGAAAATCGCAGGTTTTCAGCAGAGTCGTATTGTTTCTCAAAATCGATGATCTGATGCTTGACGGTAAGGCGACCAACCGTAAAAAATGGTGACTTCTTCTCACTCCAACGAATTGTGACATCATCGATGGACATTTTCGGGTTGGTTTGGAATTGGATCCCAAAGTCCCAGCAATAAAGGGCATCACTTTTTGATAGTTGTTCGATCAGCTCATCTCGATAGTAATTGTCCGGTTTGCTTTCATCTAATCCCAGAGCCTTGGGGCGATTGATGAAGGGAAGTTTGGAAATACCTGGTCGGGACTGATATCCCATGCTTTGATGGGGAGCCTGACATGAAACAGGGGTAAACGCATATTTAATCACGGCGGGATAGTCAACAGGAACTAACCCCGGTTGAGACTGATCAAAATCTGATTTGAGTCCAAGGGCATAAGCGGAACCACTCCAATACCGTTCCGTTAATAAACTCTTTGGGGTTCGAGCTGTTACTTTAGCTAGGGCTAGCAATTGCCTAGGATGACTCCTGAGCCACTTCTGGGCAGCTTGCTCTGACTCAACTATGGAGCCAAAAAATTCATAATAATCTTTGATGGTTTTGATAAAAAATATCTTGGCATTTTGAACAATAATATCTTGAGTGTTTGGTTCGTAGCTTTGTTCTAGGCTTTCTCCTTCAACACCAATCACTTTCACAGACATTGAGCGTGTGTCTTCGACATAGTCGTTTTCAACCTTTGTTCGCCCATTGGCAAATCGTAGCTGAACAGGATATTGTTTCGGGGTCGCAAAAAGTCCTTGCTTGAGGGAAATCCCATTCAGTTGTTCTTGAGTAAGGCGAGTTCGTTTTGCCAGTTCGTTTTTAATGCTCTGTTCATCAAAATCAAAAATTTCTAGGTTTCCCTCCACCGAGGCGTGGGTTTTGGCATGGGTGTCTCGCAAAGCCCGTTCCTGATCCTTGTAAAGCTTATCCATCTGAAGCATGACTTGCTCGGCTACAAGGTCGTAATAGTTTCGTTCGTCCTTTTCCGGATATTCTGTAAATAGCTTCATGGTTATTTTTTTATATAAAATTTTTTAGGAATTGGTTGTTTTCAAAACTCCTTGAGGATACCAGTGGGTTTGATCGGGTACTGTCAAATTACGTGAGCAGATAGCTGATGATTGATAATCAAATTTTACTTAACCGGTGATTTCTCAATCAGAGACCAAGGAAAAAATTTTATTTAATTTTTTATTCGATTTTTCCTTGGAATTTTATTTGACAATACCCGATACCTTGCTTAGGTATTACGGTAAAATGTTACTTTATAGCTTTTATCTTGCTGTGGAGTATTGCGGTTTACCAAATCTGAGAGAGTATTTGTGTTTTGTATTACTTCCCAACCGACCGGGGAAAAGGTTTCTTCGTTGAAAATATTTTCTGCCAACAGGGGATTGGTCAATGCTTGGGAAAACGCATCAACTCCTATCATTCGGCCAACCAGGGGAGCTACTGCTGAATTTTGTGGCACATCCTCGGCATAGAGTCCCACATAGAATTCAATCTTGTTGACATCACCGTATAACCGTTTTAGTTCCCTTTGAGTATCTTCATCCGCCGTGATCTGATCGAAATCCGTCACCCGAGGAAACTGACACATTTCCCGGTAATCATTGTAGCTAGCCAGTTGAGCTTGACGACCTAATTGGATACTTTTCGATTCAACATCTATTAGGAATTCTGGCGTGTTAAACAAACCAATTTTGGTGCCTGGTTGGGAACAGGTCTCCTCAAACAATGGTCCCAAGCCTTTATTGATCAGCATTTCATTATTCCAGAGGCTATCCACCATGGGAATTGGCTTACTGTCATAGGTCAGAGTTTCGGGAAGGGCACTGTGCCAACGATATACCAAACTAAATTCCACTGTCATCCAATTCTGGCGATACCACCTCTGATTGGTAAACGCTGGGGGATCCACAATCAAATTAAAGTGATAGGAGCTAATGTGGTTAACATACTCTTCCACCACAATTTTCATGATTACCACCATCACGATGTTTCTGGCTGTTTGGAAGAGTCGCTCGTCATCCCAATCCGGATAATGCTTAGCCAGTAAATCACATAGGCGATTGTGTTCCCTCAGACACAGAACGTTATGCATTACATAGCCAATTTGGACATTGGCTCGTTCTAAACCCATGGCAAACAATTTGGCTTTCTTGGCTGGGTCGAGTCGCTTCTGATCATTGAGCGGTTCATACAACCCGTCAAACTCTGGTTTGACCACTCCTTTTTCTGGATCGTCGTAATAGAAGAGAGGATATTCTTCACCATTGATGATCTGGCTTTTCAGTTTCCCGCCCTGATGGGATCTCAGCATGTCTGTCGATTTTCTGTTCAACCCATAGACGGGAGATAAATCGATGCGGTGGTTAGAGGTATTCTTTAATCTATGGTAGCGATCAGTGCGCAGAAAGCCGTCGGTAAACCACTGCACCCAATAGGGAAACAGCAGGGTAGATTTCTCGGAATAGATGGTTTTCCCCTCTTTTTTGCGAAACAAAACAGCAAGGTCTTCGAGAGGGGGAAGGTTCCCTGGTTTGTTGAACTCTGGATCGGGGGGTAAATGTCGTCCGATCCAGGTTCGGTCTGTTAATGAGTCCCAAGAAGTATAGGGTGCCATCGCACTTAACTTATGGGGACGAGTGGGCATTTTGTAGACGGCATTGTTAATGATAGTTTTGTTGACTTTACGTCTGAGAGAGTCGTTGCTTTGAATGAACTGCCAAATCCAATTGAAATTGTTTAACCCAAAACTTTCTAACTGGTTCCTAAATCCGTCTCTAGATGTATTCCTTTTTTTTGTCATCGAAGTAGTTACCTTTTGGGATTTATAGCCTTTACAAATAGGTCAACTATGCCTATTTATGAGAACGACAAAAACTCCTCGCGTCAGCTATGAGCTATCAGCTGTCAGCTTATTTTATTCAAAAACACTGATCTAGTAGTGAGCGCTACGCGCATATGCTGATAGCTCATAGCTGTTGGCGTAGCCTGCGCTACGCGCATATGCTTAGATTTCAGTTCCCTTTTCATTATCAGCAATAAACTAATTCTTTCACAGTACCCTTGAGGGTACTTTTATCAGACTCATTACTGATTAGATTTGATATAATTAAAATGTATGTAAAATGTATTAACAGTAAATAAATAATAGGGCAGAAGTAGTTTTCTAGATGTAAGGCTTTGTGTCTAGGTTAAGTAGAATCGGGAATAGTAACTACTAACTGATGACTAATTACTGGGGGGGTGACATACAAGCTAAAATCCTTACTGGGTAATAAATTCAGCCCCAAGCCGAGGTCTACATCCCCTGGCTTATCCTGGAATTATAGATGTAAGGATTCAGGTGGGTGAGAAGGGGGGTTGACAGAGGACAATAGCATAGGATGACAGTTGTGATCTTGACACTCCCCGGTCTAAAACGCGGGGAGTGTCAAAGTGTTCTCTCTAATTCTTATCCACAGTTTCAAAGGATTCTGAACCCAGTGGACTGGGCTTCCAGCCTTGAATATTGGCTCGCTTACCTAAAAGCGGTTGGGAGTGGACAATGGGAATGCGCACGGCTTCTTCAAATAAAATTTTATCCACTTGGCGATAGATTCTTGCCCTAGCATCCTGGTTTTGGGTCTTACGACCGCTTTCCAATAGCCGTAGGATTTGGTTATTTTTCCAACGTCCAAGATCAGCAGTAGCATTGGGACCGAAGTGGGAATAGTAGAAGTTATCTGGGTCCCCATATTCCCCAGTCCAACCAAGTATAAACCCTTGGAAACCAGGAGACTTTTGTCGGTCTTTGAGATAATCTTTCCAGGGTTTGGTTTTTAAAGTAACCTTGATTCCAATCTTACCTAAGTCATCAGCTATTGCTTGGGCGATCGCTTTCGGATCAGGATAGTAGGGGCGGAAAATTTTCATATACCAGAGTTCAAGGTCAAAGCCTTTGGCGTAGCCAGCTTCCCTCAGCAGTTGTTTGGCTAGCTGTGGATCATATTTATAGCTACCAAAATTAGATGACTCAGACCAATCCAGTAGGGGTGGGGTGAAGTGAGCATCACTCTCTCCTAAACCCTGCCAATTTTTTTCGACAATCTTTTGGTGATTAATTCCTAATGCGATCGCAATCCTTACTTTTTGTTTGGAAAGGGGTTTGTAGTTGGTATTTAGCGATAGATATCCAACGTTGAAGGAGGGACGGAAAATAGATTTGAGGTTAGCCTCACCAACTAAATTTTCTAATTGCTTAGGAACTAGGTCTGAAGTGAAGTCAATCTCTCCAGATTTCAACATGGTCAGCCGCTTCGCAATATCGGGGATGAAGCGCACGATTACCTTTTCTGCTAATGGTAGATTTGGTTTCCAGTACTTTGGATTTTTTTCTAGGATAATTTCCTTGCCATTACGCCACTCTTTGAATTTAAAGGGACCTGTCCCTACTGCTAGAGATGAATCGCGACCATACTTAGAGCCTGCTTTCTTGATGGCGGTTGGGCTAGCGATACCAAAGTAGCCTGACCCAATCATAGCTGGAAAAATGGTTAAGGGCTGTTTCAGTACAAATTGAATTGTATACTTATCTTTAATCACTATATCTTGTAATAGGGATTTATAATCTCCCTTGAAGCCACCAAATAAATCAGCCCAAATTTGATACTTTCTGTCTTTATCGCGATAGCCATATTTGTTTTCCCGGTTCCACCAACGCTCGACATTGAACTTAACTGCTTCAGCATTGAAATCAGTGCCGTCATGAAACTTCACCCCTTGGCGCAATTTAAATGTCCAAACTCTACTATTGCGAGACGCTTCCCAATCAGTAGCTAATCCCGGTTCCAGTTCAATGGTTCCCAGCTTGTATTCCACCAGGCGATTGTAAATTTGTTTCTGGACAACTAGGGATTCCCGGTCGCTGATATTACCCGGTTCTAGGTTTTCTGGTTGTCCCACTGCTCCGTAAACGATAGTCCTGCCCTTGGAATCCTTAGGAGGTTTAGTAGGAGGTTTAGTAGGAGTTGGAGTTGGACTAGGACTAGGACTAGGGCTAGGACTAGGGCTAGGACTAGGAGTTGGAGTAGGAGTTGGAGTAGGACTAGGGCTGGGACTAGGACTCTCTGAAACAGTAGGAGTAGGACTGGGAGGGGTATTTTTCCCAATCCAATTAGAAGGGCTAACGCAGTTAGAGAGAACTATAGTTAGGACAAAAGCCACAAGCAACAGTATGGGTCGCCATCGCCTCATTGATAAAACTCCTTTATATTGCGGCTCTTGCCAAAAATCGGTAACTAATAGTCATTAGTCATTTGTGATTAGTTTTTATTGACAGGACTTACCCTTGCTTGTGTTCCTTAACCCTAATTGTAGGGGGGCAATGGTTGCGTCATCACTATATCTAGCGCAACGGCTTAACTCCTAATTGGTTTATGTTGATTTGGATACATGATCCATTATAAAAATAATTCCCGAACTTTTAGGGGGTTTTTATGCTATTTAAGTGTTTTATATCAAAAAAGTTGTAAAACCCAAATTGACCAAAAAGTTGGAAGCCAGAACTTTGGCCAGGAGGACGCTGGCTCTCCCTAAAGACACAATAACTATGGTAAAACCTATACCTGCCCCGCGTCCCCTAACTCCGTGAGCTAAGGGATAGCACTACTTGATCCAACCCTACAGTCAGTGTCCAAGGGCTATTACTCCGCAACAGTTCTACAAGAAATCCCAAGTGACCCATCAGGTTCTTGCTTGTATCTGTTCCCGTTCTAACACCAAACACTAAACACCTAACACCTAACACCTAACACCTAACACCTAACACTTAACACCTAATACCTAATACCTAACACTTAACACTTAATTATTATGAGAAAATGTTAAAAAAATCAGTCGAAATTTCATTTTTATAGCAGTTAAAGTTATAGGATTACGATCGCGTATCCTGTAGGAGCGCTTAAGCGCACTTGGCAATTGCCGCTAATTTTGTGTCCATAACCCCTCATCAAAACAGGGTGTATTTAAGATATCCCATGAGTAACACTTGTGGGATAGGGTCTTGACTCTAGAGCAGTTCTTATGGTTAACTGCTAAGAGTTAAGTGCGAGGGTAGCAGCGGGCACGGTTTGTCCTACTCCTAGACGGAGATAGGTTCATTTTTCATGTCGCTCTTTTGTAAATTGTAATAAGTCGTAGTTAGGTCTGTATGGAGTAAGCATATGGATAGTGCTGTTGCCAGCAAAATGTTAATTGGTAATCACACCCATCAAGAGGATGAATTGAACTCAAGGGTAAACTCAAATGCGATCGCAAAATCAAGCTCTATTCTGGACTTGATTTCCTCAAATTCCGATCAAGTAAGGGTATTTGCCTTTGATATCCGAAGTCAACCCCACTTTAAGGGCAAGAATACACTCGAACCTTGGGCGTCACGAGCCCTAGCTGTAGCTGGTTCAGACGATGTCGTGATGATTCCTGGAAATCTGGATGCAGAGTACTACGACTGGCTTAAAAATCTTGGCTTAGGACCCCAGAAAGTATTTGCCTTCAACCGTGAAAATGAACCAGCACTGCTCTCAGAGCTGATAATGCAAAAAGCGGATGAAGTTAGAGCATTTCTTGCATCTATAGGAAAACCGTTGGTGTTTGTTCCTTATTATTCGGCAGATGTA
Organism: Moorena sp. SS36440bin_2; assembly: GCA_011524395.1. Taxonomy (GTDB): domain Bacteria; phylum Cyanobacteriota; class Cyanobacteriia; order Cyanobacteriales; family Coleofasciculaceae; genus Moorena. Next base: position 9,566 of record WTKN01000096.1, read on the forward strand.
GATAAAGAGGCGGCGTCAACCATTGATGCCGTTTTTTTTGGCTGTGATCAGTCTATTACCTTAAAGTACTTTGACAAGTCCACCTTCAAGTCCCTGTGTCAGTCTCTTGGTATTCCCACAGTACCAGGAACTATCCTGAGTAAATCATCATACTCTGAGGATTTTGAGACAGAATTGCGAGAGGAAATCTTAGGTTGGCTTAAGGATTATGAGACGTTACTGATCAGGGGCGCACAAGGGTCTGTAGGCTCATCACTTTATCAAGTCAACAGCAGTAACCTCGACACTCATATCCCAAAAATGCTGACATCGGGAGAGAGTTGTTTTTTAATTGAGCCATTCCTCAAAGTCATTACATCCCCCAATGACCAGTGGATGATTGGCAGCAATGGAGAAATTGCTCATCTGGGCATAACATGCCAGCTGTTTCATGGGTTAAAACATATCGGTAACGTGAAAGGAAAACCCTATTCAAGCCGGATAGAAGGGTTAATTCGCGATTACTCCTTCAAAATCGCCCAGCAGATGCGAGATGATGGCTATCTTGGCATCTTAGGCATCGATTATATTGTCACAGATCAAGGAATATTTCCGATCGAAAACAACGCCCGACTGAATGGATCGTCCTTTGCGTTTTTTATTCTTGACAAGTTGTTTGGTTCTAGTGACTACGATGGATGCTGGAAGGTCTTGAGACTTAAAATCGAACCCTGTAGTTTTAGCACCCTACGGGACAAGATTGGTTCCTTAATCTACCAGGGTAATAGTACTCATAATTTTGTTTTTCCTTATGAATTTGACACCTTACAAACTCAAGGGGATGTTACTCTACTAATTGTAGCTGAGGATTTACATCACATGGAATACGTTGAAAAAGAGCTATTATCTAAACTAGAGATAGCAGCTCTTAATTGAACTAAGGATTGATATAAAAAAAATACGACAATCATCAGATTAATTTATCCATTTGAAGGGGAAATGGTAAACCTAGGCATTTAAATTAAGCATGTATGTAAATTTATTCTAGGCTTTTTCCATTTTCCATTTTTACTTTTTTTTTTTACCTTTTATGTTATTGATTTTACATTAATTAAATAAAACAGATGATTATAGTGATTCATAATCTAAAGCAAATCAATATGTACATTATCAATAGCCCAGTTATCAAATCCAGAACCACTATGGTTAACCTGTAGCCAGCGGAACTGAGTAGCACTAGTTATAGCATCGGTGTCAATGCTCTCAGTAATAGTTGTCCAACTGATGTAGTCTTCTGTGTCATACAAACCTAGTCTTACCCAAGAGATACCGCTATCAATGGAATATTCAAGAGCGATATCTTCCCCAGAATCGGCATTCTCCCCTCCATTATTACTATTGCCAATGATATTACCAATGATCAGATCAAAGGAAATAGTACCGCCACGGGAAACATCTAGGGCTTGGGTAATAGCATAACGGGAGTTATCTTCTGCAGAACCGCCATCAAACCAAAGGGAGTTGCCATCGCCACCAAAGTTGGTATTAACTTCACCATTGCTAACTTCTGCCCATTGGCTATTATCTCTATCCGGGTCAAAGTTATCTTCAAATATCAAGCCATTCAGTGTGAGGTTATCAATCAGCAGCCCAGAATCAACGGTAGAATCGGCCATATCCACAACTCCTATACTGAAGGTAAACGTGCCAGCTGTTGTAAACTCGTAAGTAAATGTTTTGTAGCCAGTTTGTGAATTAAAAGAAGTCGTGGAGGCGACAAAGTCACTAGTTGTATCTGCTAGTTCCAACAGGTCCCCTGAAGAGATAGAGACAAAGGCAAAATCGTTATAAACATTGTTAGAGGTGTTCTCATTCGTGATGAAGTTCCAATCAAAGGTCAAAATGTCCCCAGCTTCTACAGTAATTGGTATGAATTGGATAGCTGAGCCTTGATTAACATTCCCATTGCCTAGTTGATCTAACTCTGTTGTGTTTAACCCCAAGAATTTTTCCAGTTGATCAATGCTGACAGACTGGTTTCCATTGGTAATTAATGCTTGGTAGCTTCCTTGAGTTGGGGTGATTCCAAATGCATCTGTTTCAAGTCTAGCATCGCCGATAGTCTGCCAATTGGTAAAATCACTGCTTTCGAAACCACCTTTTTGAAAAACATCTTGTGATGTCATATTTACAAGCATCAGACTATTTTTAATCCCGACGATAACATCAGGAATTTTTAATTGTGTAATTGATTATCCTATTCTATTTAGTAATGATCGTATTTGTCATGATCAGATTTAAAATTAGGCATTACTACGAATAATATTTTAAAGTTTATGTAAAGTGGCTGGTATAATCTTGGTATAATCAAACAAGTAAATAATATTTTAAAGTTTATGTAAAGTAGCTGGTATAATCTTGGTATAATCACACAAGTAAAGTGGAGATAAGAGGATGTCTAGAAGCATCACTATTATCAAGCTTTGGTTTTGGTAACTTTTAAATTAGTAATTTTAAAATTACTAATTGTGATTACTCATAAGCAATTACCCATTACCCATTACCCATTAGTCTTTAGTACTAAGTTTTTTTATGCATGCTCTATCAATTCCAACTTGGATTATTCACATTTCCAGTGTTATCGAGTGGATCGCTGCAATTTGGTTAATCTGGACCTATGGTGAAATTACTGGCAATCGTGCATGGTGGGCATTGTCTTTTGCCATGTTACCAGCATTGGTCAGTGCTATGTGTGCTATCACCTGGCACTTTTTTGACAACCAACAATCCCTGGAGTGGATGGTTACACTCCAAGCAGCAATGACGGTTGTAGGTAACTTTACCCTCTGTGGAGCAGCTTGGTGGATTTGGCGTTCAGCGTAAGGTTGCTACCAATGCCAGGGATAAGTTTTACAAATCATGACAACTCGAGCATTTTTCCTGATCTTCAGATGATTTCTAAAGAAACATTATTTGCTATTTCCCTATTTCCTTACCTAGGATTCTTGTGGTTTATCACTCGTTCTGGACAAACACCCCGTTTAGCGCTAATCGGATTTTACGTCCTCTTGGTGTTTGTTTTTATTACCATTCCAGCTGGGATTTATTCAGAGGTAGTTTATCAGGAAGCATTAGCTGATGTGGATTGGCTACATGGCAGTGCTGAGTTTTTTTTAACCCTGTCCAATACTTTAGTAGTATTGGGGTTCCGACAAGCAATTATGGAACATATGGCAAAGGGAACAGGGAACAAGGAACAGGGAACAGGAAACAGGGAGTAGCAATCAGGGAATATAGCCTCAAAAATATCTGTTCTTAGATAGGGCAATATATAATTATAGATAAAAGCCCGACTGCTGACCAGTATAATGAGCTACTGTCTCAATCCCACTTGCCCCAATCCCAAAAATCGAGAAGGAACTAAATTTTGCATTGCCTGTGGCTCGAAGTTGCTGCTCAAAGAGCGATACCGAGGGATTAAACCTATAGGTCAAGGTGGATTTGGTAAAACCTTCTTGGCTGTGGATGAAGATAAACCTTCCAAACCTCCCTGCGTCATTAAGCAGTTTTTTCCCCAAGCCCAGGGAACTAACACGGTTCAAAAGGCAGCTGAGTTATTCACCCTCGAAGCGGTACGGCTGGATGAGTTGGGCAAACATCCTCAAATTCCAGAACTGCTGGCGTATTTTTGTCAAGATAGCCAACAGTATTTGGTGCAAGAGTTTATCGATGGACAAAACTTAGTCCAAGAACTGGCAAGTCGGGGTGGATTTAATGAAGCAGAAATTCGGGCGCTACTGGATGATTTGCTGCCATTGCTGCAATTTGTTCATCAACATCATGTCATCCACCGGGACATCAAGCCAGAAAACATTATTCGCCGCAGGGGTTTAAGGTCTTCTGTTGTGGGGGGAGCAACCCAAGTCCCTGGTCAACTGGTTCTGGTTGATTTTGGAGCATCGAAAGCTGCTACTGGCACTAGTCTAGGCAAAACTGGGACAGCGATTGGCTCATTTGGTTATGTATCACCAGAGCAAAGTATTGGTAGAGCAGTTTTTGCCAGTGATATCTATAGTCTTGGTATCACTTGTATTCATTTGTTGACCGATAAGCACCCCTGTGATTTATTTGATGTCAGGGAGGGTGTCTGGATATGGCGCAACGTTTTGAGTCATCCTATTAGTGATCAGCTTGGTCGCATCATCGACAAGATGATAGCAGGGGCTATTAACAGACGTTATCAATCAGCAGCTGAGGTAAGTCAAGATTTGCATCTTAAGACAACTCCCCCAACACCTTTAAGGCAACAAAAACCAGTTACACCGATAAAACCTACTGTACCATCAAAGCCTGCAGTCGGGGGATTGAATAAAAGGATTGCTCAAGAATTAGAAGAATTGAAGTCTGAAATTATGGGTAATCCGACCCCTCAATCAACCCATCAAACCCTTGGAAATAAAGTTTCTGGATCTAGTAGTTTACCAAAAAATAAAACTAAACTTGATCTGGAATTGGAGGAGATCCAATCTGAATTTATTGGCTCTTCTAATCCTCAGCAAAATCCTGGTTTAGGTTGAGAAAGAGGGTGCATCTCAATGCATGGAATTAGGCAAAAATTCTAATAAAATCTCCAAACTTACCACATTCCAGACACTCCGGAGACTCCCGACACTCCCGACACTTCCCACACTTCCCGTATTTTTTACAAATATGAGATGCACCCTCCACAGTCCCTCTCACAGGGGTAGGTTTTTAACAAAGACGTGAGGTGTGGGGTGTAGGGGGTGGGGTGTAGGGTGTGGGTGATAAGAAAATATACTTAATTGTCTTGATGCAAAGCGCGAGTGGGGGAAACCCCCGCGTGAAGGTAATGGTGCGCTTACAGTCGTCGAATTAAATTCGCCACGGGTCGCACCATTAGCATCGCTCTTCAATCATCATTGTCAGCCATGCTTTGCGCGAGTGGTTTGAATTTACCGTAAGACAGGGTCGCCTTGTCAGCCATGCAAAGCGCGAGTGGGGGAAACCCCCAAGACCGCGCAAATCACGCTAATCAATAAGTTTTCCCCATGCATCTGCATAGCCTACCAA